>CAIXJC010000017.1 GCA_903919715.1 uncultured bacterium | reverse complement strand
CGTGCCGAACTCCTCGGCTGATCCAAAAAGAGCGCCTCGAAATCGTTTACTTCCTTCGCCGATCCTTCCAAGTCGAATTCATCAACGATCGTCGTTCCAATCCACGCAGAAATCTTCGACGCTGCAAGTGGCATCGCATGATGAGTCGAGACTTCGCTGGCGAAATTAATCAAGTCGTACACGCGAGCCCGTGAAGGCAGCAACCTTCGGCGCTTTGGAGAAATACCCTCGAGAGAAGCGACGCCATAAATCCCTGAAATGTCACCAATCATGCGCTCGAACGCGTTTCGCCGACTCCCTGCGGCATCGCCCCCGCCCCAAGACACGGTCGTCATGATGCGTTCGAGTGAACGAACATCCTCGAGACTCGCCCATGATTTCTGTGCACTCTCGAAGCGTTGACGCATCGCACTGAATCCGTCAGCGTTTGCATAGCTGCTGAGCGCTCGATCAAGTGCATGCAGAGGTTCCTGTCCAAGCTTCACTGGATTGCAGAATGCGCGCTGCATTCCGATTGCGCCGTTCGTGCAGATCATTCGCAGAAGAGTGACCCAGATCTTCGGTTCCCCAAATCCATCGAGCGGTGTGTCGAGCGTAAATCTGTGTTCGAAGTCGTCTGGACCGATTCGAAAGTGACCAGGACCGCCCGCAGGCATATGCGTCGAAGTCAATCTGCCGTCGGCATATGAGAGTTTCTCGCCACCATGAGCACGCAGAAGAGCAAGCGCACTGTCGCGGTGGAGAATCGAAGCGTTTGGATTCGTGACTCCAAGCAGCCTTCGCTGATTATTCTCGGTCAGCTCGATCGTGAACCGAAGTTGTGCCTTTGTGTCTGTCCGAGCGATGCGCTGAAAGACTTCGTCAGGTTTGAAGTACTTGAAAACGACGTCGTTAAACCCGCACTTATGAAACAGACTCGCCCAGAAACGGTCGCTTGCGATGACGGGCTCGCCGTCGAGAAGCAATCGTCGCGGCGCAAATCGCAAGCGATTCATCGATGTGCTAGGCCTGCGTCTTTGCAGAAAAGGATTTGTCGGCAGGTTCGGTATCGCTGGCAAATCGCTCATGTTTGGCGCAATTTGCAGAGCGCCAATTGTGGAGACGACGTGATCGAGTTGTGGCATTGAAAATGGAATGTGTGATTGCTGTGAATTCATGTGAAACTCATTCTTGCTCATTTGGATCGGGCTTTCGAAAGATGCTGGAAGTTGATTTGTATTTGCGCGCCTTGGTGATAAACGTTGGGAGTACGACGGTGGCACGCGCCGCAACGGTGCGCATGTTGTGAACGAGCGCATCAAGTTGACGTGTTGCTCCAATGGATCGCCACTCGCTATCACGAATGACATATTGCTCGACGGGACGAGCGATACGCGTGAATGGCAGGGGAGTGTCGCGGAGTTGAACGATTGTCTTCACCGGAATACTTGGGTGCATTCGAAAAGCGCGCCCGCCCATTTGAACGGTTGGGCCTTTGCTTGCGGGTCGAATGAAAACCGTTCGAAGTGTTGGATCGTTAAACCCTTCAGTCAGGCAACCCATCGCTAGAAGGATCTCAACTTTGCCGCTGGCGAAATCTTGCAACTGCGTTGATCGATCAGTGTCGCCTGCAACAAGTTCAACGCTGACGCCGCTCTTGCGCAGCGCAAGCATGCATGCATGCGCTTGCTGGCGTGTGTGCATAAAGATGACAGTTTTCCCAAATCTCTCGCGAGATCGAAGCCACGTTTTCGCGACCTCTTCTGGTGCCCACGAATCAATGCTGACATGCGCATAGGGAGCGAGATATCCGTCATCTTGCAAACTTTGAATCGAGCATCGACGAATGACATGGCTGTAACACAATCGAGCTCGGTCGCTCCGCCACGGCGTCGCCGTCAGTCCCATGATGTACGAAGGCTTCACATTTGCATGCAAAGTTGCTGCGCTCGCGCACGCATCGTGATGTGCTTCGTCCATGATCAGTACATCGCACTCAGGCGGATTGCGATCGAAGAGCGACATGAGTCGAAGATCAACGTTGAAGCCAAAGACCTTGTTTTCACGGTCGACTTGCCGAAGTAGGTCGCGCCGCGCCGAGCACCATCCAATCGTCAAGCCAGCACTCACCTGTAATGTTCGCGCTGTTGCAAGCGCGATATGCGTCTTCCCGCCCCCGGTTGGGACGACGACGAGTGCGCTGGAAATTGCGCGCATCGAGGTGGTGCTGGCCTGCCGATTCGATGGACGGCCGTCCGACAATGGGTTCTCAAGCGCGGCGACGATGTCGCGCGAGAGAGCGTGTTGGTACGGACGGCCTTGATGCTCGGCACTGAATTGTGCGGCGCGTGATTGCAAAGAATCCTGCGCAGATCCGATGAGTTTGAATTGAAGTTGTGATGCAGTGGAGATCATGTGTTTGGAAAGTTTCACAATTATGCGGGCACGCCACTCTTGCAAATGTAAGAATGCACAGAAGAAACCGATCAGTGGAATCAGAACCCAATATCGATATGTTCACTCGAATTTTTCTTGAGCACTTTTGCAAGTTTTACTGTGAGGGCGGGTGGCAACAGTAAGTACGTCGCAACCGCTTGCAGGTCTTCTGTCTCCATATCAGCCATCGTTGATTTCACGCAGCGCGCGACAACGCCAATCGATTGAAATAACCACGCTGCTTGGACAACTTGTGCCGCTATTTCTGGAAGAAGGGCAATCGCACCCAATCTCATCAGATGACTGATGACAAGTGCAATCGTTTCCTCGGCGACGTCGGCATGGGCAACCATAAAATAGTCAACCAAGATCGAAACTGCCTTGGAATCTGCAGGAATCGCGTTGTATCGCAGCGCTCGTTCGGTAGCGATTGTCATTGCCTCTCGACTGCGTGCGAGCGTGAAGTGAAGACAGTTATTCCCAAGTCGATCATTGACCGCTGGGAAAGCATTGGTCGTGACAATCATGATGAATGGCTCAAATGCCAGGAACTTTTCGGTGGCGCCCGCTTCCGAGTCGTTCTCGAATGCAGCTGCGAATGGATTTGATCGCGTTGCTTTGGGCGCCTCTCGTCTGAGCGCTCGATCGATCATGACGCAGGCCGTATCGCTTTGCGCTTCGTCGCACCACTCGTCGATATTGTGCATGACCAACGCATCGTCACGCCCAAGGTCGCTAAAGATGTCGACCATACCGGTGCGATTCGTGACTGAACCTGGATCGAGCTCGACAACCTTTCCGCCGAACTCATTGCCGATTGCGCGTGCAAGCATTCGTTTGCCAGAACCCTTAGGTCCATCAAGCAAGATGTGCTTGCGAGGAATTTTTCCAAGAATCATCGACTCGACCAACGAGTCCAGATGTAGAATCGATCCGTCAGAATCGCAAAAGTGACGAATGCAGCTGATTTGGGGTACGAGTGCTTTTGTGGGCTTGCCTGACTTTGCTGAGGATTTGGATGAGTTGTTTCGCATGGAATGATTGTGTCACGACATGGCTCTTGAATTTGTCGGAGTGCGGGGTGAAATTGCTTACGGGGCAGTGACCGAATGAATGAACGAAGGAAGGACTTCCGGTAATGGCGAAAAAGGCGAAGAAGGCGAAAACGGCAGCGACGGCGAAGACTGCAAAGGCTGCAAAGACTGCAAAAAAATTGACCAAGGCGCGCGGCACCGCGGAACTCGTCATGCCGCTCAAGCACGCCACCGCAGACGAAATGCTCGAGCGCATGTTCGAACTCAAGCGAATGATGGAATCTGGGGGCGCAAAGTTTTCTGATATCAAGAAGAAGTTCAAGGTCAGCGATGCACAAGCTTTCCTGCTTATCAAGCGTGTTCGCGCAGGCTTTCATATTGATGCGACTGGCATTGGAACAGGTGACAATCGCGTCTACTCATCAACTGGCGGCAGTCGACTCAGCCTCGATTTGATCGAAAATCAGGTCTTGCCAGCGCTCTTTATTTTGCGAGATGCAACGGAACGATCACTTGCGCCACAGATGCGCGCTGCGTTCACGTTTGGTCGGACGGTTGAAAAGCACATCGATGACGCGACGCGGAAGAAGTATCTATGTTTGAAGGACCGCATCCGTCTTCGCTTCACGCAGTCCAAGAATCCAAGCGATATCACGAATTATGAACTCTTCGTGAATGCGATGGCTGATGGAAAGACATTGTTGATTGATTATCGAAGTGCGAAGAGTCTTGCGGATGCGAGCATGGCGGGGGATTCTGTGCCGCCGAAGCGCAAAGCGACGAAGGATCTCTGGCATGTTGAGCCCCTTGCAATGTTTTATGCCCGTCGTTCTTTTTATGCAGTCCTGCAACCTGTTGCAAAACCGGGCGCGACGAAAGAGGCGGTGTCCGACAAATATTCTGCGCTTCGCACGATTCGCCTTTCGAGAATTCTGTCAGTCATTGATGGGAAGACCAACTTCACCATGCCAGATTGGTTTTCTCTGGACGAGTATCTCGAAGATGCGTGGGAGATTATTCGCGAGGGCGGGGAAGCGAAATCAACAGTTGTGATTGAAGTGGATGCGGCATTCGCAGTGAATATCAAAGACACGCTGTGGCATCCGACGCAAGAGATTTCCGTTCGTCCCGATGGCGTGCACGAATTCTCTTTCCGAGTTCGCGGCCTGAAAGAGATTCTCTACTTTGTGCTCTGGCTTGGACACGGCGCGCGTGTGAAGCAACCGAAGTCGTTGCAAGATCTCGTGAAGGCTGAGTTGAAAGCGATTGCCGGGCGGTATTAGTGGTTGCTGTGGCCGGATTTGACCTTCCCCCCTGAAACCAAACCAGCCGAGACTTTAGTATTCGGCGCAATTCAGGAGGACACTCATGGCACGCAAGCGACACAAGGCGGAAGAAATTGTCAACAAACTTCGGCAAGCGGATGTTGAGTTAGGCAAGGGATCTACGGTGGCATCGATGTGCCGGATTCTTGGCGTGACGGAGGTGACATACTTTCGTTGGCGCAAAGAGTACGGAGGAATGAAGGCTGATCAAGCCAAACGCTTCAAGCAGATTGAGCAAGAGAACGCGCGCTTGAAGCGCTTGCTTGCGGAGGCGGAGTTGGACAAGGCGATTCTTCGCGAGGCCGCGTAGGTTTATAGGTAGCGAAACTTTTAAGCCCGACACTGTCGGGCGACAGTGGAACACGTGCGCCGTGAATTGAAAGTCAGTGAACGCCGAGCGTGTCTTGTGTTGAGACAAGCGCGCGCTGTTCAGCAATACACGCCGCAGGTTCGTGATGATGAAAACGCATTAACTGGTCGCATCGTGGAACTTGCGGCCGTGTATGGCCGGTATGGATCACCACGAATCACAGGTCTTTTACGCAACGCAATGAATTGTTGGACGGCGAAATCTTTTACACGCTGCGAGAAGCGAAGATCATGATTGAGAAATGGCGTCGCCACTACAACGAAGTCAGACCGCACGGTTCACTTGGCTAGAAACCGCCTGCGCCAGAAACAATCGTCAGTAGGCCAAACACTGCGGTGTCACGCATGCCTACGCTAATTCTTTGCGAAGTGGGAAAACTGTAATGCAATGTGGTCTGAAGTACAGGGGAAGGTCATGGTTAGTCAAACGGGCGCTGCCTGAAATTCTTGCTGCTGGCAGCAGTTCATCGACTGGAACTGTCTCAGCCGCAGACACTGATCTCTCTCAAAGATTCGTTTGCGCAGTGGAGGCGATTGGTGGGATCACCAACCGAGAGAATCTTGTTCGCCTGCCAGATTCGAGCTGGAACGAAGTCATGGGTGATTGCAGTGCGCTGAACGAGTACCGGGTGCAGGCTGGCGTGGTTATGTAACGAAGCGCCTGCTTCACTCCTCTGCATGCGGCTGTGTCGCTGCGGCATTGTTCGCAGTACGAAAGTCTGGCCGGCGGATCTTGCCGCCTGAGTCAGCGATGAAAACACCGGCTCCGACAGCAGCCATGCATGCGAAGAGGACGACGACTGCAGCGAAGCGAGCAAATTTTACGTTTGCGAGCGTCAGCACAAGGGTGATAGTCGCAAGTGAAGCAGCCACATAGATGACTTTCGACCATGTTTCTGCGATCTCTTCGTGTGCCTCGAGCGATGCCTTGAAATTTGCATCAAGGAATGGCCGAACTGGTCCTTCTTCGTATCGCTCCGCAGCAGATTCGCCAGCGTTCATAACAAGCAAGGTTGTCCATCCGCACGCAGTCGCTAACACCAACCCAACGACAAGAGTCGATTTGCTGCGAAAGAAAATTCCAACAATGATTGGCAGTAACGCACAAGCGATGCCAATGATTGGAAAGTGATTTAGCGCAAGGTGAAGATGTTCGGGTGACATTGTGGGCATTTCAATGTTCAAGTTATCCCTGCACGCTCCATCGTGGGTTCATTGCGTAAGACAATTTATATTAAAGAACAATATGCGGCAATTGCTTCGCCACTTAACGACGCTTGGCAATACAAATCCGCTTAGACAAGAAGCGTTTTGCGTTTGCCCTCTATAAAAACCATGTGGTGTTCCAGGTGATGGGTGTAGATCGCAAGAATTTCTCCAAGCGTGATCTTTCCCCGCTGAGTATGAATCCCACTTCGTGCAAACGCAGAAGACTCCAGCGTTCGAAGCCATCGTGCAGTGAATTTGCGATTCGCATCAAATAGATCAAGCGCTTCCGCCATGTCTGTTTTTTCAGCAGCCAATCGAGCGATAAACGCATCCTCGTCATACGAAACAAGCAGCGGCAATTCTTCCGCCGCAATTCGTCGCATGCGGTGCGTTGCTGCGAGGTCGCTATCAATCATGTGAACCACGATTTCCTGCATGCTCCATGTTCCAGGTGCAATTCGGATGTTCAATTTTTGCGGCGCAACTCCTTCGACGGCCTTGCGCAGGATTTTCGCTCCAGCTGCATAGAGAGATATTTGTGATTCGAATTCGGGTGCGGCGCAAAGAGTTGTCATGGGTGAAGTCTAGGTCCTCCCGTCTATAGTGATCCCTGTGGCGAATCTTCAATGAGCACTCGTTCTTCGACATCGGATTTGAATGCATTGCTCGCGCGTCGCGCATTCGGTGAAGTGCTTGCTGTTACAGAGAAAATCACAGCTAAAAATCCCAGAGATATCGCTGCATGGCATGCCCGTGCACGGGCTGCGCTTGGTGTTGGACGGCTGCGAGTCGCTGAGGATGCGGCGGACCGCGCACTTCGATTTGGCGACAATTCGCCAGATATGGCTCTGGTTCGTGCTGTAATCGATAATCGCCTCGGGCGAGGTTCTGCGGCGATCGATCGGCTTCGTGCGCTCATCGCAATGTCCCCGCCAAATGCGATTGATGCGACGCTCACACTCGCGGATGTCCTGCATCGGTCGGCTCGTCATGACGAACTCGAGGCGCTCATCGCAGCTGGTGGAGCATGGCTCGCAGATCCTCGCTGCGCACTCTTTACTGCGCCAGTAACCGTTCGTCGTGATCCGCAAGGCACCATTCATTCGCTGGAGATGATTGCGCGGGGTGATGGAGAGGAGACCCTTCGCAGACTCGCAGGTTTTCAGGCAGTTCGCATACTCGACTCGATCGGCGAATATCGCCGTGCTTTCGAACTCGCTTCTTATGTCCATGCATCGACTGGTGCACCTTTCGACGTTGATGGAATGATCGATACTGCGAATGCTCAGCTCAAGTCTCTCGAGAGGGTTTCTCTCAAGCATGGATCAGCTGCCGTCGAACCTCGAGCGCCAGCGGTGAAAGGTGTTGCGCTTGTTGTTGGTCTGCCGCGCAGTGGGACGACTTTGTTGGAGCAGATGCTCGATCGACATCCAGACATTTCAGGAATCGGTGAATACGACGGCGTGACGACGATGGCGCACTCTGCCTCGAGTACGGGTTTCTGGCCGTCGCACCTCGAGGGACTTGATCACGATGCTGCGAAACATATGCAGGATGCATATTTGCAAGGTGCTCGAGTCACGCAGCGTGACGGCACGAAATGGATTTTCGATAAGTCGCTGAATACATGGCGCTATCTACCGCTTGTTGCTGCGGTTCTTCCCGGTGCGATCTGTTTTTATATTCAGCGTGATCCTCGAGATACTGCGATCAGTCTTTTTCTTTCAAACTTTCACCGCACTAATGTTGGCTGGACACGAAGTCTCGAAGATATTCGCCGAGTCACTTCTGCCGAGCGTGCGCTCGTTGCACGTTCTCTTGTTGCTCTTGGGATCCCGCACGAAACGATTCGCTACGAGGACTTGGTTGACAATCCATCAGGGAACATGCTGCGCTGTCTGACGCGAATGGGACTCTCGATGGATGATCGTGTCTTGGCACCAGAATCAAATGCACGAACCGTGATGACATTGAGTCACGAACAAGTTCGAAGGCCAATCAACCGTTCGTCGATCGGTCGATGGAAGAATTATGAATGGGCATTCGCAAAGTCATGGGGCGAGGCGGAGTAAATCGCTAGCCTCTTTGTTTGTTATGCCACAACCTTGAAAATTGCCCACGCAAGTCCAGCTGCGATGCATGGTCCGACAACTGGTATCCACGCATATCCCCAATCTGATGATCCCTTGCCCGCAATCGGCAGCAGTGCGTGTGCGATTCTTGGCGAGAGGTCGCGTGCTGGATTGATCGCATATCCCGTTGTGCCGCCAAGTGAAAGCCCAATTCCCCACACGAGTACGCCGACAAGATATGGCCCGATTCCCACAGCAAGTTCAGGTGAAATTTTCGCGAAGATGGATCCGACGCCAAGGAGCAAGAAGGTTGTGCCGATGATTTCACTGGTTAAGTTTGAACCCGCTCTGCGAATCGCAGGTCCTGTGCAGAACACCGCGAGCTTTGCACCTTTGTCTTGCGTTTCTTTCCAGTGGGGTAAGTAATGCAGCCAGACGAGGACGGCGCCAACGAATCCTCCAGCGAATTGTGCTGGAATCATCGCCAATTTCGATGTGTCGCCGCTTCCCATCACCGACCAAAGTGTGACAGCGGGGTTGATGTATCCATCGGCGCTGCCGAACGCACCTGCGACGAAGACTCCAACCATCACAGCGAATCCCCATCCGGTGGCGATGACGATCCAGCCGGAGTTGCTTCCCTTTGTCTTGCTCAGGAGCACGTTGGCGACGACTCCATCTCCAAGAAGGACGAGTACGAGTGTTCCCATGAATTCGCCGAGAAGTGGGTGCATTGACTGTGATTCTATCTATGCCTGCATCAGTGCGAGCAGGAGACCGAAGATGATGAACATCGTTCCAGAGAGTGCGTTGAGCACTCGCCCTCCATGCGGTGATGTAAGCCATCTTCTTGTTCGTGCCGCAGTTGCCGCATATGCAACATGAATGGCAATGATCAGCAGCACATATGTCGCGGCAAGAATTACAAACTGCAGCAGATAGTTTTCCTCTTGATCGATGAACTGCGGAAAGACGCAGAGGCAGAAAAAGAGCGCTTTGGGATTCGTGAATTGCAGAGTGAACGCTTCGAAAAACCGCTTTGTAAAGTTTGCTTCATGCGCTTGCTCCTGTCCAAATTGAAAGGGAGGTGCGAGCCACAAACGCACTCCAAGGTAAATCAGATACGCCGCGCCAACGAACTTCAATATGGTGAATGCAAGCGGCGATGCTGCAACGAGCACGCCCAAACCGGTTGATGAAAGGGCGGCAATAAAAACCATGCCTGCAGCCAATCCAAGAATTCCAGGGAATGCATTCTTGACGCCATATCGCAGCGCATTCGTCAAAGTCATTACGACACCTGGACCAGGGCTTGCCACGGTTAAAGCGGACATCATGACGTAGAGCGGGAACAATTTCATGGCGGAAGTGGCGCACAGAGTATGCACTCCCACGGGTGAGCGATTCTCATATCCTGCAAGAATGCAATCGATTCAACGCCTTATCGCATACGCCACGGTTCTTTGCTTTATGACGAGCTGTGCTGCGACTCAACATGCAACGCCCGTGTTGGAATCAGGCGAACTGGTGGGGAAGGTTGGCTCCAATCGGTTCATGACGCCAACAAATCAGTTGCTCACTCCAGCGGGTAAGTTGGTGGAACTTCCTGGCATGCGCCCGCAAGCAATGACGCTCTTTGCTGGCGGAACAAGATTGATAACCGCAGGCAAATCGGCTGAGATTGTCGTGATCAATCCGACGAGTGGCGACATCGTGCAGCGGGTCGCTCTTCCAGCAGAAGATGAGACACATGCTTCTGTCAATCCAGTCTCGCCGCGACAACTCAAACCAGACAAGGATGGACAACTCAGCTTCACAGGGCTCGTGGTCTCGCCCAATGGGACTCGCGCTTATTTGGCGAATGTAAGTGGCAGTATCAAAGTCTTCGGCATCGATGCCAAGGGAACTATTTCTGCGCTCTTCACATTTCCTCTGCCGCATGCCAATGCTCCGCGGCGTGAAGCAGAGATTCCATCCGGAATTGCACTCTCTGCGGACGGCGAGAAACTTTATGTGTGCGGCAATCTGTCGAATCATCTCTTGGAACTCGACGCCAAGGATGGGCGGGTGCTTCGAACATGGGATGTTGGTGTAGCGCCGTTTGATGTCGTTATCGCTGCAGGAAAGGCGTATGTTTCCAATTGGGGTGGGCGACGGCCCGACGCTGCGAGTTTGACGGGTCCTGCCGGTCGCGGAACTCTCGTGCGGGTCGATCCTGAACGATTTATTGCGAGCGAAGGTTCGGTTTCGATTATTGATTTGCAAGGAGGAGCGGCTGCTTCAAGTGAGATCACGACTGGCATGCACGCAAGTGCGCTTGCACGAACGCCAGATGGTCTCTGGGTTGTCGTTGCGAATGCTGGCAGCGACACTCTTTCTGTCATCGACACTCGCACGGATCTCATCCGCGAAACTATTTGTATGCGTCAGCGGCCGGACGATTTGTTTGGCGCGCAACCGAGTGCACTGACCTTTGATGCAAACGGGGAGCGACTCTATGTATGCAACGGAACTCAGAATGCGGTGGCGGTCGTTGATTTCGGTGCAAGCGAGAATCCGCCAGAGCGCTCAAAGTTGATTGGATTGATTCCTGTTGGATGGTTTCCTGGTGCGATTGCGGTGGCATCAACTCCCACGGGACGAGTCTTGTGCACTGCGAACATCAAAGGAACGGCGTTGACGCAGCGGTTGAAGGTGGGGGAAAAATCCGATTCGAATTCCAGGCAGTTTCGAGGCAGTCTCTCGCTTGTGCCACTTCCAAGCGACAACGATTTGGAGGCGATGACTCAAATTGCATTGACGGACATGCGATTTGGATTATTGCAAGAAGCCAAATTGCCGGCGCGTGCAAATCAACCGCCTCGACCCGTTCCAGAACGTGTCGGCGAGCCGAGCGTTTTTAAACATGTTGTCTACATCATCAAAGAAAATCGGACGTATGACCAAATTCTTGGCGATATTCCGCAGGGAAATGGCGACGCTTCGCTGTGTGTCTTTGGCGAAAACATCACCCCCAATCAGCACAAGATGGTGCGCGACTTTGTATTGCTCGACAACACCTATTGCTCAGGAGTCTTGAGCGCCGACGGACATAATTGGGCAGACTCTGCGATTGCCAATGACTATCTCGAGCGCTCCTTCGCTGGCTTCCCTCGAAGTTATCCAGATGGAATGGAAGAGAACGATAGTGATGCGCTGGCATACTCATCAGCAGGTTTCATCTGGGATCACGCCATTGCATCGGGCAAGAGTTTGAGGGTGTATGGCGAATTTGCTGCGACGAAGAAGAGTTGGACAGATCCAAATCGAAAGGGGGAGATCACCTTTCAGGATCACTGGAAGGACTTCACAACTGGAAGTGCAGAAGTCAAGGTCTCAAGCGTGCCAACGATCGAGTCTCTGCGGCCATTTCTCTGCACGAACACCGTCGGATGGGACATAAACATTCCAGACCAGTTCCGCGCGCGTCAATTCATTGCAGAGTTGAAGGAGTACGAGAAGACTGCCACGCTTCCAAATCTGATCATCATTTGTTTGCCGAATGATCACTCGAGTGGTACGAAAGCGGGTGCCCCGACGCCGGCGGCTCAGGTTGCTGACAACGATCTAGCGTTCGGTCAGATCGTCGAAGCGATCAGTCATAGTTCGTTCTGGAACGAGACATGCATCTTTGCGATCGAAGATGACCCTCAGGCAGGTTGGGATCATGTCAGCGGGTTCCGAACGACTGCATACGTCATAAGCCCATACACCAAGCGTGGCGAGGTCGTCAGCACGCAGTACAACCACACGAGTTTGCTGCGAACGATGGAATTGATGCTTGGAATGACGCCGATGAATCAAATGGATGCCTCTGCGACGCCGATGTCAGATTGCTTCAATTCCGCAAGTAATTTTGCAGCATTCGACTCGTTACCGAATGGTGTGCCGCTCGATCAAATGAATCCCCAGCCGTCTGCGATCGCTGATCCGCTGCTTCGCGAGAATGCGCTTGCTTCTGCGCGACTGCCACTTGAGAATGCAGATCAGTGCTCTGAAGATCAACTCAATCGAATTCTCTGGCATGCGATGAAGGGATCGGCCGCGGTCTACCCGCACTGGGCAGTAACTGAAGAAGGCGACGACGACGAGTGACGTTGATGCGTACGAACGCAAGCATTTCGTGCTAGATTGACCAACCATGTCACACCACGGATCGAGCGGAACACGAGAAAGCAGTCTGAAGTTCGCACTCGCGTTTTGTTTTATTGATCTTGTCTTGATGGGTAGTGCGGCGCTCATGTCCAATTCGGTGACGATTATGGGCGATGTGCTCAAGGAAAGCACTGACACGCTTTCGGTCCTTGCGGCTTTCCTGACCATCCGCGCAGTTCGCCGTTCAGCGACGCACCAGTTTTCGTACGGCATCGGCAAACTCGAAAATCTCGTCAGCATCACAATCGGTGTGATCATGATGGCATGCGGGGTATTCGTGACCGTCCGCGCACTTCATCACTTCAGTCACCCAGAGATGCCTGAAGGAACGCAGGCTGGCATCGCAATCTTTGCGCTGTATGCGTGCATTGGCTATTGGATCTGGGGGCGAAATAAGCGAATTATTTCCGAGCAGCCATCAGCGATCATGGAATCTCAGGCTCGACTTTGGTTCTCAAAGGCAAGTTTTGACGTTGTCATGGGAAGTGGACTGTTGCTGGCGCTGATCTTCCGTCAAGATCAGTGGAGTTGGTACATCGATCCCATCGCATCGCTCGTCGGCGTGCTTTTTATGTTTCATGCTGCGTGGGGTATGGCGTCATCTTCGGTCGGTGATCTCTTGGATGCGACAATTGAAGAGTCGGTTCAGCTCAAAATCATGCGAGAGTTGGTCACCCATATTGATTCGTATGAGCGAATTCACAAAGTACGTGCCCGTCGCTCGGGACCGAATGTCTATGTTGAAATCTTCCTTGAATTCAATCCAACTGACTTAATGGGCGATGTGCAGAAGCGAATCGATGCTCTGCGCGCGGATTTAGAATCGCAGATTCCTGGGACAGATGTTTCAGTTCGTCCGACCGCTTCTCAGGTCGCCTGAATCTTTTTAGACATCTTGAATCTTGAAGAGCGGGAGTAATCCGCTGATTTCCAACACTTCTTTGACATTGTGTTGAAGCCCAAGCAGCGTGACTGTTCCTCCAACTGGTTTCATTTTCTTGATCGCCATGATGAGGGAGCGCAGCCCGGCGCTGCTGACGAAGTTCATTTTGACGCAGTCGATGACCAGCTTGGTCTCGCCCTTCGCAATGACATCCAAGAGGGCAAGTTCGACCGGAGTCGCGTTGCTAGAATCGAGTTTCCCGTCGAGGTGCACGACGGTTCCGCCATCTGCAACGCCTGATTCAATTTTGATATCCATAACTGGGAGTTTCTCACAAATGCTTGCAACTGTCGAATGGGCGTCTGGGGATAAACGCGGCCGCCGGACTTACCTCTGCGCTTACCACTGAACCTCAGTGCCATCGTCGATGAGTGAATAGAACCCTTGCCCTTCACGGCGCAGTTTGCCAGCAAGAACAAGTGCGTCCCAGACCGCAAGAGGAAACTCTTTCGGCGGGATCATGGATTCGATTCGGTGATTTGCACCGCCGCTCATTGGTCCCACCCCCAACTTCGACTCGCGATCAAGCCGAGAGAATTTCATGCGGCGGCGATACATCTTCAGCGCGCTCTGCAAGATCGATGGATCGATCTCGGCGATGACTGGCGCTGGTTCCTTGATGATGGGAACAACTTCTTCGCCGCGCAATGTCGCGATCACATTCTTTAATTCTGCGAGGTCGCGTGATCCAACGATGGGAAGGAGCGAGGCTCCGCCAACCTTTGCTTTCAAGAGCAATTTGTGCATCGCGCCCCAGTGCGGTCCAGAAGATGCGGCGTCAGCCGATTCGATCGCCAAGAGTTTCGCTGTGATTTCGCTGAGAAGTTGTGGGGATGGTTGCTGCATTGAAGAGTGTTCAATGTAGTGCAGGGGCGGCGGAATCTGCATTGAAAATTAGAGGGCTCGGATATGCTTTCGGTGATGCAAATTTCCGCGACATCTCGATTCGTCGCGTTCACACTCGCCGCCGCCTTTCTTGTCGGAGCTGCCGTCATGCCAAAGATCCAGTTTTATACAGGTTCGGGCTCCGGTAAACCCGCATTCAATCTTTCGAGTGGAAAGTTCTATGAGAAAACAGGTTCATCGAAAGTGCTCTGCAATGTCAGTGGATCTCATGTCTACCAAGGGTCTGGAAGTAGTAGCGTGATCGTCAATCTCAGCGGGCAGAAAGTCTTCGAAGGCTCGGGTTCAAGCAAGTGCATTTACAACATCATTGGCGACAAAGTGTTTGAGGGGGCTGGAAGCTCGACGGTTCTCTTCAATGTGTCGGGGAGCAAGCTGTATAAGGGCAGTGGAAGTTCCTCAGTCGCATGCAATTGGTCTGGAGGATCTCTCTCGACTGTCGAACTCGCCGCGGCAGTGTGGTTCGTCGAACACCCTTATTAAACGCCAATGTTGCCTATCATTTCGCCATGAAAATCGCTCAGCGAATGTGGATTCGAATCGCAGTGATTCTGCCTCTTGCTTTGGCAGCGGCATTTTTCTTGCCGCGAGATTCGGATCAGTACCGACCGTTTTCTCCAACAATGGTTGCTGGAGACCATTTCACAATCGATGCGGGGAAATTGCATCCGACACAAATGACAGTCAGTTATCGCGAGGTCGCTTATAAAGCAAATAGCTTTCGCAAGATGTCTCTTGCAAAGGTGATTTCTGTTTTTCAGAAGAAGGTGTTGCCGGTTGTGATCGGTCCTGGTGGGATTCCGTATCTCACTGACAGGCATCATACCGTTCGAGCATTGATCGAATCGAAGGTTGCCGATAAGACGGCATACGGCCAAGTCATTGCGAATTGGTCTCAGATGGGGACCGCTGAATTTTGGGAGAAGATGCGTCAGTCGAACTATGTGCTCCTCGTTGATTCTTTTCAGAATCCAATTGATCCGGCAAGTCTGCCAACTTCACTAAGCGAGTGTGCTAACGGTCCATACCGTGGTCTCGTCTGGGCAGTCGAAAGGGCCGGGGGAATTGAAGAACGCAACGATGTCTATTTTCAGGAGTTCGCGTGGGTTGGATACTTTCGTCCGCTTGTGCAGTGGGACGAAGCAGATGATGCGGATTTCAAACGCGCCGTCGCCGCGGCACTCATATTGGCGCATGATCCAGCGGCAGCGAATCTGCCTGGATATTCGCTAACGCCGCTTCCGCCACAGAAAGATTGATCAGCGAAAGTCCTTCATATGTGCGCTGAGTGCGCTGCGAGCTGCGCCTTGCCACTCGGTGATTCCGGCATCTGCGATCACGGCGACCATGCAGCGCACGATCTCTGGTGAAATCCCAGTCAGCCCATTTTTCAGAACCGCAGCAAATTTTTCTTCGGTCGGTGGAGTGACGGTAATCGCAGCTTCTTCGACCGCGAGGTCTTTGTGTGCAACGCCGAGCGCTTCATAGAGTGCCGTCACGTCGTCCTTGCGCATCGCCATGAAAGTCATCGCGAAGGCGGGGGACGCCTTGTCTGGATCGCGAGCAAGTGCAAGCTTTGTGCCGTAATAATTGCCGAGGCGCCACTGTGACTTTACAGTTTCTCTGCGCGACTTGGTGATCGCAGCGACGATGGTGGAAAACTGCTCGTAGTTCTCTGGATCATTCTTCAGATTGCGAACGCACTGCGAGATCAATTCGTCGCGAACTTGCGTGGGGAGAGTTGGCCAGACAGTATCAAGCATGATTGCAATTCCTTCGGGGGGCAGAAGCGGTCGCCGCCTTCTCAGGTCGGTGTTATCGCACGACCACGGCGGTCGCACGATTGGAGAGTACTTGCACGAACAATCCTTGCATGCGGGGGAGTTAGGGGTTGGTCATCCCTACGGAATCACGCCGAAGCGCGGCGTTTGAGTTTTGTTGTCACGCCGATTTCCATCCCAGAAAGCGTGAGCATTTCTACGAGTGAGTCGATGCTGAATCGTTCGTATTTTCCACGTTTCAGATCGCTGATCCGCGGCTGGCTTACCCCGAAAAGCTTCGCTGCGGATGCTTGCGTCAGCTTTCGCGCTCGGATTGTTCGAATAACCTCGCTCATCAACTTGGCTCGAATGCGAAGATGCGCAGCCTCGCCGCTTGGGAATCCAAGGTCTTTGAAAACATTTCCAGATGATTTTATAACTCGAATTGCCATGTCAATACTCCTTTGAAATCCGGAACGCGAGAAGTTGCAAATGGCGGCGTTGAATCGTCCGAAGATCTGAAGTCGCCGTTTTCTGCGACTTCTGGGAAATTGCGGACATCGTCAAGGGAACTCCCGAGCCAAAGCAAAGGTTTTAACTCAATATTGCTTTTTCTGCAGGAATGCTGTCTGAAGTGGTCTTGCCAACACTTCCAATTACCATCCACTTTCAAATGGTCCCAACTAGCGAGTTTCAACTTCAGTTTCTGCAGAAAGTGCAGCTGCTCTTGGATTCTGGGAAGTTCACATCGACATACAAATTCGCTCTGTTGATCGCGCTGACAAATGTTGCGGTCGAGAAGGGCGATGATTCTGGCGCGGCACTCGAAGTGAATCTTGATGATGTCGCACGCGAGTTTCTGTCACTGTATTGGTCGCAGGCTCGACCATATGGGAAAGCGCCTCTGATGCAAAATGCAGAAGTGGCGAAGCAGGCGAAGATCATCACGCTGCTCATCCCAGAACTCGGAGCCTCGCAGTCCGCGCACTTGCGACTTCGCCAATACGAACAGCAGCGAGATGGTTTGCTGAATGCAACTCGCCGATTGATCGTGAAGTTTCCGCTGAAGCATCTCCAACACTTCGAATCTGTCGACGATCAGAAATATTCTAAAGATCAGTTCTTGTACAAGCTCGTAGGCGCGGATGCGAGCAATCTGCAACTTCAGACGATCACTCTCAAGCCCGGCGTCGCTGCATGTCTGCGTTCGCTGCGTGGTGTGATTGTTGCGCTTGTTCAAGCACGATGGGCGCGATGGGTCCGCGAGAAGAACCCATCGCTCGGCAAGGACCGCAATCTTGAAGCATTCATGTTTGGCCAAGATCGCCAGCCGCTCGCGCACTTTGCGCCGCGTTTGTATGACATTCAGAATGGACGTTGTTTTTACACCGATAAAAAATTGGATGCGCCCAAGGCAGGCGAAGTGGATCACTTCATTGCGTGGGCAAGGTATGCATGCAACGATCCGATGAATCTCGTGCTGGCTTCGCGCAAAGCGAACAATGACAAGAGCGATCACATCGCTAGCACGCGGCATTTGAAAGAGTGGGTGAAACGAAATGCGATTTCCAGTTGCGACTCATCCAAGAATCCCGACCCACAAAGCGTCCTCTCGATTGCACGCTGGGCGTATGCGCATGCGGCATCGATGAACACGCCTGCTTGGGATGCACCGAAGAAACTGGTGAAGCTCGACGGCTCGTGGGCCAAGTTGTGCGCGGGGTGAGAGCCGCCTTGCCTCCCATTGATAGGACTTCACTTTTCCAGCTTCGCAGGCGAGTGACGCGGGCACACTTCCTCGGCGAATGACCATCTTTCGTTTTTACGCTCGGCCGCGTATCCCCGCGACTATCAATCAAGAGCCGCGAAATAACAAGGTTGAAGTGCGTGACCTCGGCGAAACTTGCGCGAGTAAACCAAACTGTCCATCAAAATCGATAGATCAACAGCCTGTGCGCAGAAATCGTATGGAGCGTGGTAAAGTCATTTCATGGTTCGTGCTGAACAACTTGTAGGTAGTGAATGGGCTGAGTGGTATCGGCTGACGCCAATTCAGCGTTGGCTCGAAAGTGAAAAACTGTGGATGACCTATATGGCGCTTGGGGGTTCGCTTGATCCCGAACCCGATACGCAAAGTCCTTTCTTCGATGCAAACGAACCGCGTACGCGCGCTGCTGATGGGCGGCCAGGCATGCGTGTTTTACGGCGCGGCCGAGTTTAGCCGCGTCACTGCTCTTGCCATTTTGGCTGATGCGAAAAACCTAGTGCGTTTGCGCCGCGCTCTTGTTGATTTGCAAGCCAAGCCAATCGCAGTTCCATCTTGTCAGTTGCAATTTCTGCGACGTGGGCACGCGGTTCATTTTCGCTGCCAACACCCTGAAGCGCCACGCATGCGCGTAGATGTAATGTCTAAAATGCGTGGCGTGGATGATTTTTCATTGCTGTGGAAGCGCCGCACCACGATCGCTCTTCCCGACGGTACTCGCTGCGATTTAATGTCGTTGCCAGATTTGGTACAAGCAAAAAACACAGCGCGACAAAGATTGGCCAATGATTCGCAGGCTTATTGAAGCCAATTATTTTGAGAATTATAAAAAACCAAACAAGTCCCAGCTTGAATTTTGGTTGTGTGAAATGCGTACCCCACAATTGCTGATTGAGGTAGCAAAGAACTATCCCACGGCTTGCAAACGCGCGGTTGTGCGGCGGCCACTCTTGGCGTTCGCCATGAATGGCTCCGAAAAAGAATTGCAGCGCGCGCTTCAAACAGAAGAACACGCGGAGCGCGAAATTGATCAGCGCTATTGGTCGCCTCTTCGCAAAGAGTTAGAAAAACTTCGTCACGCGCGCTAGCCGATCCGTATCCAACCTCGCCAGTTCTTCGCGTCCATCAAATCCGGGGAGGGCCATTCTGCGAATCTTTTTAATCGTGTAAGCAACGCGCTTGAGCACGCCCGCGTTCCGTACATGCTGACCGGATCGATCGCGAGTTCTGTTCATGGGACACCGCGCGCCACGCATAACGTCGATATCGTCATTGCTCCGGATCGCGATTCGTTGTCGGTACTCCTCGATTCCTTCTCGGAGTCGGAGTACTACGTCAGTCGCGAGGCCGCACTGGCAGCACTTTCCTCGGAGGGTCAGTTCAATGTCATCGACTTCACCACTGGCTGGAAGATCGACTTCATCATTCGCAAATCCACACCGTTCGGCCTTGACGCGTTCGCGAGGAGGCTCACTATGGAGCTGGAGTGAATCCCTCTTTCAATCGCATCCGCCGAGGATGTTCTGGTTTCCAAACTCGACTGGGCGCGAAGGGCGTCATCCCGACGACAACTTGATGACGTCGCTTGAATCATCATTGAGCAGGGTGCGAGCTGGTACTCATCTGGGAATTTCTCCCGCACCTGGACGCCGAGTCGGGCGGGCGTGGCGGAACATAGTCTGTGCCCCGAATGATTACTGCCAGATTTCTCCTGTTCGTGATGCTGCTCGGCGGGTGTCTGTGCGGTTGCGCTGTGAAGCGGACCGAGTCGCTCGCCTCACAGCAATCCACCCCGTCAACATTAAAGAGTCCGCCATCGACCGCGACCATGACCGCGACCATG
>CAIXJC010000016.1 GCA_903919715.1 uncultured bacterium | reverse complement strand
AGAAAGCTGCAAAGAAAGCAACCAAACGCGTCACGCAAAAGGCTTGAAGTATTCCGAGCCAAACTAGAGATCTGAACTCGAACTTTGATCGAGAGCACGTCACTTCAATGCACACATCCAATGCGCCCGTGAACCTCTGGCGAACTCACCCAAATCAAAAAACATCGGCGGCCTCAAAGACCGCCGATGTGAATTTCGAATCTGAAACCGAATCAGGCTGACTCAGGCGCGGCGACGGCCGCGAACCAAGCCAACGAGTCCAAGAAGCGCAATCGCTCCTGGAGCAGGCGTAGCACCTGCAAAGATAAACTGATCAGGGGTGGAATTGTATGCGTAGTCAACGATTGACCGTGTGTTTGAATCCGCTCCGATTGCAATCTGAACCCAACCGTAGTGCGTGGCGAGATTTGCGTCTTGGAACTTAATCCCCAAGTAACTCTGCGCATTCGGTGCCCACCATCCCATCCATGTCATTGAGTAAGGTGTCGCTGGATTAGAACCAGCGGTGTCAAGATAGAGATATGGACTTGTACCCGACGCTCCACTCCAAGTTCCAGTTGCACTGATCTCGGTTCCAAGACTGATTCGGTTGTACGAAGGGGTATTTAGGAACCGATTGGCCATGTAGTGGTTGCCACCATCGGGAGATTCGGTATTGATATACGTGTAATTGTTTCCCCACAACCTGATGTCCGCGCCATCGACGACATACTCGGCGTGAGCCCCAGTTTCGAAGTTGACAGATAGACCAGTCGTGTTGACTGGACCAGTACCCGTCGTAGGGACAACCCAATTCAATGCGCCGCTGTAAACGATTGCGGCGTTAGCACTTACAGAAATAGCCGCAACAGCAATTGCCGCTGAGACAAAACGTCCATCGAGTCGATTCAATTTTTTCACTTTTTTTGCTCCAAAGAAGGGACTGGATCAGAGATCGATCTGAGAGCTCTCGATTAGGGTAAAGAGCGTCCAAGATCTTCCGCGGGCGCGAACGTTAGAAATTACATCGCAAATTGGGTTTGTCAAATAAAATAGCAAATTTTAAAATTAATAAAAATGCAAACATTTGAGACCTTAAAAGTTGCGCCTCTTTTTAATTCATTTACACTTCAGTCATAATGGAACAACTCTTAAACACATGTAAGTGCTGTATTCCTAGGGTTTTGTGGTCGCTGGCTTTGGTTTTGCTCATTCCGTGCACAGCCGCCCAAGCCCAGAATCATAATCTTGTCGCAGCATGGGGATGGGGAACCACCAATACGGGCACGTCGCCAAATTATGGGCAGGCGATGATTCCTCCCCAACTCGGGCAGTGCAAGGACATTGCGGGCGGGCGCTACTTTACGATCGCTGTGAAGCTTGACGGCACTGTCTTTGCGTGGGGAAACAACCCTCAGGGCCAATGCAATATTCCCACAAACCTGGGCGCTTGCGTGCGAGTCGCCGCAGGATCTGAGAGTTCACTTGCAATCAAAGCCAATGGACTTGTCGCTGGATGGGGGTACAACGATATGGAACAATCAAACGTTCCACCTGACCTTGGAACTTGCATCGACATCGCAGCTGGTGAATATCACAGCCTTGCGCTGAAGACCAATGGCATCGTCGTCGGTTGGGGAGCGAACTGGTACGGCGAAACAACAACTCCTCCGACGCTCGGCACCGCTATAAAAATTGCAGCGGGCGGCTTTCACTCCGTTGCCGTGCGCACGGATGGAAAGGTTCAGGTTTGGGGGAGCATGTTTGACAATCCAATAGGACCACCAGCGACACTTGGGGCTTGTACAACCGTTGCTGCGGGTTACATGCATAATCTTGCAGTCAAGACAAACGGCCAAGTGGGGGCGTGGGGACAGAACACCAGCGGCCAGTGCAACGTTCCGCCTTCTCTTGGAACGTGCACGAAGGTGGCGTGTGGCATGTATCAGTCCATGGCGCTGCGTACCGACGGTCATGTGGTCGTCTGGGGCAACAACACTTCCGGTTACTTCAATCCACCTTCGACGCTATGGACCTGCTCACAGATTGCGTCGGGCGGCGGCGCGATGCTTGTCATTCAGACCAACGATCTTTCGGATCTCGACGGTGACGGCGTGCCCTATTGGCTAGACAACTGCCCCAACCTCTACAACCCGAATCAAGCTGACTGTAATTCCGACGGTCACGGCGATGCGTGCGTGGGAGATTCAGACGCCGATGGACTTGCCAATGATTGCGATGGTTGTGATTTCGATCCGTACAAAATCAGTCCAGGCACTTGCGGTTGTGGCGTGAACGATGTCGACATCAATGGCGACGGCACGATCGACTGCGACACGAGTGGCGGTCCCGTTGTTGCATGGGGATACAACTGGGGTGGACAAATTAACGTTCCAGTAGAAGTATCCGACTGCAAGGAAATCTCTGGTGGATGGATCCATTCGCTCGCACTCTCGACCAACGGATTTGTTGCTGCATGGGGCGACAATCGATTCGGTCAGACAGATCTTCCTGCGGATCTTGGAATGTGCAAACAGATTTCGGCGGGCTATGAACACAACCTCGCGTTGCGAGTGGACGGATTCGTGCGCGTTTGGGGCAAGCCGTGGCTTGATGTCCCTGGCGTCGATTGGGGGCAGGCAAATCTCCCCTTAAATCTGGGAACGTGTTTGAAGGTCGCCGCGGGCAACTGGCATTCGCTCGTGATCCGGAGTGATCACCTCGTGCAGGGGTGGGGTCGCAACGACTTTGGTCAGACGAACGTTCCAACGACGCTCGGTGCCTGCATTGACCTTGGAGGCGGTGCGTATCACTCGATTGCACTCCAGAGCAACGGTCAAGTCGCAACGTGGGGATGGGATTCCTATGGTCAGGTCACTATTCCTGCCAATCTGGGTACATGCAAGCAGGTCGCTGCGGGTTATGACTTTTCTGCGGCGCTCAAGACGAATGGTCAAGTTGTCACCTGGGGACTTGGCGTTCCTGGTGATTTGGAAGTGCCGCCGACCTTGGGTCCTTGCTCGCAGATTTCCAGAGGACACAGCCATATTGTTGCTCTGCAGACAGACGGTCAAGCAGTCATGTGGGGATCGGACGCTTATGACCAATGCTCGCCTCCGCTCAATCTCGGATTGTGTTCCAGAGTTTCGGGCGGGCATTATCACTCGCTAGGGATTCAGGCTGACCCACTTGATATTGATGCTGATGGAATACTCAACACGAAGGATAATTGTGTGTCGATTGCCAATCCGACCCAGAGTGATTGCAACGGTGATGGCATCGGAGATGTTTGCGCCATTGACGCTGGCGAGCCGGACACGGACTTTGATGGACGACCCGATGCGTGTGAAGTCGCGTACGGAGATTTCAATCTTGACGGAGCGATTGGTGGCTTAGAGCTTTCGGTCATCATTGGTGGGTGGGGATCGAGTAATCCATCGATTGGCGATATGAATGGTGACGGGATCATCGACGCCATTGACTTGACCGTGATCCTCGCGCGCTGGGGACCTGTTCCGTATTGAGGCTGTCGCGGGTGATCGAGACTCCCTGAAAATTCACTCTTTAACAAGTATTGCTCGATGCTTGATTCTGTCTGCAAATCTGGCCGCCTTGCACAGTATTTCCACGTATTATGTTCTTGACAACGGTAGTATTATCTGTACAGTACCGAAGGCATGGCACTACCGCTCGTTGATAAAATTGAACGCGACCTCAGCAATGGAACATCGTGGCTTGTGGTTTTGGCTGCAATTGCGCGGAGTTCTGAGCCAGTTCACGGTTATGAAATTGCGCGCCAACTTTCCGAAGAATCTCCCGAGGGACTGAATTTCAAACAGGGAACGCTGTACCCAATGCTTCGGACTATGGAAGCGGAGGGGTTGATCAGCAGCACACTTGTTCCATCGAATGAGGGGCCTGCACGCAAATGTTTTCGTTTGACAGCTGACGGTCGTCGCACGCTGTCGGCTTGGATTCGGTTGTGGAAAGACACTGATCGGTGGGTCAATCGAGTTATCTCAGGCACGGGCCTGACTGGAGGATCAAATGTTCGCTGATGTTTCTTCGCACGATTCAGGTGGCATGGGCAAGTCCGATGCCGACGCTGTTGCCAATTACGTGAATGATTTAGAGCGTGCGTTGCTTGGCGCGGACCCCGCGTTGATTCATGACGCATTGATCGACGCAGAGTCCCATTTGCGTGCGGCGATCGCATCTGGCACGCCCGCCCTCGCTGCAATTGAGGCGTTTGGAACTCCGAGCGATATCGCACTTGCATACTTCCGCGAGCAGCTGTCCTCGGCGCGCGATGGCGTCAAAGAGCCTGTCGCGCAATCAAGCGCCTCGCATCAATCAACAGTTGGAGCAGCAAATTCACAATCCAACGGTGGCAGTGAATTTGTACACAGCTCGAAAACAAACGAGTCCGTACGGCCTTGGAGCCGCTTGAGAAAAATTCCGATCATCGGAATTTACTTCGACCCATATGCGTGGGGTTCCATCGTCTTCCTGACATTCGGCTTTTTTCTAGCGCTCGCCGCGTTCGTCTGGGTGGTGGGATTGGGCGCAGTTGCCATTGGATTGTTGCCCACGCTGATTGGAATTCCATTGCTGATCGCACTGCTTGGAAGTGCGCGCGCAATTTCACTCTTCTTCGGGGAAGTTATCGAAGTATTGGTGGGAATTCGGATGCCCAAACGTGCATATAACGTCGATGTTTCCGGAGTCGAGGGATTTTGGCGGCGGATGTTGCTGTGGATCAAAGACGTTCGCGGTTGGTTGACTGTTGGCTTCCTTGTCGGAAATTTGCCAGTCGCCGTTTGCTTTTTCGCAGTAACTGTTTCACTCTTGACTGCAAGCGTCGCAATGATCAGTTGGGGTATCGGGACAATGCTTGGATTGGATTCCATGGTCACTATTGCGACAGATGCTCCCATCACGATCGACATCTTTGGCACAACATATAAAGCAGATGATCAAGGGTCTTTTCACTTCTCACTTTTCTCAAGCGCCTTGATCACATTGATCGGCGTTGCGCTTCTCACCGCAACGCTGTGGTTGTCAAAAGGTGCCGCATTCGTTTACGCTCAAGTGGTCAAAGCTATTCAAGTTGTTCGACCGCAATCACTCTTACAACATTAAGGACACAACGTGCTCTCAATACACAACCTGATCAAGATTTACGCTGGACCTGTCAACGCACTGCAAGGAGTCACCTTGAACATCGGCGAGGGGCTCTTCGGGCTTCTTGGCCCAAACGGCGCGGGCAAGAGCACATTGATGAACACAGTCGCGGGATTGCTCGAACCCACATCTGGTTCGATCACGCTCGATGGCGCAGACATCGTGAAGGATCCACGCATCGTGCGTCGGCAGCTTGGATATCTACCGCAAGATTTCGGTTTCTTTCCAGACCTGACTGGGCTTCGCATGCTCGAGCTGATGTTGAAACTCAAAGGCGTCGACGGCCCTGGCGGTCGCCGCAAGATTGCGCAGGCGCTGCTGGAGCGCGTCAATTTATCGCACGCCGCCAAGCGGAAAGTCAGCGGATATTCAGGTGGAATGCGGCAGCGACTTGGACTTGCGCAGGCCATTGCAGGCAATCCGCGCTTGGTGATTGTCGACGAGCCAACTGCGGGACTCGATCCTGAAGAACGACATCGTTTTTATCGCTTGCTCGCAGAGCTTGCCAAGAATCGCATCATCTTGCTTTCAACGCACATCGTGGAAGACGTGGCAACGCTTTGTCCACGCATGGCAGTAATTCAAGGTGGCCGTGTTGTCGCAGATACCACTCCGCGTGCGGCTCGCGCTGCAATTGATGGTCATATGTTTGAAGGATTTATTCCCGACGACCAACTCGATGAATTCTCCAAGCATCACAGCGTGACTTCCGCAATCCTCAGCGAAGGTTCGACAAACCGAGTGCGTGTGCATTCGGCCGATGCAAATGCAGCACCAGCAGGGTTCGCTTCTTCACTGGCAACTCTTGAAGATGCGTATCTGGTTGCGATTCTGACATCGCGCTCCGCACAATTGGCAGCAATCAACAGCACTGGAGCCGCAGCGTGAGCGACGGAAATATTTCTCGCGCGCCACTTCTTCCAGTCGCGACAACGAATCCTTCCAACTCGATCACCAGCCAACTTGGCCGCGTGATGGCGATTGCATGGATGGACATCCGCACTGCATGGCGCCGGCCGATTTACATCATTTTCACGGTGCTTTTCGTTCTTCTCGTATTCGCATTTGTCATGGGAAATGTGCGGGTGCAAGCGGGGGACGTCACCGCTGGCGGTAAGCAGGCATGGATGAACTCGATGTTCAACGCAGCATTTATTGACAGCGCGCTGCTTGGATTGCTGCTGCCGTTCCTCGCTGCAATCACTGCGGGATTGCCGTTGATTGCAGATGCGGATCGCCGCGTCGATCGCATGGTGCTCGCGACTCCGCTTTCGCCCAGGATGTATGTCCTTGGGCGATGGCTTGGAACTTTAGTACCGCTGTGCATCTGCTTGGCGATCTTCGTCTTTGCGGAGATTGTCTTCTTTCAATTTTGGCCGATTGATGATCCTGAAAAAAGTCGAGGACCATTCGAGGCATGGAATTTCATTTTCCCAGGAATTGTTTTCGGCGTCCCGACGATTATTGCAATCGCAGGTTCTTCAATGTTGCTTGGCGTATGGACTCGTCAAGCAATTCTTGTCTTTCTCGTTCCAATCGCAATTCTTCTTGGCGGCGTCTTCCTCTTGTGGAGTTGGAGCCCAGAGTGGCTTCCCAACTGGGCGAATCTTGCGCTCATGCAGATTGATCCAACTGGCAATCGTTGGCTTGGCGAAACATGGTTGAAAGCAGACCGCGGAGTTGATTTTTATAACACGCAGCCGATGGGTGTTGATCCACTCTTCGCAATCAGTCGATTGGCGTGGATCGCATTTGGAATCGTGTGCGCATGGTTCTCCGCACGAATTGTCGCGGGGCGATTGCGCGCAAAGGGACCTGCAACTTCGCTCGTTTCAGGCGCAATTCAAGCGAAACCCGCGGCGACGCCTAATCGATCAAAAACTCCAACTGTCGCACTTTCAGCGCTCGGCATGACGATGGATGCGCCAAGTGTTGTCGCTGGAACGCTTGCTGTCCTGCGATATGAAGTGCGCGCACTTCTGCGCAGTCCAGGCATCTGGCTCTTCACTCCAATCATCATTCTTCAAGTCATCGGCAGCAATTCTGTCAACGAAGTTTGGCTTGGCACAATTCGATTGGCAACATCTGGAACGCTTGCTGCTGGCGCATTCAATACGGTCACGCTGCTGCTCATCTTTCTGACGCTTTTCTATACAGTCGAGTCGCTGAATCGAGAAGAACGATATGGCGCAGCAGCGATCGTCCGTGCGAGTGGCATACCAACAATTGGTTTGCTCGCTGGAAAAGTTCTTGCCAACGCGGCGCTCGCAATCATCATTGCCGCAAGCACACTCTTCGCGTGCATCGTTGTGATCCTTGTGCAGTGGTATCAGACCAAGATCCTTGTCCCGATAAATCTTGGCGTCTTCTTTATGTTATGGGGAGTTGTCCTCGCACCGACGATCATTCTCTGGTGCGCATTCATCGCACTCGTGCATGGTTTGGTTCGCAATCGATATGGCACATACGCCGTCGGCTTGGGAATGCTCATTCTCACTGGATGGCTGCAAACGCGCGGATATCTGAATTGGGCGACGAACTGGCACTTGTGGAGCGTCCTCGCATGGAGCGATCTTGATCGACTCGAATTCTTGCGGCCATCAATTGTCGCCAATCGACTCTTCGTTCTCTATACGGCAGGCATTTGCATACTGGGCGCAATCACGCTTTATCCACGGCGCATTCGCGATGTACAGCGCACCGTTGATGCGATGCAACCTACGCGCGTCGGGAAAAATATTCTGCGTTGGTCGCCGCTCTTGATCATTTGGCTTGTTGCTGGCGGTTGGATTTGGATTGATGCACGAAATGGATATCAAGGATCCGTGATGGAACGTATGGGACGTGATTATTGGAAGCGCAATGAGTTGACCTTCCGTGATGTCGCTGTTCCAAAGATCGATTCGCTCGATGCCGATGTTGCCATCTTCCCAGAGACTCGCCGCTTGGAGGTCAAGGGAACGTATGTGCTCTCGAATCAGCAAGAGAAATCGATCACACAAATTCCGCTCACGCCTGGCGCACACTTTGAGAATCTCAAGTGGACGCTCAATGGTGTTGCGATTGAGCCAAAGAAAGATGATCCAGATCCCGCTCCGCCATCTGTAGAAAATCGTGCTGGGTTGTGGGTCTTTACTCTTGATAAGCCGCTCGCGAAGAACGAGACCGTCACCATTGGATTTTCTTGGGATGGATTCTTTCCTAAAGGTTGGACCAAGAACGGCGGAGGCACGAGCGAATTCGTTTTGCCAAGCGGCGTTGTGCTGACGAGTTTTTCGCCGAGCATTGTGCCCAATATTGGTTATGTTGAAGGCGTCGGAGTCGACGATCGAAACGCGACCGATCCGAAAGACCCTGACCCTGATGCGTGGAAGGGTGTCAACGATCCTGCGTTTGGTTCTGGATGGGGAAGCGATGTCACGATGCGCGTGACGGGTCCTGCGACATGGCAATTGAATGCGTGTGGCGTGCCGATTGACGAGAAAATTGATGGCGATCGCAAGACGGTCACGTGGAAGACAGAACATCCAGTGCGATTCTTCAACATTTGTGGCGGACCGCTTGTTGAGAAGGCGGGCGACGGCGTTGCTGTTTGGTTCAATCCGCAACACGAATGGAATGTCGAAGTGATGAAGGACACGATGGAGAAGTGCAGGAAGTTTTATGGCGAATGGTTCGCTCCATTTCCGCGCAAGGAACTTCGCCTGACAGAATTTCCAGGGCTTGCAAGTTATGCGCAAGGCTTTCCAGGCAACATCACATTCAGCGAGTCGATTGGATTTCTCTCTCGCCCAGGTAAAGGTGATGAAGTCGATGCTGTGTTCTTTGTCACTGCTCACGAAACTGGACATCAATGGTGGGGAAATATGTTGATGCCAGGCAAGGGGCTTGGCGGAAATATTCTCAGCGAAGGCATGGCAAACTTCAGTGCGTGGATGTTGACGCGCGAATGTCGTGGCGATGAAGCAGCGCAGCATGTACTGCGCGAGTGGGAGAACACGTATGTCAATCAACGCAGTGCCGATAGCGAGCGTCCGATGTATCGCATCTCGGGTGGTCGTCCTGGCGATCAAACTGTGACATATGACAAAGGCGGATGGGTCTTTTCGATGATGATGAATCACCCTGATGTCATGGGCAGAGATGCGATGCTTGCAGGTTTGAAGGAGTTCATCGCGACCTATCAAAATGGTCCAGATTTCCCGTTGCTTCAGGACTTTGTCGCAGTGATGCGAACGCATGCAACCGACTTGCCAGCATTTGATGCATTTACCAAGCAGTGGTTTGAACGCGTGGTATTGCCAGAGTTCAAGCTGCGCGATGTTGTTGTGACGGGGCCTGCCGGCGAACCTCCCGTGTGGACCACGACGGCAACGATCGCAAATGTCGGTACAGGTTTAGTGACAATCGATGTCGGCGCAATGAAGGCAAAGATTGCTGGCGATGAGAAGCCTCAAGAGCGCGTCTTGACGCAAGTCACGCTTGGTCCAGACGGTACTCCTGAGTCGACGAAAGCGATTGAAATCAAATCGCCTTTCGAGCCCGAAAGCGTTGTCGTCGATCCCAATGTGTGCATGCTTCAGACACGCCGCAAACTTGCAACGTGGAAGAAGTAAAGCGACTTAAAACTTTATGAAGTGCGTCGACGTCGGATTGCAACGACTCCTGAAAGTCCAAGAAGGGCCAAGGCTCCAGGCGATGGGACAGGCAGGAAAAATGCATCCATCTGAACAAAGTCGAGAGCGGTTGTCCCGCCGCTGAGCGACCATGTGAAGGTGTGCTGGCCTGCACTGATCTGGGTTCCTGAAGCTATGTTGGTGAGGCCATCAACATTGAATGTCACACTCCACGGTGATCCATTCTCCAAGGCGGTGTTATAAAAAAGTACGTTTTGACTGAAAGAGGCGCTAAAAAAGCCGCTCCCTTGGATGCCGGTGTATGCCTCAATCGACTGCCATCCCGCACCGATCGAGTCGCGAACGCCATCAAATGATGTCCCGCCAAAGTGACGGCCAAGTGTGTTGGGAACGACGCCAAATAGAAAGTTTGTTGCGGGCTGACTCCAATACCACTGGCCATATCCATCGGTCCCCGGCGCAGCACCAGGTCTCGCTATGTAGCCGGCGTGTGAAGTGATCGTTGTGTAGTTCATCGGTCCTGGTACGAACCCTGCTTCAGCAACTTGCGAAGTCAGGAATTGGCTGCAGGCCGAAAGAGCCATGAGACCTAAAACAGACGAACATACTGTTGAACGAATCATGAGAAACCTCTTTGAAATTCACCGTCTAGAGGAAACCAACCCAAAAACAAAATTGGGTTGCTGAACGCACACTAGCCTCAGAAATGGGTCTGTCAAATGACAAGGAGTTTTTCTAGAGTTTTTGCTTGCTTGCAACGTGCGATCTGCTTCGGTGCAGTGATTTATCGCACTGGGACCAGGCGGCACCTAGCGGAGTCGGCACAGCAGAGGTTCGTTAGACTTTCCATCAATGGCCCACATTCACGAAAAAATCGATTTTACGGTCGCAATCTTTGTCGTACACCAGTCGCGGGTGTTGATTATTCATCACAAGAAGCTCAATAAATGGTTGCCGCTTGGGGGGCATATTGAGCTTGATGAAGATCCAGAGCAGGCCGCGCTTCGTGAAACAAAGGAAGAGAGCGGGATCGATGTTGATTTGATCGGCGAGCGTCCGCCAACGACTGGGCCGGGCACGCGTGCCCTGATCGGGCCCCGATTTTTGGATATTCACCGCATCAGCGATACGCACGAACACATCGGCATGATTTATTTCGCACGGCCTAAAAACCAAGCTGGCGCTGCACAGGCAAGGCTTGCGCCGAGCGAGCATAACGACATTCGCTGGTGCACTTCGCAGGAACTCGACGCGCTCGTTCCAGCGATGAGCGATGCAGTGAAGTGGTATTCACGCGTCGCGATTGAGGAAGTGGTTTAGAGACTGGCTCTGTCGATTCATTCTCCCGGCGAACTCTTGCGGCGGGGGGTGTACTGCGATTTGCTCACGGTGTGATCTGCGTCGATGCGCACAACTTCGAAGCGCACGCGACCTGCTTCGACAGCTTGTGCGATTGCACGCTGCGTGGCGCTGAGCTGAGCCTTCCCGTACTTCACATCGATCAGCACGACCTCGAGGTCGTCGAACGAACCATCGCCGTCGCGTGCATCTGTCATTCCATCGAAGATGACGTAGTCGATTGGATCGCCAAGAAACTTCGAATCCGCTGGGGAATAATCAAATCCTGGCAACATCGGAGCCATCTGTTCGGCCATCTGACCCTTCAATGTGCTGCGACTCTGTTT
>CAIXJC010000015.1 GCA_903919715.1 uncultured bacterium | reverse complement strand
GTTTTGTCCCGTAAAGGCTCGCAATTCCAACTCGTCCGCCATCGTGAACGGATCAAGGATGATCGGCGCCACACTGCCGGTGCGAACAACAGGCGTTCCATTGGCCGCAAAATATCCTTCGAGCTCACCGCCATTGCTCATCGCCTTGAAGTAGTTTGCTCGATCCAAATCCGACTTGAGGAAATTTGGGAAAGCGGAATTGACAACAGGCACCGCAGCCGTCGTCACCATCCCAAGTTCTGAAAGAAACGTCGGATTCGCACGGTTGTCTGCAATGGTCGTCGCCGTCCCAACTTTTTCTCCAAACTGCTTCGGGCTGAATGCGACAGTAATACTTGGATAGGCATTCAACGCAGCAGTATTCAACTGCGAGCTCAAGTAGCCAGATTCATCTCCAGCGGCTTGATTCAGCCTCCCCACCAACGCCAAATCCGATGGCGTCTTGCCCCCAGTTGTCGCCTGATCAAAGCGAGTTGCGATATTCACATTCAACAGCGCAGAGTTGTCGACAACAGAAACACCAACCACATGTCGAATCGATCGATCCATTGATGTCGGCGCAAGGAACCAGAAACTGTCTGTAAATCCATCGCCGTCCGTATCACAGAGCGTTCGTGTGATGATGTTTCGCGGACTCTCGGGAAAGAACTCGTCAGCCTTGGGGCCAAACCATTTCAACCGAAGGAAATTGGGGAGCGCAGCTGACTGTGTCAACAAAGACTGCGCATGCGCACTTGAAAACCAACCGCCCGTTGGGTTCGTCGGTGCGACCCCAAACGCAAGTTGATGAAATGTAAAAGCCGCATCTCCCTGAGGCGTCGATTGATTTGGAAATGGTGGAAGCGGCGACGGAGGGATTGCGCCAATCGTGGTTGGGATCCAAAGTGTTGGATCGGGTGGCACGGATGGCAACCATTGTTCATACGGAATTTCGAGCGCCCAGCGCTTCGGCGGCGTCGGGAAAAATACTGCAGGTCGCTGGCTCGGAGCGACTTCTGTCAGCGTGTATCTACCGATGTCCGAAATATCCGTCACAAGTCGCCACCCATTATTAGCGGTGGGAATCCAAGAGAGATGAGACCAGTGCGAGAATGCAGGCTGCCCCTGATAGACGACTCGAACGGGCTCCGTGCTGCGCAGCCAACGACTATCACCGAATCCAGGATTGCCGACGGGATTCGCCTCGGCCAAACGAATATCTCCTGCTGGCGATGCGTTATAAACATCTGGCCAGTTGGTCCACGGCCGAACTTCGAATGGCGCAAAGTTATAGCCATCGATAATGCCATCGCTTCCCTGCGCCAGTGTTTTGTTATTCAAACCATCAACTTGATCGATTGAAAATCGAGTCTGCGATGGATTGGGAATGATTCGCGCAACCGCACTTGATGCTGATGCAATCGGCACTTGAGAATCCACAAGCGCTGCATCCCTAGGATCGACTGGTTGCACAAACAGACTCTGTGCAATCTCCTTCGACACCGTATGGGCAATAGGACCAACACGATCCGTTTGAGCGGCGGTCAGTTGCTCGGCGCTCGCCAGCACGCGCCCTGACTGTGCACGACTGACAAAGGCCGCTGCGATGATGACCAACAGCACGAGCATCGAAACCACGAGGATCATGGTGCTTCCTCGACGACTCAATGTATTGGGGTGTTTGTGGCGCATTTTTTCTCTGGTACTCACTTACGACGTCGGGCGCTTTGGAAGTTCAACGACTAACTGCAATGTCTTTCCTTGTTCAATACGCTTTTCTGGATCGTGCAATTGCATTGTGATTCGTAGTGCAGTCGGCCAAGGGGTGTAATCAGTACGGAGCTGATTCACGCCAGGCTGGTCGAACGTTTGGAAGACTGGCTTATCGCCATTGAATCCAAAGACGGCCGTGTAAATCTTGATTGGCCCAGCTGCGCCCATCGGGAACAAGATCGGACCAACGCCTTCGATGACGGATGGTGCAATCGGTGCGGTTGTCGTTGTGGGATCTTCGGTCAACGTCTTCACGCCACGCCAGTCGTCGGAAAGTCCTTGCGAATCTGGGAATCCATACCACTTCGTTGGAGCAAGCGGGAATGTCACAACTCCTGGAACAGTTGGCGCCCACGTCCAGTCCACCATGAAACTCGAGCAGTTTGTTGCAAGCGTTGGAGTCGTCAGCATGACATCCTGACGATTCATGCTTGGAGAGATTTTCTCGCTCCGAACATATCCAGCCAACTGACCATATCCGCTGAACGGCCCAAAGAATCCATTGATGATTCTCGCTCGCCAAGTCGCTGAACCTGGAGCAAGAATCCGCCGAATGTCATTCAAGTTCGTCGCCGCCACATCCACGCGTGAATTGATGACGTTGTAATTGGGAAGCAAGTTCCCATCGGTGATTGCGGTTTCCAAATCCAGTTGCTCAAAGAGACTCACCGCGGAATTGTTTCCATACGTTGTTGGCGTGCTGTCGACAGCCTTGTGGAAGCGATGCTTGTCTCCACCGTCGTCAGTCAGCAGAACTGCTTGGCGCGCCAAGGTCCAATCCTGCGCCTCGGGCTGCGATCCGTTGGTGTATCCCCCGCCACCACCAGTCCAGAACTTATATTCGAGCCCTCCGCCAGAAACGCCGTCAAAGCTCCAAGGAAAAAGCGGTCGATCGTTGAAGGCGATCGGATCAGGACGCGATGTATTCGTCGCTCCCTGTGGAATCAGATCTGGCAACTGAACTCCATGTCCATACAGGACGCGTGAAACACCGCTACGCGCAAGTCCATTGAATGGGCCCAAATCTTGGTTCCCAGCGAAGCGCGCTGAAGTCTGCGTTCCCTTGGTAAAGAAAACCAATTGGTCACAGCGAATCGTCGCTGTCGGAGAACGCGTCGGGTCAATCAGCGGTGCCGACGGTGATGAGATTTGATTCGCATTATTCCTGATCGCAACACACTGAACGACGAGGACGCCGTCATAATCAAGCTGCGAAACATCCGTTCGAATCTGCCGTTCGATCGCACCCGTCTCTTGCAGAATGTCGTTGGCCGCTTCGCCAAGGCTTGCAACTTTGCTTGCGGTACTGAATATTCGGCTGACGGCAACGATGACGACCAGAAGAAGTCCCACAGCAACCATCAATTCGACGAGCGTGAATCCTCGGGCGATTGGGTTCTGCTTGAATGGAGTACTGAACTTCATGATCAGAGTTCCTGGACCGTTGCATAGACGGGAACAAGTGAAAAACCGCGCGAATCCGAGACAGGAATGAACCAAATAAATCCCGCACCAGGATCTGGAAGGACGGTTCCAGTCGTTGTCCCGCCGGTGAACGATGTTCCAAACAATTCGGCGAGCGGTGGATGTGCTGGAATCGGCCGAGTCATATTGACGGCGCCATCCTTGGTCGAACGTCGCCCTGACAACACGCGGTGCACCGTGTTGTATTCATCGAGAATCCACTGACCTGGGAATTGCCAACTCTGCTCAACTGGAATGTTCGCTGGGGTCGTCGTTGGCACCGTCGTACGAACCGTCGCATTGTCGGTGATCGTTGTCGCAACTCCATCCAAGCCACCAAACTTCCAAACACCAAATGGGGCGGCGGAAACATCCATCAGCAGTGGCAATGGCGGAATCGTCGATCCAAGTGCGCCTGAACCTTGCGTCACGATATAGTCGCGTGGCTCTCCGCCTCCATCAACAACGCGGTAGACAAAGATCGCAACCTGAATCCGTCCTGCGAATCGCCGAAACATGCAATCCCAGTAATACGCGGGTCTCTTGGACTTTGCCGCACCGGTATATCCCATTGGATATGCACGCTCATTTTGAAAAATGAGCACTGGCGGAATTCCAAGGGTCGTGTTGTATGGAATCCCAAACAGCGGCGAAGATCCGCCTGTTCCACTGGCGTTTTCAGTGGCAATCTTCGTAAGGTCAAGAGAACCACCGATACTTCCGCCGAGCTGATTGCTCGTGTAATACGCACTAAAAATATCAATCGCGCCCCGCTCATCGATGTCAGCAGCGGTGCTCATCTTCTTGAAAAGAAATCCAGGTCGCTTCCATTCCCAGTCTCCAACTACTGTCGGATGATGCGTCACGGGCCCCGATGCATTTGGAAAGAGAAAGTCATTCGAACCAAATTCCTCCATCGTTCCAAACCACTCTGGATTCAATTTGGTTCTCAAGAGCGCCATCGCATTGTCGGCGACGATTGGCCCCATGATGTCGTCGTTCGCCTGTCTTTGCTGAGCGATTCCCGCAGGGAAAAGGGCCGAGATTCCGATGATGCCGATGCCGAGAATGAAGACCGCAAGCAGCAGTTCGACCAGCGAAAAAGCTCGGCGCGACAAGATCATCTCGGCACAATCTCCGCAACTCCTGTGAATCGATTGAAATGGATTCGGTCTGAGAATTGATTGATGTAGTCCGATCGCTTCTTATTCAATTGCCCCATCCAATTCGTCATGCTGGAGTACCCCTGCCAACTTGCAACATCCGAAGGATTCGACTGCGCATGAAAGAGGTCATCGTCGAATATGGCAAGAAACATTGCATGATCACCGAGTGACTCGTCGTTCAATTCATCAAGGGCGTAAAACTTTCCGTTGGAAGTTCCTGAAGTTGTCCCGATATCCATCAACCCATTGCGGTTGAAATCGATCCACGGCGCAACGCTTGAGGTGTCCGTCGCAGACGAAGTCAAGTTCGCACTCAGCGCCGGATTTCTTGTTTGCATCGATCCATCTGGGGCAAATCGAACAACGACCAGCGTGCCCCGCTCGGAATCAGATGGCGAATTTCTCAACACTGGCTGCGAAAGCCAAAAGTCATCTTGACCAACTTCATTAATGTCAGTGATATCTGCAGCAGATCCCGCAACTTTGATTCCAGTTGGCAAGACCTTTGGCGCCAGACCAGCGATCACTTGGAATTCTTCGACCATCAAATCAGGGACGGCGGCAGCAGGGTAGACAACGGTCCAACTCCCGCTTGAAGCAGTCCCAGGAAACCCGACTCTTCCCGTCGCTTTGGCAATCACAATTTCAGTTTGCTGCGGCTTGGAATAGTCAACTTGTGCAGCGCTCGACGGCGTTGCGCGATACGTGGCACGTCGCACCGTGAATGCGACCAACACAGTCGCTCGATCTCGAATCGCGATGCTGCGCGCTTCACCAAGCGATGCAAGGACTTGATTCGTCGCACCAGCGACCTTGGCATCCTTTGAAATTCGCTGAGCGCTTGTTGTAATCACAACACCAAGGATGGCGATGATTCCCATCACTGCGAGCAGTTCAACAAGCGTGAATGCACGAATGACTCGCGAGTTGGGCATCATTGCGCTGGCCTCGGAATTGGTTCGTAGGAATAAATATTGTCGCCGATGGTTCCAAAGTCGCCATCCGGTCCCGCAGAGACGAAACACATCTTGCGATTACGGCAAATCCCCATCGACTGCTCATCCCATGTTCGAACCGAACCATCTTCGAGATCAATTCCGTTGGTATTTGGATTTGCAATCGCCGCTGCAACCTCAGCCTTCGTCGCAGCGCGGCCTGGAAAAATCACGCCGATTCTGCGATTCCATGGATCGAAAATTTCGCGGACTGACGCATATGGTGGCATCTGATTTGGATCAGTCTGAGCACTCGTTGATGTCCAACCGGTCGGCAAAGGTTCCACCGCATTTGTTCCATTCAGCGGCACAAATCGAATCGCTGTACTTGGAATCCGAGAGATGATCTCTGCGGAATCTGGGCTTGAAGCCAACCGTTCAAGCACCACACAGATTGCGTATGTCGTCGGAAAATTCTCTTCATATATGTCGTAACCAGCAGATGGACCACCAGACGACAACGTGAAATCGATCGGAGCCGTTGTGCCAGGAGGAATCACGCGACGTCCAGCTGTCAATTCGCGACCAGCTTGACTCTGCCACGAATCGATCGCTTGATCCAACATCAGAAACGTGTTCTGCATGCTTCGCCGATCATTTGCAGCAAGCACGGCACTGGTGACGGTGAGCGCAAGACTCATCAAAATCAGAATGATTCCGATGACAACTACGAGTTCAAGCACGGTAAACGCACGACGATTATTCAATTGCCCACCTCCACGACGTTGTCCTCATTGAAGAGAGTTGCATCTCGACGAACGGTAAAATCTGCACGCTGATCTGGTCCTGCCGAAAAGAGTGCGAAGTCAGCCATTTGCAACGACCTCGATGTCGATGTGTCTCCGTTGGCGTCGGCAATTCCATCCATTTCTGTATTGGGCTGAAACTTCTGAGGTCGGAGTGCAAAGATGTCGGAGAGATCCCATCCGATTCCGGTACCGGCGGATCCACCAACCAACTTGCCACCGAGTCGGTGTGGGTCGCCATTGACATATCCCCTGCGGTAATAACGAATGGGCTGTCCGTAATAATCCAAGAGGACTTTCGGCGCAGTTGCACTCCAATTGTTATCTCCTGCGCGCGCGACAATCGGCAGCCCCGTGACGGCATCGGTTCCGACGATTGCCCCTAAGAGCGATCCGTCTTTGAGTTCGAGATATGGCCCAAGAGCCCGACCAGAGACGTTCGCCACAGTCGAATTGTTTGCAGAAGTTCCTTGCGGAAGATTGCGCCGCGAGAAATTACCCAGCGGCTGGGTGCCTGCGCGAGGATTCGAATACGCACCCCACACACCATCCTTGAGCGGACTTCGGATTCCAGTTGGAGGCAGTTCTTTCATTGCCGCATCCGTGTCTGCCGGCACCCCGATCGCACCGTAACCATCTTCATCACGGCCTCCGGGGCCGATCAGATATTCGACCATCGACGTCATCGAATAATAATTCTGAACTTGAGCAATCACTTGCGGAGTCGCCGTTCCAGTCACCGCCGGCGGAATAACAAGATCACGCAGATACCCGACCGTTCCCATTTGAGAGGCTCCACTTGTTGGAAAACCCAATACAGGTGGGAGGTAACTCATGTCCGTCTTGAACTGTGTCAACGCACGAGCAACTGCACCCATCATGCTTCGCGTGCTCGCAGCCTGAGCGGCCTTCGATGCGCTTGATACTGCCACGATCAAGATTCCCACCAAGATGACAATGATCCCCACAACGGTCAGGAGTTCGATGATGGTGAATCCGCGACGGGTGGACATAGGGCTCACTTTTTGCCAGCGCCGGAAACGCTTTCGATCATGGACACAAGAGGCAAGAAGAGCGCCAAGACAATCGTCCCGACGATTCCACCAAGGATCACAACCATGAACGGCTCCAGAAGCGAGAGGAGACTCGCCACAGCCACGTCCACTTCTTCTTCGTAGTTATCTGCGATCTTCATCAACATCGCATCGAGATCTCCAGTCTCCTCGCCGACGTCGATCATGTTCACGACGATCGCATCGCAGACCTTGCTCTCACGCAGTGGCTTTGCGAATGTCTCGCCTTCCCGAATCGAATCATGCACCTTCGTCAGAGCCTTCTCAAATACATAATTTCCAGACGTATCACGTGTAATGAGAACCGCCTCGAGAATCGGAACACCTGCAGCGATAAGCGTTCCGAGCGTTCGCGTAAACCGAGCGATTGCGGTCTTCTTTATGAGGTTCCCGATCACAGGGATTTTCATTCGGATCACATCAGTCACAGCGCGACCGAACTGCGTCATTCGCACCAACTTAAAGAAGAAGAAAATCAAAAACGGCGATGCGGCAATCCACAGTGCTCCCGGCACTTTCTGATCCGGCAATTGCCCTGCGACCCAGCGACTGGCTCCGATCAGCCAAATCGTCAATGCTGGCAACGCAACATCGAAGTCATTGAAGATTTCTTGGAACTTCGGAATCACGAAGTACATGATTCCCGTCACGATCGCGATTGCGATCGTAATGACGACGGCGGGATAGATCATTGCACCAATGATGCGTCGCTTCAGCCGCTGCGCCTTCTCCATGAATTCGGAGAGTCGCTGCATGACGACATCGAGCACTCCACCGACTTCGCCTGCCGCAACCATCTTGACATAGAGACGCGTGAACACGCGAGGATGATGCGCAAAGGCCTCGGACAATGATGCACCGCCACCAATCGATTCGCAGACATCGCCGAGCACATTCTTCAACTTCCCAGGCTTCTGCTGATCTTCGAGAATCTGGAGCGATCTTAGAAGCGGCAATCCTGCGTCTTGAAGAGTCGACATCTGCCGAGTGAAGAGGGTGAGCGCCTTCGTGCTCACACCACCAATGGTGATCGACATCCCCTTTCCCTTTTTCTTTTTCTTCTTGCCAGCAGCAGCGGCTTTCTTCGCAGCCTCCTTCTGCTCTCGAACAGAAGTTGGAAACAATCCTTGCGTACGGATCTTTCGAACCGCTTCCTCGCTCGACGTTGCCTCGATCGTTCCCTTCTGGGTCTTTCCAGCAGTGTTCGCAGCTTCGTAGGCATAAATCGGCATTGATTAATCTCCGGACGAAATAGTTTCTCGGACGATTTCGTCGATTGTCGTCTGACCTTCATACAGAGCTAGCAGTCCAGACTCACGAAGAGTCCGCATGCCCCGCTTGCGTGATTCGGTTTGTAGAACAGCGGTTGATGCTTGCTGCATAACCAGATCGCGCAATTCATCATCCATCAACATGATTTCAAAGATTGCCATTCGACCCTTGTAGCCCGAATTCGTACAGCGTTCGCATCCGCGCCCTCGGTAGAGCGTGCGACCTTGAATATCCGCCGCACGAAGATTCAATTCCATGAGATGCTCTTCGGATGGAACGAATTCTTCTTTGCATTTCGTACAAATGCGGCGGACAAGACGCTGAGCGACGATCGCCTCAATCGTTGCCGTCAGCAGGAATGACTCGACTCCTAAATCGAGAAGACGAAGGATCGAACTTGGCGCATCATTTGTATGGAGCGTTGCGAAGACCAAATGGCCTGTGAGACTCGCCTGAATAGAAATCTGTGCAGTCTCGAGATCGCGAATTTCACCGACCAAGATGATGTCGGGATCTTGACGCAGAAAGGAGCGCAGCAATCGGGCAAACGTCAGTTCCTGATCCAAATTGACTTGGCACTGAATCATGCCATCGATGTCGTATTCGACTGGGTCTTCCGCAGTCAGAATCTTCGTGTCAATTTGATTCAATTCACGCAGCGCTGCATACAAGGTGGTCGTCTTGCCAGAACCAGTCGGTCCAGTCACGAGAACGATTCCGTTTGGCTTGTTGATGATCAACTTCATCGTTCGAAGTTCATCGTCTCGCAATCCAATGCGATCCAACTCAAGTTGAACGGCGGAACGATCCAAGACTCGCAAGACGACAGACTCGCCATACATCGTCGGAAGAACTGCGACGCGGAGATCGATCGGTTCTTTGTCCGCAGCCAACTGATAACTGATTCGTCCGTCTTGCGGAAGCCGCCGTTCTGCGATGTCCAACTTCGAAAGAATCTTCACGCGGCTCACGATTGCCATCGCAATTTCCTTCGGCTGATTCTTCATCTCGTACAAAACGCCGTCGATGCGATACCGCATCTTGAATTCATCTTCAAACGGCTCGAGATGAATATCGGATGCGCCATTGGCGATCGCCTGCGCAAGCATGTTCGTCACGAGACGAACGACTGCGTTATCACTCCCAGCATCCTCGAGGGAAGCAACGTCGATGGAATCTCCGCGACCCTGGAGATTCTTCACCGCTTCCGATCGATTCACTTCCGAAAATAATTCCGTTGTATCCGTCTTCCGCGTGTATTCACGGCGAATGATCTCATCGATGTCAGCGAGCGGAGAAACGACAACCGAAATTTCGTACCCCGCAAACATGTTCATTCGGAGATTGTCAACCGCCTGAAAATTCGAATGAGAACCAATCGCAACGGTAATCGTCTTGGCCTGCGGATTGATCTCAAGCGGAACGACCCGCATGACATTGGCCGCCTCGGACGTCAATGCGCGAAGCGTCTCTTGCGGAATAACCAGACCCGCCAATCGTTTGTACCGAAAACCTCGCTGGCCAGCGAGTGCCACAGCGATGTCGTCTGCGGTTACAAGACCCATCTCCAACATTACCTCGCCAATTTTCTTCTTTGCACTTTCTGGGTTGTTGGTTCGCGCCTCGAGCGCTGCGTGAACTTGCTCACGCGTTAACTTCCCAAGCTTGGTCAATATTCGACCGAGCTTTCGGTTCTTCAATTGCAGAGGATCGATTTCAAGCTCTATTTCTGGCATAACTTTCTCGGTGGACTATACGGCATAAAAATGCATTACAACGCAAAATAACGATATGTCGATTATGACATTTGGCTATCGAAGCCAAAATATCTCAAAAAATGACTGGTTGCCTATCGAATCAGAACCTGCTTAATCTGCCTTGACATCCTCTTCGTCCCACTCCGGACGCCCAATTGAAGCGCCAGATTTATGAACCTTATCCCGAAGTGCGCCAGGATTCTTCCCCTTGTCGATCATCTCTTCGGCACTGATTTGATCCTGGGAATACATCCTCCAAAGATGGTCGTCGAGCAACTGCATACTGAACCGCTTACCTGTCTGGATTGCCGAATCGATTCGGAAGGTCTTGTTCTCACGGATGAGATTCGAGATTGCGGGGGTGACCATCAAGAACTCATATGCCGCCAAACGACCAGGCTTGTCCTTGCGAACCAGAAGAACCTGACTGAGCACGGCGATCAATGTCACTGAAAGCTGAACCCGAATCTGCTCTTGCTGATTGGTAGGGAACGCATCGATAATTCGGTTGATCGTTCCAGAAGCACCCGTCGTATGGAGCGTCCCGAAGACCAAATGGCCCGTCTCTGCGGCGCGGATGGCGGCTTCGATCGTCTCGAGATCTCGCATTTCGCCGACGAGGATCACGTCAGGATCTTGACGCAAGACGCGCTTGAGCGCCTCCGTAAAGGTCTGCACGTCGGCGCCTACTTCGCGCTGATTGACGACTGACTTCTTGTGATAGTGATAAAACTCGATTGGATCTTCGACGGTCACAATGTGCCGTTCGAGCGTGTCATTGATGATGTCAATCATCGTCGCAAGCGACGTTGACTTTCCACTTCCCGTCGGCCCAGTGACAAGAAACAATCCTCGAGGACGCCGTATAAGTTCTAGGCAAATATCGGGCAAGCCGATCTCTGCAAACGTCATCAGGCGGTTGGGAATCTGCCGAAGAACCATCGCTGTCGAATCGCGCTGTTTGAAAATCGAACAGCGAAACCGAGCCGCAGTTCCGAAGCTGATTCCGAAGTCAGATCCGCCTTTTTCCTGAAGCTCCTGTTGATTTTTCTCGGGCGCAATCTGCTTCATCAAAGACATGGTGTCTTCCGGCGCCAACACCTTCGTCGCAAGCGATCGAAGACGACCATTCAAGCGCAAAGTCGGTGGACGTCCCACAGTGATGTGAAGATCTGATGCCCCCTGCCGGACAACCGTGTCAAGCAGACGATCAATCTGCATCGTGCTCTCAACGGTATTTGGACTGCTCGTGGCTTCACCAGACGACATGGCACTCACTCCTTGGGATTAGACATTCGTTCGAACACAATTTCAATTGATTCCAGCCGATGCGCTTTATGAATTCTCTCATTTGCAGCCCTTAGGAAGAGATATCTGCCTGTGCGAATTTCGCAACTTCATCGGCGGTCGTCATTCCGTTGAGCACCTTGATCTTGCCGTCACCGAGCAGCGTTCGCATTCCAGCGCGTACAGCGGCCTGGCGAATCTTTGTCACTGTCGCACGCTGAAAAGCAAGATCCCGAATTTCTGCATTCATCACCATCATCTCATACACGCCACGCCGACCGTGATATCCAGTATGCGAACACTTCTCGCAACCAACTGGTTTCATCAATGTTGAACGAGCCGCTTCTTCCGCCGTGATGCCAGCGAGCCGCAGCCAGTTTGCGTCTGGATTCTCGTCTTTGACTTTGCACTCAGAACAAAGGATTCGTGCGAGCCGCTGCGCCAAGACTGCCTGAATCGAACTGGCGACAAGGAATGGCTTGACTCCCATATCAACAAGTCGGGTGATTGCGCTCGCTGCATCATTGGTGTGGAGCGTTGAGAAAACTAAATGCCCTGTGAGTGCCGCTTGAATAGCGATATCCGCCACTTCGCGATCTCGAATTTCACCGACAAGAATCACGTTCGGCGCTTGACGCAACATCGATTTCAGGATGATCGGAAATGTCAGACCGATACTCTCACGCACCTGAACCTGATTGATCCCTTTGAACGAAAATTCGACAGGATCTTCAGCAGTGATGATCTTTTTGTCAGGTCGATTCAGATCATTCAGAGCCGAATAGAGCGTTGTCGTTTTTCCAGAACCCGTCGGACCAGTCACGAGAAAAATTCCGTTTGGCCGACGAATGACCTTGTTAAAAGTGTCGAGCGTGTCTTGTTGAAGCCCAAGGTTGAGCAAGCCGATTCGCGCCGATTCCGGGCGCAAAATACGCAAGACGATGCTCTCGCCCCAGATGGCTGGGCACGAACTAACGCGGAAGTCAATTGGAGAACCTTCGACCGAGAATTTGATTCGGCCGTCTTGAGGAATTCGCCGTTCGGAGATGTTGATTCCCGCCATCAACTTGATACGTGCGATCACCGAACTTTGGAGTTTCTTTGGAATCGGTGGCGCGATGTCGATGCACGAGCCGTCAATACGAAAGCGGAGTCGGACCGACGTCTTCATCGGCTCGATATGAATATCGCTCGCCCGATTTGTCACTGCTTTGATGATCATTCGATCGACAATCTTGAGCGCACCCTCATCGATTTTCTGTAGTTGCTCTCGATCAATTGACGCATCCTGTGATTTGTCCTGACTCGAACGATCCTGACTGCTGTCTTTCGTTCGATCATGAGTGCGCGTCACAGAATCCGTCACGATGTCGTTCTTGTTCAGCAGACTCTTCGTGGACTTTCCACCTTCGACAAAGTCCCGCAACTGAGTCCGACTGGTGATGAATTTCTCGAACTGGCAACTCAACCGAAACTGCAAGGCGGTCAGCGCATCCAGATCCATCGGATCATGAATCAGGATTTTCATCGTGTTCCCAACCTTCTCGTCAAGTGGAAGGATGAGGTATTTCTTGATGACGTCGTCGCCCAACAATTTCTTGTTCACTCGATTCGCACCATCGGGGCGCTCGAGATTGACGAATTCCAATCCAAACTGAAGCCCAAGCGCACGAGCGACATCTTCATCAGAACAAACGCTCATTTCAACAAGGACTTCGCCCGTTCTTTTGCGCGAAGCCTTGGCGGTTGCTACAGCTTCTTCGACCTTCGCTGCAGTGGCAACGCCGGCTTCAATCAGCAACTCACCGATCTTTTTTCTTTCCTTTCGTGCCAATTACTGCTCCGTTAAATCGCTTATTTGAGGGTCTTTCAGTCGAGCAATCCATCATAGCAAAGCTGCAACATCACTTTGGACAAAGTCGGTACCCTCGCCGCACTTACCCTCGAAATTACTAACACTGGAGACTTCACAATGCAATTAGGAATGATCGGACTTGGACGTATGGGCGCAAATATGACACTTCGCCTCTTGAAAGCTGGCCATCAAGTGGTCGTCTTCGATCGAAGCGCAACAGCGATCGCCGAACTGGTCAAGGCTGGAGCTGTCGGTGCGACGAGCCTCGCAGATCTGACCAAGAAGCTCACCGGCCCTCGCCACGTTTGGCTGATGATTCCGGCGGCGTACGTCGATCAATCGATCAATGAGCTCCTGCCCCTCCTGTCTGCGGATGATGCGATTATCGATGGCGGCAACTCCTATTACAAGGACGACATCCGTCGCTCGAAGATTCTTGCTGACAAGAAAATGCATTACGTCGACTGCGGAACATCGGGTGGAGTCTGGGGACTTGAGCGTGGTTATTCACAAATGATCGGCGGCGACGCCACGGTGGTCGCGCGTCTGGATCCCATCTTCTCTGCTCTTGCACCTGGCAAGGGCAGCGCTCCACCAACTCCCGGACGCAAGTCCAATGGCACTGCAGATCAGGGATATCTGCACTGTGGCCCATCTGGCGCAGGACATTTTGTAAAGATGGTCCACAACGGAATCGAATATGGAATCATGGCTGCATATGCCGAGGGGCTCAACATCCTGCGTCACGCGGACGCCGGAATGCATGCTCGCGAGATTGATGCGGAAACAACGCCACTGCGAGATCCCTCTGATTTCATGTACAAATTTGATCTTGCGGAAGTCACTGAAGTGTGGCGCCGAGGCAGTGTGATCGCTTCTTGGTTGCTGGATTTGACTGCGCAGGCATTTGCTGGCGACAAGGATCTGACAACCTACGCCGGTCGGGTCTCGGATTCGGGCGAAGGTCGATGGACGATTCTCGCTGCGATTGAGGAAGGCGTTCCTGTGCATGTTCTCAGCGCTGCCTTGATGGATCGATTTGAAAGCCGAGGGCAAGCAGACTTTGCAAACAAAGTTTGCTCCGCGATGCGAATGGGCTTCGGCGGACATTTGGAAAAGCCTGCGGACAAGAAGGGATCCTGATATGGGGAATCACATTCCTGCCGATGCGATGGTGTTTTTTGGAGCCACAGGAGATCTTGCTCACAAGAAAACTTTCGCAGCACTGCAATCTCTCGTTCGGCGTGGCGTGTTGAATGTCCCGATCGTCGGCGTTGCGAAGAGCGGCATGACGCTCGAACAATTGAAGGCTCGAGCGCGTGATGGCATCGAGAAATTCGGGGGCGGAGTCGACGAGGCTGCCTTCAAGAAGATGTGCGATCTGCTCCGTTATGTCGACGGGGATTATGCAGATCCGACAACATTCGCCAATGTCCGCAAGGAACTCGGCAATGCAACTTCGCCTCTGCACTATCTCGCGATTCCTCCGTCGCTGTTCGGACCTGTTTCATCCCACCTTGGAACGTCGGGTTGTGCCAAGGGAGCTCGCGTCGTTGTCGAAAAACCATTCGGCCATAATCGCACAACTGCTACGGCCCTCAATGTCCTGCTACATGCCGTGTTCGATGAATCCTCGATCTTTCGAATCGATCATTATCTTGGCAAGGAAGCGGTCCAGAATATTCTGTATTTCCGCTTTGCCAATGCGTTTTTGGAACCGGTCTGGAATCGACATTATGTTCGGCAGATTCAAATCACAATGGCTGAGTCATTCGGTGTCGAAGGGCGCGGAAGTTTTTATGACGCGACTGGAGCACTGCGCGATGTCATTCAAAATCATTTGATGCAAGTTGTCGGATTCCTCTGCATGGAAGCTCCCAACTGGGAAGACACGGAGCGAACTCGCGACGAACAAGTGAAACTCTTTCGATCCGTCCGGACACTCACGCCAACCGATCTTGTGCGTGGACAATTCCGCGGATTCCTGCAGGAACCTGGGGTTTCTCCGAAGTCGACGACGGAAACCTATGCCGCCATTCGATTGCAAATTGATAACTGGCGCTGGTCCGGTGTTCCGATTTACGTCCGCGCTGGCAAGAACATGCCAGTAAGCGCCACGGAAGTACGTGTTGAATTCCACCGTCCTCCGCAAGTCGTTTTTAACGAACCACTTCCGCCGAGTCGCAATTTCTTGCGTTTCCAAATCACGCCACGCATTGAAATCGGACTGAACGCCGAAGTCAAAGTTGATGGAGAGCGCATGATTGGAGAACAACTCGAGCTGCTTGCGATCGACCATCAATCCGATGAGATGACTCCGTACGAGCGTCTCCTTGGTGATGCACTCCGAGGCGACGGGACTCTGTTCGCCCGCGAAGACAGCGTTGACGAATGCTGGCGCATCGTCGACCCAGTCTTGGACGCAGTTGTGCCAGCGCATGAATACGCCATGGGAACATGGGGACCAGAAATTGGGAACGATTGGCTCCTTCCACCAGGTGGATGGCATTCGCCCCAGATCGCGAAACCCTGAATTGACTTTGTGATCGAATCGGCGCCGCTAAAAAACGCAGTGATTTTTTAGCGTCGTCGAGCGATCACGGTCTTTGAAAGGGTCTCTGGAAGTCCTTGCTGAAGCGGATGAACGAAGGCGAGAAATCCCAGCGCAGGCGCAAAGAGAACGACGGTCTTCAGTAGTGCACGTACGAGCGTTCGCCCAAAGCCGGCTCGCATATCGGTTCCGCCATCGGGGGCACGGACGATTCGTCCACCAAAGACGAATTTCCCGGGAGTAGCGCGTAAAACAACTTCGAAAATTCCGCACCAAACTCCTGTAAATCCCAACATGATCGACGCAGGCGCCGCATGCCCCAAGTCGGGCGTCCATGAAGGCATCGACATCAACTCCTCGATGCGCGCGCCCGTGATCCACAATGCAAAGAGAGCGCCCGGCAGCAGGTCGATCGCCAGCGCAGCAATTCGGCGAAACATCGGAAGCGGATCCCATCCACCTTGCATGGGATGCGGTGGCTGCAGTGGCGGACGAACGATGAAACCAGCCAGCAGCATGCCAATCGTCAGCGCGCCAATAAATGGAAGATGAATCCAGTCACCCGTCGTGGTGGGCTGTTGGATCAGGACTTCGCTCGCACTCGCTGTGCCGCTCAGCGAATCGACTGATGACAGGTGAACGTTCCCTACATCATCAACCCAAATCATCTTGAAGTCTTCGCCAAGTCCTGCAATCGACCACGCTCCGGCTGGAACAACGATGGCACTGAGGCTACGGAGCCCACTCGTGGTCGGATATGCAATAGATAATGCGCCGCTCGAATCACGCGTCAATATTGCGGGACGATCGCTTCCGCCGATCACCATATCGAAGCCAACTCCAGAACCCACCCACCGCTGCTGCGCCCAATCATGACCACCATCGAGGTTGTTCGCCGCTGATGTCGCACCTGACGATGCCCCCGCACGATCAGCGATCCGTGTCGATGCCAGCGCCCATGTCACAAGATCGGCTCCGTCTACGCGGAGCATCGCAAATGCCGTCGGATCGCCGACGACCGCCCACGGAACAAGCTTTGCATCTGCACCCGCACCTTGCGGAAGTTCGACACGAGACCACGACAATGGAGCCGCACGAATCAGCTCGGGAGTCTCGCCTGGAATCAATGCAAAAATCCCGTTTGCCCCAACGACTGCATTTGCGATTTGCGAAGATGATTGGATGCTCGGCAGAACATCCAATCGTCCCATCGGCGTGTAGTAAAACGAACCAGTCGCTGGATTGCGGTTCGTGGTCAGCGCATACACCGAACTCGCCAACGGAATCCCCGACGGCGGCATGATGATCGCCAACTGATTTTCATGCGCCGCAAGTGCGATCGGAATTGCTGGGAGCGTCGTGACCTCACGAAGGAATGCGCCGTCCATCTCCAAAGCGTGATGCACGATGCGGCATCCGTCCTTTGTTGGAACTGCAATCCACAAATGCTTGCCAGAACTCGCCACCACTAATGTCGGCTGGGAATCCGCAGCATCAACCGAAGGGCAGCAAAGAAAGCAGGCAAGAATGAATAAAATGCGCCACATTACGGTTGCGGACCCTCGATCACTTCAGGTCGAAGCGCCGCCTTTACATCGTCCCAATTGAAGAGCTGCGGGCGTATTTTCTCGCCACCGTACGAAGGCTCTTCGGCAGCAAGCAAGAGTTCGCCGTCGGGAGCGCCACTTTGTTCGAGGCGCGCTTGAGACCAAATTGAAAATTGAAGTCGAGTCGCGACAAGCGCCTGAACTGAACTCGACGGGGAACCCACTGGGCGGTCGCCGCGGATCCATTCAAATCCATCAAGCGCACACATTGCAATCACTTCAGATGCGGCATTCGTCCAATCGCATCCGACGGGAAGAAGACTTTCGCCTCGTGCGTAGATCCTGCGGTGTGGAAGTGTGAACTGCCACGCACCGCGAACTTCATTCCACGAAATATTCGACACCTCTTGTCGCTCCACCTTTGCAAGTCCAAACGCTTCGATCAATCTTGCGGGTTCCATGAATATCCCCAGATCGCCCAACTCACCGTGATCGATATCACTGGAAATGGCACCAGATTTCGAGACCTGCGACGAACTGCGAAGTATTGCCCTCGAGGGATTCTCGCGAGGAAGGACGATCCACGATTGTCCACCGCCGCCACCAACCCACAGAAATTTCTCGCCGAGTTTGCTGACGCGAAGACTCAAATCACTTGGAGGACGAACAATCAAGTCGAAGTCGCCATCATCGAAATGCCGACCCGTTTTATCGCTCCATCGTAATTCTGCGTGGCCTCGTAGTGCGAGCGTTGGCACAGCAATCAAACGCCGCTGTTGAGCCGCGACGAAATCGTCTGCGGTTGGAACATCACCCAAAGGCTGCGGAACTCGAATGATTTGCGGATGACACCCCAGTGCGCACAAGATGATCCCAATGACCCCCGCATTCAGCGACAACAACCGCGAGACGTTCATACGTCCGCGCGAATAATGTCGCCAAGCTGGTCGGCAAGTTCCCGCATCTCCTCTTCGCGAATACCGGGATTGGGGATTCGAATTGGCGTTGATGTTGGATCAGAACCACGGGGACGAAACGCCCAATATTCCGTCTCGCCTTCGTGCAAGATGCCATCCAATTTCAGCATCTTTCTTCGAAGGAGCACCAGCGCAAGAATCCACCGAAAAGCGCGGCGCCGTGGATCCGTCTCCTCTTCCATACGCTGAACCATTTCAAGCAACGTTTCATCATCAACAAACATCTGGCGCTTCTCGCCAGGCTCTGGCGCAATCGATCTCCAGAAACAAACCAAACCATCAGGTCGCGAACCGTTCTCCCAGTTCGCGCTCGCGAAATCGAGGCGCCGAAGAATCGGCCGACCTTCTTCGTCGACGGCGTCCACGAGAGCTGCTACGAATTCTTGACGAGCGACAATCGGTTGGTGCGAAAATGCGCACTCACCAGAAAATCGCCCGAGTTCATATGTTCCTGTGGTTCCAGCCATTTTAGAATGCTAACCGCAAATGATCTCCTGCAGATCACGCAGTGAATTCAGCGACCGCCCAATTCCGTTTTCCACGACGAATGAATGCGAAAGTTCCGTGAAGTAGCGATGGTGCGGCGATGCGACTTTCGAGTGCAACACGTTCCCCGTTCACCTGCACAGCGCCAGCTTCCAGAAAATCGCGCGCTTCACGCTTGCTCGCAGCGAGTCCCGATTCCACAAGAAGGTCGACCACAAGCTTCCCGCCTTCCGATAGCGCAGCATGGGTCAGACGCGGCCCCGGCAGATCAGATGCAATTTCAATCGCTGATCGGTGATCAAGCGCGCGAATATCGCCGCCAAACAAGGCGTCAGCGCATTGGCACGCTCTTTCAGTTTCTGCTTCACCGTGCACCAGAGTGGTGAGTTCATTCGCCACCGCCTTTTGCGCCGTCCTCGCTGCGGGATTACGCGAATGCACTTCCACGATTTCGTCAATTTTTCCCCGTGTTAAAAACGTGAACCATCGCAGAAATTTCAGCGCATCTTCGTCGGATGCATTCATCCAGAATTGATGAAACCGATACGGACTTGTCCGATCCGCATTCAAATAGATCGCACCAGTTTCCGACTTGCCAATCTTCGTTCCGTCGGATTTCGTCACCAACTGATTCGTAATGCCGTATGCATCACCCGCAACGATGCGGCGAATCAAATCAATGCCCGAGCAAATATTGCCCCACTGATCCGCGCCACCGAGCTGCACTGTGCAACCAGCTGTTCGATGAAGGTGCAAGAAGTCATATGCCTGCAAGATCATGTAACTGAATTCGGTATATGAAATCCCTTGCTCGCGACTCGCAAGTCGGCTTGCGACTGAATCACGGGCGACCATCTGATTCACCGAGAAATGTTTCCCGACATCGCGCAGCACCTCGACAAATCCCAATCGCATCAACCAGTCAGCGTTGTCGACAATGCTGGCTGCATGCTTGCCAGAAAAGTCGAGTACGCGTGTAAAGATCGGTCGCTGGCGAGCAATATTGCTTCGAACCTTCTCCGCATCGATCATGTTGCGTTCAGAACTCTTGCCGCTGGGATCGCCGATCAGCCCAGTCGCCCCACCCATGACGACAAGCGGTCGGTGCCCTGCCTGCTGCCACCGAGCAAGGATCGTTATAGGAAGGAGATTCCCCACGGTCAGGCTATCGCTTGTTGGGTCGAAACCGCAGTAAGCCAACCTTCCGGGGGTCATGAGATGGCCCACCAGCATCTCCGACGTCGTTTGGTGCAATAAACCGCGCCAAGTCAGGTCTGCGATAAAATCACTTGGCATAGGTGCTCCTCATATCTGAATCCTAATGGGCATCGAGCGATCGGTATATAGATCGGCTAGTCCGATTGCCAGTTCATGAGGGACTTGCAGGAGCTGCCAAGGTTTGCTAACCTCCTGCGCTCTACATCGCAGACCGTACGAACTACTTGAATGCGCTGGATCTTGGCTGATTCAGCACCGCCCCTCGTCGGGGCAATTCAGGTGGGAGGTTCAAAAACATGGCCAAGAAAATTCAAAAGCAATTCAAGATCCTTGCCCCCGGTGGCAAGGCGACGCCCGCACCACCACTTGGACCTGTCCTCGGCGCAAACGGCGTCAATCCAGGACAATTCATCTCGAAATTCAATGAAGCCACGCGCGAATTGAATGGTCGAGTCGTTGGATGCATCGTCACTGTTTACGCAGACCGAACCTTTGATCTCGAAATCAAGAGTTCGCCATCATCCGTCCTCATCGCAACTGCGCTGAAGATCGAAAAAGGCTCTGGAAAGCCGAATACCGACAAGGTCGGAAAGATCACGCAGGCGCAATTGAAAAAAATCGCAGAAGAAAAAATGAAAGATCTCAACGCAGGCAGTCTCGAGGCAGCAATGCGAGTCATCGCAGGAACCGCGCGCTCAATGGGCGTGACGGTGGAGGCATAATCCCATGGCAATTAAAGAAGCAAAAGTCATCGGACACAGCAAGCGCGTGCGTGCGAACCAATCCGCACTCATAACGACGCCACAAACCCCTGCTGAAGCGATCAAGTCGCTGCGCAAGTACAAGGCGGCGAAGTTTGACCAAACGATCAATATCGTGGTGCACTTGGGTATCGATCCGAAAGTCGCTGATCAAGCACTTCGAGGCGCGATTTCTTTCCCCAAGGGCGTGGGAAAGACTTCACGTGTCGTGTGCTTCTGCAACAGCGACAAGGCCCCTGCAGCCAAGGCTGCGGGAGCGGTTGAAGTTGGTGCGGATGACTTGGTGGCCAAGATCGAAGGCGGTTGGATGGAATTCGATGTTGCCGTCGCCAGTCCAGACATGATGCGCATCGTCAGCCGACTTGGAAAAGTGCTTGGTCCAAAGGGACTGATGCCTTCGCCAAAGGCCGGAACTGTGACGCCTGATGTTGCGACAGCAGTTCGTGAATATGTCGCAGGAAAAGTTGAGTACCGAAATGATGACGGCGGAAATGTCCACTGCATCATCGGAAAACTTTCGTTCAAAGACGAAGATCTCGTCGCGAACCTCGAACACTTTATGGCCGTGATTTTGAAGGCAAAGCCTTCGTCATCCAAGGGCCAGTACGTTCGAAAATGCGTGGTAAGTGCGACCATGAGCCCCGCAGTTCAGGTTGCCGTCTAAATCGCACATGATCAATTGAGGAACACCCAATGAGCAAACCAATCAAGAATATGATCGTGTCGGAATACAAGAAGCGCTTCGAAGATATCGAAGGTGCGGTCTTGATCGAAATCCGCGGAATGCCTGCAAAGGTCAACACACTCTTGCGCGCACAAATGCGCTCGAGCGATGTTCGTGTCACTGTCGTCAAGAACACCTTGGCGAAACGCGCATTCATCGGAACACCTCTCGAAGCGCTTGCCCCTGGACTCAAGGGTCCACGAGCAATCGTGTATGGGAAGACGAGCGTCGTAACGATTGCTCGCGAATTAGTGAAGAGCGCGAAGACCAACGACAAACTCGCATTGATGGGAGCTTGTATCGATGGATCTTGGTTCGATGGTGCCGAAGGCGTGACTCGCCTCAGCAAATTCCCAACCCGCGAAGAAGCTCAATCGCAACTCATTACATTGGTGCTCTCCCCTGCCCGCAAGGTCGTTGGCGCGGTTGTTGCCCCAGGCTCGCGCCTCTTGGGCGTCGTCAAGGAAATCCAAACTCGCCTCGAGAAGGGCGAAACAATCGCCGCGAAGGCGAGCTGAACTCATTTTTAGAACCGCACTCCACTGGTCCCCTCGGGGATGAAATGACACCTCGTGGTGTCGCCTATGGGGAGCACATTGTGAAGGAGTATCGAAATGTCTGACGCAAAAACTTTTGAAGCAAAGATTTCCTCAATGGGAGATTCAATCGCCTCGCTGACCCTCAAGGAGGCAGTTGATTTGGCGGAATACATGAAGGAAAAATATGGTATTGAACCAGCCGCTGGTGGCGCCGTGATGATGGCCGCAGGCGATGGTGGCGGAGCAGCCGCTGCAGCAGTAGAACAATCAGAATTCACGGTCATGTTGAACGAATCTGGCCCAACCAAGATCAACGTCATCAAGGTCGTCCGCGAAGCAACTGGACTCGGTCTCAAGGAAGCGAAGGATCTCGTTGATGCAGCTCCAAAGGCGATCAAAGAGAACATTTCCAAGGAAGACGCAGAAAAGCTCAAGGCAGCCCTCGAAGCAGCTGGCGGCAAAGTCACCCTGAAGTGAGCCCTCGGTGAGGTCAGGTCGCTCGACTCTCAGGCAAACCCTGAAAATCGACGACTCAAGCCAAACTGAAAGCCTCTATTCGAAAACCCATAGTGGAGAGCCAAGCCCCGCCCGACCAGGCGGGGCTTTTTTATTGCCAGAAATCTGCTGGGACGTTCGACTGCTGAACCGTCGAATACTGGGACTTTGGAGTACTCGGACCTTCCTGGTACACCGTGAATTAGGTCGACCTCGACTAGCTGATTCCAAGCCGGTTCTTTGGCTAGTACCGAAATCAAGAAAAATTCATGAAAATCATCTGTCACCCCCTTGCGCTATTGGCATGATGCTTGCTACCCTTCGGGACTTGGCGTGCGACCCACAATTTGTTTGGAAAGAGATGAAAGAACGACTGAAGCGAGTCACATCGCAGAGAGTCGTAACAAACATTTGTAAAGGCGCATTGGGTTGGAACGAGAACTTTCAGAGGTGACTATGACCACGAGAAACGTCCGTGACTATTCGAAGCGCGGCGACGCGATCCCCGTTCCAAATCTGACCCGAGTCCAGCAGGACGCGTACGCGCGATACTTGCAAAAGGATCTTGCGCATGAATCGCGCAAAGAACACCTCGGACTTCAGTCGCTCCTGCGCGAAGTCTTTCCGATCGAGAGTTACGACGGACTGATGAAGTTGGAATTTGTTTCCTACTCATTCGGCGAACCGCAACATACCGAATCGGAATGTCGCGAACTCCGCTTGACCTATGGATATCCATGGCGCGTCAAGATGCGCCTTCGACGTGAAGGGTCGACGGATGTTCTCGAAGAAGATATTTATCTCGGAGATATTCCGATCTTGCTCGGCGGCGGCGAATTCGTCGTCAATGGTTCTGAGCGAGTCATCGTGAGCCAGCTCCATCGATCACCTGGCGTCGACTTTTCGATTGCCTCAAGCTTTGGCGATCGACCGCTGCACAGTGCACGCATTATTCCAGAGCGTGGATCGTGGATCGAATTGGAAGTCACCAAGAAGGATGTTCTGGCGATGCGAATCGACCAGTCAACCAAGTTGGCTGCGACCACATTCCTTCGCGCGATGGACGAGAAGTTCTCGAGCTCCGAAAAGATTCTCGAGTTGTTCTACGAGGTCGAGGATGTCCGCGTAGAAAAATTACGCCCAGAGCATTACTCCGCCGAACTGATCATCGATCAGGACACGGGCGAAGAACTCTGCAAGATCGGCGTGCCGTTCGGCGACAAAGTGGCGATGATTCAGGCGAGCCCTCTCAAGACGGTTCGTGCCATTTGCAATCCTGGCGATCCGCTGATCTTGAACACACTCGCCGAGGAAAAGTTGGACTTCCTTGCCGAAGCGACTGAATACGAAGCTGCGCTGCTTCGTCTGTATGCAAGACTTCGACCCGGCAATCCACCACAGACGGAGAAGGCAAAGGATCTCTTCCAAGAAAAGTTCTTGGACACGAATCGCTATCGCCTTGGACGGGTTGGACGATTCCGTGTGAACCGTAAGTTCTCTGACGATCCTCAGTACAAGCAAGTCGGCGAGTCCGCTCAGCATTTGCGTGCGGAAGATTTCCTCGCAGTGATCCGTTACATCATGGAACTGCGCCGACCAGCTGATCCGAATCGCCGGTCACGTGCACATATCGATGACATCGATCACTTGGGCAATCGACGCCTTCGAACTCTGGATGAACTTGCGACTGAAGAAATGCGCAAGGGCTTCCTTAAGTTGAAGCGAACTGTTCAAGAGCGCATGAGCGTCAAGGATCCAACGGACACGTCGTACAAGATCACAGACTTGGTCAACTCGAAATCCATTTCGAGTGCGATCGAGTTCTTCTTCGGCCGGAGCGAATTGTCGCAGGTTGTCGATCAGACAAATCCACTTTCAATGCTCGTTCACGAAAGACGCCTTTCGGCCCTGGGGCCAGGCGGACTGAATCGTAAGCGCGCTGGATTCGAAGTTCGCGACGTTCACATTTCCCATTACGGACGCATCTGCCCGATCGAAACACCTGAAGGTGCAAACATCGGACTGATCGCAAGTTTGGGAATTTATGCGGAAGTTGATGATTACGGATTCCTGCTCACTCCTTATAGAGAGATCATGTCACGCAAGGCAACTGGAAAAACAGTTCGCCTGCGCGCTGACGAAGAAATCAAGAGTGTGTTGGCACCAAGCGAAACAGTCGGCGAATCGGGAACGATTCCAGACGATCTGGTTCTCGTTCGTAAGGGTGGCGAACTCGTCACATCCGATTCAACTGAAGTCCAATTCGTTGACATCAGTCCAAAACAAACAGTTGGAGTTTCAGCGGCGCTCATCCCGTTCCTCGAACACGACGATGCAAATCGCGCGCTCATGGGATCGAATATGCAGCGACAGGCTGTGCCACTGATCAAGGTCGACCCCCCGCTCGTCGCAACGGGCATGGAGAAAGTCGTCGGTCGGTCCAGTGGAATGATCGTTCGTGCCGAACGTGCTGGAACCGTCACATTCGTCGATGCGGAGCGAATCATCATCGACAACGCTGACGAATACGCACTTCGCAAGTTCGTCGGGTTGAATGAAAAGACCTGCCAGAACCAGAAGCCGATCGTTCAACTGAAGCAACGCGTCAAAGCAGGCGAAATCCTGGCAGACGGCGCGAGCACCAGCCAGGGCGAACTCGCTATCGGAAAGAACGTGCTCGTCGCGTTCAATACCTTTGACGGGTACAACTTCGAAGATGCGATTGTGATCAGCGAGCGGCTCGTCAAAGACGACACGTTCACTTCGATTCATATCGAATCCTTCGATGTCGAAGTGCGCGAAACGAAACTAGGCCGTCAGGAGTTCACCGCAGACATCCCAAACGTCTCTGAAAGTGCGCTTCGTAACTTGGATGAGCACGGCGTTATTCGCGTCGGCGCTCGCGTCCTGCCTGGCGACATTCTCGTCGGCAAGGTCAGTCCAAAGTCCAAGAGCGAACTGTCGCCAGAAGAGAAACTCCTTCATGCAATCTTCGGACGTGCAGGCGAAGATGTGAAGAATGATTCGCTCGATGTTCCTGCGGGAACCGAAGGCGTCGTCATCGGAACGAAGAGTTTCAGTCGACGTCAGCACCAGACCGAAGAACAGAAGAAACTGCTGAAGAAGCAGATTTCAACCTTCGAGCAGTCCATGGATGCCAAGGCGATTCAACTCTTCCGTCAAATGGCGAACGAGATCAATCGCATCATCGGAACTGAAATGGTCGATCCGTCGACCCGCCAGAAGATTGGTGCAAGCGATATCCCAGACGTCATTCTCGAACAGATCGAAGGATTCAGCGAGAAGTGGATCAAGGGTTCGAAAGAATCACGCGATCAAGCGCTGGTAACCCATGGTCAGTTCTGGCCTCGTATTCAGAAACTCCTTCGCGAGAAGGAACGTCGAGTCAATCACATGAGACGTGGCGACGAACTCCAATCTGGAGTTCTCGAAATGGTCAAGGTTTATCTTGCCACCAAACGTCAACTCTCAGTGGGAGACAAGATGGCGGGACGCCACGGAAACAAGGGCGTTATCGCTCGAATCGTTCCTGAAGCTGACATGCCGTTCCTTGAAGACGGAACACCAGTTGAAGTGTTGCTCAATCCACTGGGCGTACCAAGTCGAATGAACGTTGGACAGATTCTGGAAACACATCTTGGATGGGCCGCTCGAATCCTCGGATTCCAAGCGATCACTCCAGTCTTTGACGGCGCGAAAGAGTCGGAAATTTTCGACGCAATTCGCGAAGCAAACACACATGTGAATCAACGTGTCGCTTCCTTTGAGAAGACTGGAGTCAATCCTGGCCTTCCAAACGAATTGCTTGCACTGATGCCAGAAGACGGCAAAGTCCAACTCTACGACGGTCGTACTGGTGAAGCGTTTAATCAACGAACATCCGTCGGCTACATGTATCTCTTGAAACTCCATCACTTGGTGGACGACAAGATTCATGCACGATCGACAGGACCATACAGCCTCATCACCCAACAACCTCTCGGCGGAAAGGCACGCACCGGCGGCCAGCGATTCGGCGAAATGGAAGTATGGGCGCTTGAAGCGTACGGCGCTGCGTATGTGCTCCAGGAACTTCTCACGGTCAAGAGCGACGACACCGAAGGTCGCCAGAAGATCTACGAATCGATGGTGAAGGGCGACAACACGCTGCAGGCTGGAATGCCAGTCGTCTTCGATGTGTTGTGCCAAGAAATCAAGGGATTGTGTCTCAACATTCAACTTGAAAAGGTTGGCGGCGAATCGGCCGCGCCGGTTCTTTGATTCTTTGTGTTTCGTTGTGATTCGTTGTGATTCTGACTCGTCTCATTTTTAGTCTGACTACTTTTCGAAAGATCCACTATGAACAGCATGGCAGAAAGCGTTTTTGATCGGGTCAATGACTACGGAGCGGTTCGCATTCAACTTGCGAGCCCGAACGACATCCGAAGCTGGAGCTTCGGCGAAGTCAAGAAGCCCGAGACCATCAACTATCGAACCTATCGACCCGAGCGAGACGGTTTGTTCTGCGAAAGAATCTTTGGACCAGAGCGTGATTACGAATGCGCCTGCGGGAAGTACAAGGGAACGAAGTACAAAGGAATCATCTGTGATCGTTGTGGCGTGAAGGTCACTCATTCGCGCGTTCGACGCAAGCGAATGGGACACATCAATCTCGCCGCACCAGCTGTGCACATTTGGTTCTTCAAGGCTCTCCCAAGTCGACTCGGAACACTGTTGGGAATGCGTACTGGCGATATCGAAAAAGTTGTCTATTTTCAGGATTACGTTGTCACGGATCCAGGCTCGACGGACCTTGAATTCAAACAAGTTCTGACCGATGACGAATATCGCGAAATGGTTGCCAAGCATGGCAGCAAGTTCACCGCGATGATGGGCGCAGAAGCCATTCGCGAACTCCTCTCCCCTGACCTCCTCGACCTCCATGCGATTGCCGCGGAAATTCGGGTTGAACTCAACGAGACGAAGAGCAAGCAAAAGGCAAAGGATCTCTCGAAGCGACTCAAGCTTGTCGAACAAATTCGCGGATCGGCCAACGAACCGCAATGGATGGTGCTCGACGTGATCCCGGTGATCCCGCCGCAACTTCGTCCGCTCGTTCTGCTTCAAAGCGGAAACTTTGCGACAAGTGATTTGAATGATTTGTACCGACGCATCATCAACCGGAACAACCGACTGAAGAAGTTGATGGATCTCAATGCGCCAGAAGTCATCATTCGCAACGAAAAGCGAATGTTGCAACAAGCCGTCGATGCGTTGTTTGACAACGGTCGCTGCCGACGACCTGTGCTCGGATCGAGCAATCGTCCACTGAAGTCCATCACCGACATGATCAAGGGGAAGCAAGGTCGCTTCCGCGAAAATCTTCTCGGAAAGCGCGTCGATTATTCGGCCCGATCCGTCATCGTCGTTGGACCAGAACTGAAACTCTGGCAATGCGGACTTCCAAAGAAAATCGCTTTGGAATTGTTCCAACCTTTCATCATCCGCAAGCTGAAGGAGCATGGCCTTGCTGACACGATCAAGAGTGCCAAACGCATGCTTGAGCGGCGCGCACCTGAAGTGTGGGACATTCTCGAACAAGTCACGAAGAACCATCCCGTGTTGCTGAACCGCGCACCAACACTCCATCGAATGGGCATCCAGGCTTTCGAGCCAGTCCTTGTCGAAGGCAATGCGATCAAAGTGCATCCTCTGGTTTGTGCTGCATACAACGCCGATTTCGACGGCGATCAGATGGCTGTGCATTTGCCACTGTCGCTTGAAGCGCAGGTTGAAGCATCCGTACTGATGATGAGTACGCACAACATTTTCAGTCCAGCAAACGGAAATCCAATCGTCAGTCCATCCCAGGACATCGTCATGGGTGTGTATTTCTTGACTGCTGCTCCGATTGAGCCCCCTGTCGATCAGGTTGGCAAACGATCCAAGGTTCCAACATTTGGAACAGTCAACGAACTCTTGTTGGCGCACGAACTCCGAAAGATCGGCGTGCACGAATGGGCTGATGTTCGGCTTGATCGATTCACCGAAGTCATCAACGGCGCAAATGATGCGCCCGTTCCAACTGCTGCACACCGACGAATCCGCACAACGGTTGGCCGCGTGATCTTCTCCGAGATTCTCGCAGCAGGAATGCCGTTCTATAACTGCGCGCTTGGCAAAAAGGGTGCAGCTCGCGTGATCGACGACACCTTCGCTCGACGCGGAAAGGCCGCAACGATCGAGTTGCTCGATGCGCTGAAGGAAACTGGTTTCAAGGCGAGTACGACAAGTGGACTTTCGTTCGGAATCACCGATTTGCACATTCCTGAGAACAAGGAAAAGCTGATCGCTGAGAGTCAGAAGAAGGTCGATCAAGCTCGCAAGGATTACGACGACGGAAACACGACGGACGATGAACGACGAAATCGCGTCATGGATGCTTGGTCGAAATGCCGAGACGGACTTTCAGCAATGGTGTTGGAATCCCTCAAAACGGATCGGAGAAACCAAGGCGCTGGAACCAAACTCGTCGCCGGAAATGTTCCTGGTCTCCCTTCCCCTGCAAGCCCATCTGCGCGCTATCTCAACCCCGTGTACTTGTTCATGGACTCTGGAGCCCGAGGAAACAAGACGCAGATGCAGCAGTTGGCTGGTATGCGTGGACAGATGGCGAAGCCGAGTGGCGAGATCATGGAAACACCGATCAAGTCCAACTTCCGAGAAGGATTGTCGGTCATCGAATATTTCTCCTCGACGCACGGTGCGCGTAAGGGTCTTTCCGATACTGCACTCAAGACCGCAGATTCGGGTTATCTCACGCGAAAACTCTGCGACGTAGCACAGTCAGTCGTTGTGATCGAACATGATTGTGGACAAACCAGAGGCATCGCAAAGGAAGCCGTGTACAAGGGCGAAGAAGTCGACGTTCCGCTGCGCGACGTTCTCAAGGGTCGTACAAGCTGCGAGAACATCGTTGATCCACGAACGGATCGAACCCTCGTGGCGCGTAATGAAATCATTACGGTTGAGAAGGCTCGCCTCATCGAAGAACTCGGAGTTCAAACCGTCTATGTGCGAAGTCCACTGACTTGCCAGACGCCACGAGGCGTTTGCGCAACCTGCTACGGAATGGACATGTCAACTGGCAAGCTCGTTGAAGAAGGACTTGCAGTTGGAATCATCGCTGCACAATCCATCGGTGAACCTGGAACGCAGTTGACGATGCGCACCTTCCACACTGGTGGAATTGCAGTGAGTGCCACGACCGAAAATCAGTGGAAGGTCACGCAACCAGGAACGATCGAGTACGTCGACTGCGGCGAAGCGAGAGTGACTGCAGCTGCAGCGCCATACCGAATTGCTTTGCGAAAGACTGGCGAAGTGCGCGTGCTCGACTCCAAGGGTCGCGAACTTGAAAAGTACAAGGTTCCTTACGGCGCCATCTTGTTGGCCAATCCAGGCGAGCAAGTGAAAAAGGGCCATGCGGTCATCGAATGGGACGTGCACGTTTCACCAATTCTTGCTGAGAAGAGTGGAACAATTCACTTCCGCGACATCCAAGAAGGCGAAACGGTTCGCATCGAACGCAAATTGAACAAGGACGAAATGGTTGTCATCGAGCACAAGGGTGAAAAGCATCCGCGCTTGACCATCGAAGATGAAACCGGCAAGGTTCTCGATCTTCACCATCTTCCAGCCAAGGCTCACATCGAAGTCAAGGATGGTCAGGTCATCGAAGCAGGTCAACGCATTGCGTTTACTCCAAAGGGAACTGCTCGTTCTGCCGACATCGTCGGTGGTCTGCCGCGCGTTACTGAAATCTTCGAGGCTCGCATTCCGCGCGATCCTGCGGTGCTCGCACGAATCTCTGGTCGCATCGAATTGCTTCCAAATGAGCGTCGTGGAAAGATGACTATCCGAATCCATGCTGAAGGCGCCAAGGAAGAGTTGGCTGAAGATCACTATGTGCTTCAGGGCAAGCGACTCTTGGTTCACTCGGGAGATAACGTTGAAGCTGGAGATGCGCTGACCGAAGGCGCTCTCACTCCATCTGAAATCTTGGGGATCAAGGGCGAAGACGAACTGTATCGATACATGCTCACGGAAGTGCAGAATGTGTATCGCGCCCAGGGCGTGCCGATTTCCGACAAGCACATCGAGGTTGTACTTCGACAGATGCTCAGCAAAGTTCGCGTTGTTGAAATCGGGGATACCACCCTGCTTCCAAACGACGTGGTCGAGCGCTATGTCTTCCGCGGAATCAATGACTCGCTCACTTCGATGCTCAGAATCGAAGATGGTGGCGGAACGACATTGGTGAAGGGAAGCCTTGTTGCCAAGGACGAAGTGAAGCAGGCGAATGCCGAAGCTGAACTCGCTCGCAAAGCGATTGCGAAGACGCGTAAGCCAAAGCCTGCTCGTGCACGAACGCTCTTGCTTGGTATCACCAAAGCATCCTTGCAATCAGAGAGCTTCCTCTCGGGCGCCAGTTTCCAAGAAACCACCAAGGTGCTTACTGAAGCCGCTCTGAAAGGCGCAGTCGACACATTGGTTGGACTCAAGGAAAACGTTCTCTTGGGACATCTCATCCCAGCAGGAACTGGCTTCGAGATTTACACCAACCTTGTCATCAAGCACCTCGTCGAAAGTACTGGCGAAGAATTCACAGAAGCCGCCGAAATGGAAGCTGCCGCTATGGCTGCTGAAGCCCTCGGAGCAGATCGAATTGGAGCAGCTCCCACGATCAAGGACCTCTCTGCGAATTCACCAAAGGAACAATTGATTTTAGAGTCCAGTGAAGGAACGGCGTTTGAGTCGACCGACGACGGGGAGTGATTCCCCGCGTCGTGCGAATGTAACGGAGCTCCATCGAAGTCATGACGAATTCGAAGGTCGGACCATCTGATCAGAACTCGAACTCGGATCCGATACCGAAGCAAGAGTGGTACAAGGATGGGCTGAAATTTTCTTGCTCTCAGTGTGGCAATTGCTGCACTGGTGGACCTGGTGCAGTTTGGTACACCGAACAAGAAGGTCGCGAGATGGCCGTCGCACTCGGATTGACCCACGAAGAATTCACGGCGAAGTACACGCGAGCGATTGCGAATCGTCGCTCGCTCAATGAATCTCAAACGCCCCACGGATTCGACTGCGTTTTCCTCGATCGAACAAGCCAACCAGGGCGCGCGCTTTGCGGGGTCTATACCGCACGGCCAGCGCAATGCAGAACGTGGCCGTTCTGGCCTGAGAACCTCGAGACTCCTCGAGCATGGAAGGCGGCAAAGGCGAAAACTCCATGCTTGGGAATGGACAATGGAACGCTCTACCCGATTGAACAAATTCGCATTTTGCGCGAACGAGATCGTGCTGACAATCAATCTGCGCCGTGGTAATCCAAAAGATCCGCGTTGAATCCGTTTCTCCCAGACCATCCACCCGAAGATCACGTCATGCGGATTTGGTGGACGCTTTCTGCGGACCCATCGATCGACGAAGCGCTACGCACTCTTCACGAACATGCAGCGACTGTTGTCGAACTCCATCGCCCCGTCTGCCTTGCATCTGGTCGCTGTTGCCAATTTAAGAATCATGATCACCTTCTCGCGGTCACGGGACTCGAGGCCGCATGGACATGGAGAAATGCCAAGCGCGACATCTCAACCGCCGCAGTGGCGACTGCGGAGCAAGGAGGCGTCTGCGTCTACCTCGACGGAAAACTCTGCTCGATCCATGCAGAGCGCCCCACTGGCTGCCGAACATATTTCTGTGATCGCGGCGAGGGTGGATGGCAGGCCACTCTGTCCGAGTCCCTCCATAGAACAATCACTCGACTCCACGATGAACACAATGTTCCCTATCTCTGCGCCGAATGGAATTGGCTGGTCAAATCGCTCTCTTCTGCGCACGAACGAGGGGTTTTTTCCAAGGCGTCGCTCCCCTAACATCGCACCATGCGCGAGTATGAATTACGCCACGACCTGAAGCGCTCCGAAGTTGAGGGATACCAGTTCCCCCTTGGGATCGAACCGATCTCGTTGCCTGCACCGAAGCAGGGATACACGCTTGAGTACACGCCTGGGGACGACGGCGATCCTGACACCTATGCGTTTCACATCGTCCTCAGCCATGATCGATTGAGTGCGGTCATCCGCGATGCCTTCGATTTTTTACCTGCAGAAGTTGTCCCGATCGTCGAGATTGGATCGCGCGACGCATACCGTGCGCTTGATATCTATCTTGGATCAGAGATGATTTCGGCCGACGATTTCCTCAAGGTTTGGAAGCGCTTCGAACCCTTGCTTCTCGAGGATGGCTCGATCGGAGCGGGCGCGAATGCGGAGCAACCATTCGTCGAAATTTTCGTTGACACATGGAAAGGACTCTTGATCAACGTGCCAATCAATATGCGCCGAGAGGTTGAACGCATGCTTGCGCGACACGGACTCCGCGAGGTCTTAGAGACATGGCCGCACGACTTAGATCACTCACCTGAACCACCCTCCCAATTGCGCGAAGTTCTTCGAACTGAAGACGATCAAAGTCCAGATTTGGACGAGATTCTGCTGCAACTACGCGAGGCTTGGGGGCTGGAATTAGATGTGGATCCTGACGTCAACGTTGACGAGAGCGGGCGTCGCCTTGGGATGGTGCTCTGGCACGCAATCATTCTTGCTGTGCGCCAAGATCGCCGTGGCAAGGGCGCATACATCACTGTCTGGGCGACCGCTGGAAGCCTTGCCGAAATGGAACGACTCGTGAACGATCATGTCGAAGAAAACATGCCAGAGTGGAGCTTCGAAGGATTCTTCTCCGTCGATCGAGTTGCGTTTGATGAACGCCCCGAGGAGATGGTGGAGTTAAACATGCGTCGCAGCAAGCCAGAGGTTCACCTGACTGCAATCGATGAGTGGTGACGGGACACGCGAAGTCGCCCAAAATCATTCGCCCAAAATCATTCGCCCAAAATCATTCGCCCAAAATCATTCGCCCAAGTAGGCGCTACGAATCCGTGGGTCGCTCAGCAACTCGCTCGATGGACCGCCAAATCCAACGGATCCTGTTTCAAGAACATATCCACGTGTCGAAAGTCCAAGAGCTGCCCGTGCGTTTTGCTCGACGAGTAACACCGTTAAGCCTTCACTGTTCAACTGTCGAATAGCAGAAAAAATTCGAGTGACGAGGATTGGAGCAATTCCCATGGACGGTTCATCCATCATCAGAAGTCGAGGCTTGCTCATAAGAGCGCGGCCAATTGCGAGCATTTGCTGCTCTCCACCTGAAAGCGTTCCGGCATACTGACTGCTTCGATCCTTCAGAACCGAAAAAAGCTCGTAAACCTTGTGAAGATCTTGCGCGATCTCAGCAGCGTCATCGCGCAGAAACGCCCCGATCGTGAGATTTTCCAGCACAGTCATCCGAGGGAAGACGCGACGACCTTCGGGCACCTGAACGAGCCCTCGGCGAATGACTTCGTCTGGACGAAGTCCGATGATGGACTCGCCGCGGAATCTCACATCGCCGCGCCATGGCTCCACCACTTGGCTGATTGACATCAGCGTGGTGCTCTTGCCCGCTCCGTTCGACCCGATCAACGAGACGATTTCGCCAGCAGCTACATGCAAAGAGATGCCACGCAAAACCTCGATGGATCCATACCCCGCATGCAGCTCGCGAACTTCCAGTAGCGACTCGCTCATCCGTGATTCTCCGAACCGAGATATGCCTCGATGATTTTTGGATTCACGCGAATCTCCTCGGGAATCCCCTCGGCAATTTGCCGACCATATTGCAGAACCAAAATCCGATCGGAGACTCCCATCACAAGTCGCATGTGATGTTCAATCAGTACAACGGTCGTGCCAGCATCACGAACTCGGCGAATCAGCGCCATGAGTGCGACGATTTCCGACGGATTCATACCAGCCGCCGGCTCATCGAGCAGGATGATCGACGGCTTTCCCGCAAGTGCGCGAGCAATTTCAAGTCGCCGCCGGAATCCATACGGCAAACTCCCCGCAGCTTGGTCCGCACGGTCGCCAAGGCCGACGAATTGAAGCAGTTCGCGTGCAGCTGCATGGCATTGACTTCGCTCGGCATAAAATTTTGGAAGTCGAAAAAGCGCACTCCAAAAACCAGTTTCCATTCGGTAATCCATACCGACGAGCACATTCTGCACAAGGCTCAACTCGTTGAAGAGTCGAATGTTTTGAAAAGTCCGTGCGACGCCAGATCGAGCTATGTGGTCGGGTGCTCTGCGCCCGCGCGACCAACTCACAGCAGCAGCCCCCGCTCCAATTCCGCCACCGAGTAAAAACGGCAATATGCTTTTCGCTGGCGGCAAATTCCAGAGAGTCGAGAAGAAACACTCGATCCCATGCCCCCATGGAAAGAGTTCCCCAAATTTGTAATTGTCAATGATCACCGCCGTCCAAATCGTTTCGATATTGAGACCAATGACCGTCGAAACCCCTACAACGAAAAAGGTCGCAAGCAATCGGGCAATGATCCGAACTGTCAGCGGTTCTACTTGCTCCTTTCCATTGAATTCAACGCGACCTTCAGTCGGTGCGTAAATTCCTGTCACAGCATTAAAGAGCGTCGTTTTACCTGCGCCATTTGGGCCAATGACCGCATAGATCTCTCCTTGCTCGACGGCAAAACGCACATCCTGAACCGCCACCAATCCGCCAAAGCGCACCGTGACGCCATCGGCGCGAAGCACGCTCATTTATGGGCCCTTTCGATGCGTGGTGGAAGCAATCCATTTGGCTTCAAGCGCACCGCCAATATCAACGCAAGGCCGAATATCAAATACTTCCAGTTGTTTGGGGAAAGCAAAACATTACCTTGACCCCCGATGCCATGTGCTGCCATCCACGCGGTCGCCTTCACAAGCACGATGGAATTCAGACCGACCATCACCAATGCACCGACGAGCACTCCTGCGATGCTCCCAATACCACCGACGATCACAATGCAAAGTGCGAGGATCGAAATCTGAAAATCATAATTGCTCGGCTCGCCAGTGGAACTCAAGACACTCGCAGAGAGACCGCCCGCGAATGCAGCGATCGCCGCAGCAGTTGCGAATGCGATCATCTTGATCCGCTCAACTCGAATACCCATCGAGCGTGATGCGATTTCGTCTTCGCGAATGCTGAACCACGCCCGCCCTAAACGCGATCGTTCTAAATTTCGGATCGCGAGCACCGTCAGTACTAAGAGCACGAAGAAGAGGTAGTACCACTTGTATTCATCTTCGGCGGTCCATTCGCCACCGCCGAAGTTGGGCGCTGGAAGCGGATTGATCCCCTGCGTTCCCTTCGTGACGACGTCGAGATTCTTCAGGACATCTTGGACGATTTCTCCAAAGCCCAATGTCACAATGGCGAGGTAATCCCCACGCAAGCCCAACGTTGGCGCGCCCAAGATAAAACCCGCTAAAGCTCCAATAGGAATTGTGAGCGCAATCGCAGGCCAGAATCCGAGTTGAAAAGGATAAATCTCACACGTGAGAATTCCAAATGTGTATGCGCCGATCGCCATGAATGCGGCGATTCCAAGATTGAGCAACCCGGCATATCCAGTGACGACATTCAGACCAAGTGCAAGAATTGCATAGAGAAAAACTCCTCGTATCGCTTCGCTCAGTTGCATCTTGGCAGGCAAGACTTGATCGAGCAACGGGATGAATGCTGCAATCGCGAGAATGATGAAGATGGGACCTGGTCGCCAGCGCATCGTCATACTTTCTCCCTGCGATTCGATCCGAGAAGTCCACTTGGACGGAAGATGAGGATCAACACCAGAATGCAGAAGACGATCGTGTTTGTCCAGCGGGTCTCAAGATATTGGTCGCTCATCGATCGCACACAACCGATCGTCAATCCTCCAAGCACCGCACCTGGCAGACTTCCAATTCCACCGAGCACTGCCGCAGTGAATGCGTCCAGCCCAGCTCGAGTTCCCATCTGAAAACCGATCGTATTGTTGTAGAGCGAATAGATGACGCTTGCGAATCCGCCAAGTGCGCCTCCAATAAAAAACGTTGCGCCGATGACACGATCAACTGGAATCCCCATCAGAGAGGCTGCCGTTGGATCCTGTGCGACAGCTCGCATCGCACGTCCCAGACGAGTTCTCTTGACCATAAAAGTCAAGGCAACCATCAGCGGAATCGTGACTGCAAACACCAGCAGATCCGCGGGCGTGATGCGAAGGAATCCATCGCCAAGCAAATTGATTTGCGGAATGATCGCCGGAAAATCCTTTGGAGCAGCCGCAGAATTACCGTCTGCGAAAACTTTCATCGGAACTCCGCCCCAAAACAATCCCAGATTCATGCAGACGAATGAACAGCCAATCGCAGAGACGAGCAACGATAACTTTGACGACTTTCGAAGCGCGCGATACGCCAATCGATCAAGCGACCAATTCAAACCGCCACAAAAGACGGCGCTTCCAATGAGCATCAAGAGAACTCCGAAGACTTGCCCCGTTGGTCCCCACGCCTCCATCCCCAGCGCACCTAACAGCGTCAAAGCGAGAAAAGCGCCGAGCATAAAAACATCGCCATGCGCAAAATTGATCAACTCAATAATGCCATAGACCATCGTGTACCCGATGGCGATCAATGCGATGATCATGCCATTCGACAGCCCTGTGATCAACTGCTGAAGAAAGACTTGGTAGTCAAGCATTTGGTTCAAGCATTAGTAAAAAGCATTCGATCTTGAATCGTCGGCACTCTTTGAAGTGAATTGCAGTAAAAGGAATTCAGTTCCCAAGAACTTTGACGAATTTAAAATTACCTTCATGCACGGTCTGTCCACTCATCACTCGGCTCGATGTATCGCCATTGGCATCAAAGCTCCACTTGCCGAGAACGCCGTCGAAATCCTTCGTCGCAGAGACCGCTGCAAGAACCCCTGCGCGATCCTTTGTCTTCGCATTTGCGATCGCCTGCAAGACCACTCGGGCAGCTTCGTATCCATATGACGCATACGCCTCAGGATCTGCGTCGTACTTTGCTCGGTATGCCGTACAGAACGCAGCTCCCTTGCCTGTCATTTGCTCCGCAGGAAGACCTCCGAACGTCACGAATGTTTTGTCATTGAGATTCGCTGCACCCGCAGCTTCAATAAACGCCTGCTCAAAGCAACCATCTGGAACCATGAACATTCCTTCGTACCCGCCGGACCTCAAGTCTTTGGCAACTTGTCCAGCATTGCTCTGAGTCGTTCCACCGAAATAAACCAAGTCTGGGCTCGTCGCCTTCACTTTCGTGGCGAGTGAACGATAATTCGCGGCCTTCGAATCAATTCCTTCAAATCCAACGACTTCAAGACCAAGTTTTTCCGCCTGCTTTCGAAAAACATCTGCGATTCCCTTGCCGTAGAGCTCGCGGTCGTTGAGGATAAAAACTTTGCGGGCCTTGAGAAATTGCGCCCAATTTGCGGCTTCGACTCCCTGCAAATCATCGGTTGGAACAACTCGGAAATAATTGATCTTTCCAGAAGGTCGATAGACCAACGGTTCATTCGCTTCGCCGAATCCAGCCTTCGTTAATCCTGGATATGTATTCGCAGGGCTCACCATGACAAGCCCCGCACGATTCAGAATCGGAATCGCCACCTTCGCCGCACCCGAATTGAATGTGCCGATATACGCCACACACTCGTCATCCTTGACTGCTGCGTTTGCATTCTGTGCTTCGACGGCTGGATCCCAATTACCTCGCTGCGGACTTGCATCGTCCATGTCCTGATATTCGATTTTCCATCCATCAACTTGACCGCCGACCTCGTCGATCGCCAACTTAATGCCATTCACCATCGTGTTCGTTTGAGCATTCGCACTTCCCGTGCGAGGCAAACTTGAAATGAGACGGAGTGTCCCAGCTGGTGCTGGAGTTGCCACTTTCGCACTTTGTGCGCCCGCAAGAAAAAGTGAGCCCGCAGCACAGAACGAAAGCATGATCGAAGAATGTTTCATTTGTAATTTCTCCAAGTTAAAGATGACCGTCCATGATCCCGCTTGGGATTTTGTTTGCGCAAGGTTAGCGGGATTTCGGACTCAGTTGGCGGACTCGACCGATGAAATGCCGCAGACTTGCAAGATCACGCGTGCGGATTCCAACCCTGGATCATGACCCGCGAAGGTCATTGCAACTTCATCAAGTCCTCGGGAGATCTCGGCTCGCCACTTCGTATCGCCTGCCATGCGGACCGCTACTTCGATAATTGGTGCCGATGGACCAGACCATGGGACGAACTCGGGCACTAACTCACGCCCAGCAAGGATGTTTGGCAAGAGGCGATACGGCGCCTTCAGCATGATTCGTGCTCCAAGACATGCCAGTGCTCCTGCGCGGTACACCCCGATCACTGGCTTACGCGCGCGAGTCAGATCCAAAGTCACCGTCCCAGAAACTGCGACGGCGAAATCGCACCACGCAGCCGCCTGATCAATCACATTCGTCATCAAAGCCGTTCCTGCCGGAAGCGCACCAGCGATCGCTGTAAAACGACGCTCCACCACCGGACTCGCTGCTGCAACAACAGCCGTTGCCTGCGGGAATTCTCGCCGAATCGCCCTGAGTATTTCAAGCAAGAGAGCCCCGTTGCGGTCAACTTCGATCGACCTCGACCCTGGCAGAAGCAGCACTTTGGGAGATCCGCCAACGGGCTCTCGCCAATCACTCGAACTCGGCGAAAGCTCGTGTGAATCATTGAGTACTGGATGGCCAACGAAAGTCGCATCAACACCATGTGCTCGAAACCATGCTTCTTCGAAGGGCAAGAGGCAAATCACATGATCCGTCAGCCGACGAAGTTTATGAATCCTCCAACGTCCCCAGGCCCACATTTGTGGCGCCACAAGATGGACAACACGCGCCCCACGCTTTTTCATGCGCTTGCACATAGGAAAATTTGCGGCCGGTGAATCGACGGGCACATGAACAGCGACTTGATTGATCGCTGCCCATCGATCGATTTCGCCAGCGACTTTACGAATCGCCAAGATCTTGTCGAGCGCTGGAATTCCCATCGTTCCATCGTCGGCAGTGCGCCCCATCATTTCGGCGCCAGCGGCTTCCATACGTCGACCTCCCCATGCAACAATTCGCAGCTCTGGGTTCAATCGGCGAAGTGCGCGAATGACGGGTGCTGCGTGCGCATCCCCGGAGGGTTCGAACGCAGTGAAGAGAATGATCGGCGCAGTCGCTGCCACGGACGAAGCCTAACAGCGCAATGATTTGCCGTCTCGCTACCATTCCCGCCCCGACGGAAATCGGACTTACAACATGCTTAAACGAACCCAATATTGTGGCGAACTTCGACCATCCCACGCAGGACAAACAGTCACGCTTTGCGGCTGGATCAATACATACCGAGAACAAGGCAAAGGGCTTTTCTTCGTCGACCTTCGCGATAAGGAAGGCTTGGCCCAAGTCGTCTTTGGGATTGAATCGAGCGCAGCGGCGCTGATCGAGAGTGCCCGCGGATTACGCCGCGAAGATGTGATTGGTGTTCGCGGCACAGTTCGCATCCGCACCGGTGGAGCGAATCCGAAGTTGGCAAGTGGCGAAGTGGAGTTGGTTGCGGAAGAAATTGAGATCTTCAACAAAGCTGAAGCGCCTCCCATTCTTCCCGACGAGCACGATGCCGACAAGATCAATGAAGAAACCAGACTGAAGTATCGATACATCGACTTGCGACGTCCTCGAATGCAGAGCATTTTGAAGACTCGCTCTCGCATCACAAAATTTACCCGCGACTATTTCGCACAACATCGCTTTCTCGAAATTGAAACGCCGCTCTTGATCAAGAGCACCCCAGAAGGCGCACGCGACTTCGTGGTACCAAGCAGACTTCACCCTGGACAGTGGTACGCCCTTCCGCAAAGTCCGCAGCTTTTCAAGCAGATTCTGATGGTTGCGGGCTGCGATCGCTATCTGCAGATTTGCCGATGTCTGCGAGATGAAGATCCTCGTGCCGATCGCCAAGCTGAATTTAGTCAGATCGATCTTGAGATGAGTTTCGTGGAACGCTCTGACATCATGGACATGATGAGTGGCTTTGTCGCGGGTCTTTGGACTGAATTGTTTTCATACGACGTCGGAACCCTTCCGCGCATCACATGGATCGATGCGATGGAGAAATACGGAATCGACCGTCCCGATACGCGATTTGATCTCTTCATTCAGGACATCTCAGATCTCGCAGCGAAATGCGACTTCGGTGTCTTTCAACAAGCGCTCGCCAAACGAAGTCCAACTGGAAAAACTGGCGTTGTGAAATGTCTCAAGATTCCGGGCGGCGCTGACAAACTCACCCGCAAAATGACCGACGGCTACAGCGAGTGGGTCAAAACATTTCGTGCAGGTGGCGTCCCAGTCGTCAAGTACACCGCGGCTGGGTTCGAATCAGGAATCGCTAAATTCATTGCTCCAATTGCCGAAGAACTGAAGGCGCGACTCGGTCTTGAAGTCGGCGATGCCGTGCTCTTCGCCGCAGATTCTTGGGATATTGCGACGAAGACGATGGGCGAACTTCGACTGCGCATTGCCAACGATTTGAAACTCATCCCAGAAGGCAAGTGGAATTTCCTCTGGGTGATCGACTTCCCGATGTTCGAATGGGATGATGATGGCAAGCGATGGGTCGCACTCCATCATCCATTTACGAGTCCAAATCCTGATCAATTCGGCATTCTCGAAAGCGACCCAGGCGCATGCCTCTCCGCAGGCTATGACTTGGTTCTCAACGGGAGCGAGATTGCTGGAGGATCGATCCGCATGCACCGCATGGATGTGCAGCAGCGAGTATTCAATCTCATTGGACTTTCGAATGACGAAGCACAGGCGAAGTTTGGATTCTTGCTTTCAGCACTTCGCCATGGAGCACCGCCCCACGGCGGAATTGCGTTTGGCCTTGATCGCCTTGTGATGCACGTCGTCGGCACTGACAATATTCGCGATGTGATTGCATTTCCGAAGACTCAATCTGGCGGCGATCTCATGATCGAAGCACCGAGTCCAATCAGCGATGATCAATTGCGTGAACTGAGCGTCAAGAGCACTGCAACGCCGGCATAATCGTCAGGATTCGTTTTTGGAACTTGGACCAAAGGCCAAGCCCAAAAATTTCTTATCCTAATCTGGTCAGTGAATGCCTTGCGCCCCGAGCCATCGCTCGCATTCAAGCGCAGCTTGACACCCCATACCTGCTGCAGTGATCGCTTGGCGATACTGCGCATCCGCAACATCGCCTGCAGCAAAGACGCCTTGGAAATTGGTGGCGCACGAACGTGTTTCGAGCGCGATATATCCTTTTCCATCGAGCGCAATGCCAGATGAGCGAAGGAAATCAGTTGCGGGCGAATGACCGATCGCTATGAAGAGACCACTCACCGGAATCGTCGACCGCTCGCCTGTGTTGGTGTCTTCCAATTCAACTGCTTCGATGCGCTCGGATCCAACGACATTCACAAGTTTCTTGTTCCAAACGACGACGACATTGGGCTTTGACAAAAGTCGGTCTTGCATCACCATGGATGCTCGGAAAGAATCTCGCCGGTGAATGACGTGCACTTTTGACGCAAATTTTGTCAGATATGTGGCTTCTTCGAGTGCTGTATCGCCACCACCAATGACCGCGAGTTCTTTGCCGCGATACACAGGCAGCGCGCCATCGCACACCGCGCAAGCGCTGACGCCACCGCCGATTTGCGCAAGGCGAAGTTCATTGGGCGCTCCAACCCAATTCGCGACCGCTCCGGTTGCGATGATGACGCTGTGCGCAAGGATCGTCTTCCCGCTCGCCAACTTCAGTTCAAATGGACGTACATGAAAATTGCACTCGGCAACATCGTCTTCGCAGATGCGCGTTCCAAAGCGCTCCGCCTGCTTGCGAAAATGCTCCATCAGTTCTGGTCCCGTCACGCCGTCTGGAAAACCAGGGTAATTCTCGACCTCGGTCGTCAGCATCAATTGACCACCCGGCAAAACGGGTGCGGGGTCAGCTCTGGGAACTCCGATCACGCAGAGTGGGGAGAGATTTGCCCGCGCGGCATAAATCGCAGCGGTCCAACCAGCTGGTCCCGAGCCAATGATCACAACTCGTTCGATGCCATCTTGACCTGTCATTTCAGTAAACCTTCCTGGCGTGCGAGTGCGCGTACTGGTGGCCAGATGACTAAGTCGCCAACCGATCCATCGGTGGAATGTGTTGCGGCGTTGTCATCTTCATGATTCGCTCCGACGGCCCACACCATGCAGCCAGTTGCCCAGACTCGTCCCAGTGGCGTGTCAACAGCCTGCCGTGCCGACAATGCGCGATACCTCAGATGCCCCGCTTTTTTGTCATACGGATCGAAATCGAATCGCCTCTGGAAATAGACGGCGTATGCACGCTCACGGTCCTTCGGCCAACTGTTCTTGAAATCGCGGTAATACCCGCAGAGCCCCGCCGACATAATCGTTCCGTTGACTTCAGAAATCACCGCATCGCGCCATGCAAATGCTCTTGCGAGATCGCGCACCATCGCCACTACAACGCCATACTTGATTGGATTCGTGCGCGACAACTCCGTCGCCATCTTCTGAACTGGCGAAGACGGTGGAAGTTTCCAACGACGCCACCAATCGTCGTAGACATTTTCTAACTTGTCATTACTTGCTTCCAACGATCCGTGAATCACAGCGATTCGCCGCCACATCTCTTGCGTGTTGAAAGATTGGAGAGGGCCATCAAGAGACTCTTGCGATCCAATGACGCGTGCGAATTGTTCTGGATTGACTGCACCGCCGCTGTCAGATGCGGCCAACGCCTCTTTCAGTACCGCCGCGACAATGATCCGATCTCCTTCAGGCATCTGCAGACGACGAAGTTTTTCGTTGTCAGATGGCTTGAGGAAGATGTACTCCTTCAGCGCAATTTGCTGCATCACCCCAACGGGGAGGCGATCGAGATAGACCCACATGAAATCACGGTGAATTGAGAGATTCTCGGCGAGGTTCTCCAAGCCGAACAATTTCTCCTCGAGCATGTTTTGCTCGCACACTTGCCGCAAAACGCGCGCATACGCAATTCCAATTGCAAAGGCAGAGTCAAACTTTCCTGCTTCGCCAAGCCGGTACATCTCAGCTGTGGCGTAGGCGCCAACGGCTCGGATCACTCGAAAATAATTGCACGTCATTCGTACATCGTTGGGGCCATCGCCGAATGAAATAGATGCGCCAGCCTTTACCCATGCAGGATCCAAACCTTTCGTCCCATACGGCAATCCCAAGATCGTCGCAAACTGAGATGCGATCAGCGCTTCTCCCATGCCTGGGTTGGATTGAGCCCACTTCGCGACATCGCTCCAACGATCCATTTTCTGCCACACCGTCGTTTGATTGAAACCGTCGCCAAATTCGATCGGAGGCGGGGTCATCTTCAAAAAAGCGTTAAAGATTGTCGAAGCGCTTCGATCCTTCTGTGCGACATCTTTCATTGGCTTGTTCAGTGCCGCAACGACTTCGGCATTTTCGGCCCGTGCACTCGACGAAGCCGACACGGCAATGACAAACAGCAGAACGCGACCAAGACGAGGTAAGAGATACATGCGCATAGGAATCGGCAAGGGTAGCAGACTGTCATCGCCCGTTGCTGCGTTACACTTGGCGGTTCGCCTTTCCCCACACCCCGCTACTACTGGAGATTCGGTCAATGATCGTTGGAGTTCCCACTGAAGTCAAAACGGATGAGTTTCGAGTTGGGATGCGGCCCGTCGGTGCAGAGCTTCTCGTGCGAGATGGTCACACGGTGTTGGTGCAATCTGGGGCAGGGATTGGCAGTGGATTTCCCGACGATCTTTATTCAGCAGTTGGCGCAAAAATAGTTTCGAGCGCTTCGGATGTCTGGAGTCGATCCCAGATGATTGTGAAAGTCAAAGAACCGCAGACCGCCGAGATTGGAATGATCACGGCTGAACAAATTCTCTTTACGTATTTCCACTTCGCCGCCGACAAAGAGTTGACGATGGGTTGCTTGGAATCGAAGTGCATTGCATGCGCATATGAAACCTTGACCGACGATCTCGGACACTTGCCGCTCCTGACGCCGATGAGTGAAGTCGCAGGAAAACTCTCCGTTCAAGAAGGTGCGAAATATCTTGAGCGCCCCTGGGGTGGATCTGGAGTGCTACTCGGCGGTGTCCCAGGAGTCGCTCCAGGAAATGTCTTTGTGATTGGCGGTGGCGTTGTTGGAACATGCGCGGCGCGAATGGCTGCCGGCTTGGGAGCAGATGTTGTGATCGTCGATATCAACCTAGATCGTTTGCGCTACCTCGATGAAATCATGCCAGCCAATGTTCGTGTTATTTACAGCGATCCACAAGCAATTCGCGAGCGACTCGCTTGGGCTGATTTGATTGTCGGCGCAGTGCTCGTTCCAGGTGCACGAGCGCCAAAGTTGATTCGGCGCGATGACTTGCGCCACATTCGCCCAGGCTCAGTCATCGTCGACGTGGCGATTGATCAAGGAGGTTGCGTTGAGACTGCCAAGGTCACAACACACCGAAATCCGGTTTACACAGTTGACGGTGTCGTTCATTATTGCGTTGGAAACATGCCAGGCGCTGTCGCTCGAACGTCCACGCAGGCACTGACGAACGCAACCATGCCATGGACTTTAAAACTGGCGAAATTCGGCGCCGATCAATTAGCGCGAATGAATCCCCACTTTGCCAATGCAATCAATATGACTCGAGGGACTTTGGTCAATAAGGCGGTTGCCGAAGCACATGACCTTGACTGCGAATCCCTCGTCGCCTGAGATGTTCTCAATACAGTTCACACGAAAGCCATAAGAAAATAACGATGTCTTCCCTCCCACTACCCGCCAAAGTCAATGTTCTCCTCGTTGGATCAGGGGGACGCGAACATGCACTGGCGTGGCGTTTATCGCAATCTCCCCATCTTGGAAAACTCTGGGTTGACTCGAATGCGAACGCAGGGTTGCTTGCGCTCGGCACTGCATGCCCCGAAGAATTTTCACTCAAGCGAAAGTACTACCTTGAGCGCTGGCTTGCCCAGGAAAAGATCGGCTTCATCGTCATCGGTCCCGAGGGTCCGCTTGCCGAGGGAATGGTCGATGCCTTAGCAACTCCCGAGCGGCCGATCTTTGGCCCGACTCGTGCAGCAGCTCGATTGGAATGGGACAAGGCATACGCAAAGACAGTCATGCGCCAGACATCGATTCCAACCGCCGAAGGTCGAGTCTGCACAACATTAGGAGCTGCGCTTGCATATGTCACAGAGCGTGACGAACCGTGCGTCGTAAAAGCAACTGGTCTGTGCGCAGGCAAAGGCGTCACCGTTTGCAAAGACAAACACGAAGCGATCGCCGCGGTTCGAAAGTGCATGGAATCAAAGGAATTTGGTGACGCTGGAAACTCCGTTGTCATCGAAGAAAAACTGGAAGGTCAAGAAGTTTCGGTGCTCGCACTCGTTGACGGTCGGACCATCACGATGCTCGACACTTGCCAAGATCACAAGCAGGTCGGCGAAGGCGATACTGGCGCCAACACTGGAGGCATGGGAGCATTCTGCCCAACGCCGCTCTTGACGGACACGGACCTCCAAGCGATTGCGAGAGATGTTTTCGTCCCAGCTGTTGACGGACTTCGTCGCCAAGGGATCGAATTCCGCGGCGTGCTCTTTGCAGGACTCATGTTGACCCATGCCGGTCCGAAGGTGCTTGAATTCAATTGTCGATTCGGCGACCCCGAGACTCAGGTCTTGATGGCTCGTTTTCAAGGTGACCTGCTGAAGACGCTTTGGCTGACTGCAACTGGCCGGCTCGCTGATGCCGAATTTGGATTCGACCCACGGACTGCGTGTTGCGTGGTGGTGTGCAGCGAGGGTTACCCCGCAGCAACCCAAAAGGGCCATGAGATCACTGGAATCATCCCCATCGATTCCCACAATCGCGCAACCGACCGTTTTACCTTCCAAGGCGCAACGAAGCTTGAAAAACCTCGAAAAGTTGTGACGAGTGGAGGTCGTGTGGTCGGAGCAACGTGCCTCGGAGACGGGTTAGAGGACGCAAGCAAGGACGCCACGGCGTTGGCGGGTTCAGTTCGCTTCACGGGCGCTTTCTTTCGGTCGGACATTGGTCACCGCATGATCGTTCGACCCAAACTCGCCTTGTAAATTCTGCGAAATCAGAACCAAAAAACGGACAGCATCCGTATCGGGAAGTGTTACACTCGCAAAAGTAACTGGCTATTGTCCACCCGAAGGTTATTGAATCGAGAAAGTTGACTCACTGACACCCCAAGACGGCACTCAACACCAAGAGTAGGAATTTTTATGCGTTTATTTTTCATTGCGTTGTTCTCCATCGCTCTGTGCACCTTTGATGCAACGGTCGGCGCCGCCGATCGAGCAGTTAACAGTGAGAAAGCGACAGCAACTCTTCCCGCAACTGTCGCGGCAAGTGCCCAATCAAAGTCGCCAACTAGCGCAAAGCAGATTCAAAAGCCAGTCGCCAAAGATCCTGCCTTGCTTCAGATGCCAGTCCATCCAATTCGTGGAACGCCAGAACACACTGGCCGACTAATTGTGATGTACTCCAAAGATGCTGGAATGCGCGCGCCACGGACCGCTGGCAGCGAAATTTACAATCTCCTCGGTGCGGATACAACGACCACTTCCGCACTCCTCGCCAAGTACGGCTGCACGATTCGGCAGGCGATTGACGTTGACCCCATCAAGCTTGATACTTTGTGCTCACGCGCACGACTGCGCAGTGGAAAGGCAACGCCTGACCTTGCATCCATGATGTTTCTTGAAGGAATTGCACCGAGTCAACTCGTTGTAGCTGGCAGAGAATTCCTTGCGCTGAAAGAAGTCGAATGGGTTGAAATTGAAAAGAAAACTGAGTTGTCGAGCCCACAGGGTTGCCCAGATCCCAAGCCGCAATGCGGAGTTTTTTCCAGCCTTGGCTGTGCAGCCTGCGGACTTTGTACGACTGGAAATGCACTCCCCTGCACCTTTCCACACGAAGGGCAAATGGACGACAGTATCCCGCCCGTATTTGTCGGCAATTGTTCCGATCCAGTCGTATGCCCACAGGTGATCGCTGTGCGTCCTTCCTGCGCTGATTGCTGGGATCAGGTTTGCGCAACGCTTGCAAATCTCTTGGGGCCATCTGCCTTCGGCGCTTCTGGTGGCTCCGACACATGCCTTCAAACAATTCTTCCACCCGCCGTCCCAGGACCGTTCCCATACAACTGTCCTTGGACTCCCCTCGAAGAATCTATCCTGATCCAAACATCGCCATTCATTGAGCACGGTCTTGCCGGCGCATCAAATCCAGACTGTTGCAGAGCTGTTTGCTTTCAAGATGTGACCTGCTGCACAATCACTTGGGATTCTGACTGCGCCGCAATCGCCACTGGTTTCTACGGAGATTGCTACTCCACACCTGGACTGAACTCCAACGGTGGCTCGCCACTGAATCCGAGCAGCCAGACTCCTTCGCCTCTTTATGATGCGAAACTTCTCGTCAGCCCACCGCCGGTCACGACTCCTGGCAGTTTCCCGCTCGCTTTGTACACCACAGCTGAACGTTTTCCTGACCCATATAGCGGTCCAAATCCACCGCCACCACCACCGCTTGGTGTATTTGAATCATTCATAAACGTGACTGGATTCCGCGGAGGCGGGCTCGACTTGGCTTCTATGCGGAGCCTCCTTGAGCAGTTCCCTGGAACGAACGGCCCTCAACTTCCGACGATAAAAATCGCCGTTGTAGAGCCATCGGCGTTGGTGAATCACGAGGATCTCATCAACCCATCAACAGGTCTCACAAAGGTCATCGTCGAATCAGGACAAACTCCGTTGGTCATTCTTGACCAACAAAATCCACCACCTACTTTCTCTGGTTCCTTTGATACCGCTCCGTCCCACGGAACCGCAACACTCGGTGTCCTATTCGCCAACGACAACACAATCGGGGTCACCGGCGTTGTGCCTACGGCTCAGGCGTATTTCTTCCCTTCAGAGTCGTTTGAGCAACAAGGAAGATTGTTGACTGCGATGACCAACGCGATCGACAAACTCTCTTCGATCACAAGTGCGGATCCCAACCCTGGAAATGTCATCGTCCTTCCGATTGCGCAAAATGGACAACCTCTCAACACCACCAATGCAACTGCCGCAATCATTACAACTGGGCTTAACGCTGGCGTGACGATGGTTCTTGCCGCCGGTAATGCATCGCAAGAAATTGCTGCGCCAATAGAAGGCAGTGAAGCCGCCGTCGTTGTGGGAGGAGTTTGGCCTGGGTTTCAGTTCATCACCGCACCTGCCGATGCGAGGGTCTATCCAGGTCTCAATTATTGCCGCGCAAACCTGAGCAACTTTTCTGGCGCTGGAACTGTCAACGTTTCCGCATGGGGCAAGGGAGTCTGCACGCTTGGATACGGAGACCTGTTTTCTGGGCAAAATAGTTCTGTTTCTACCAACCCTGCGGTCGCTGCGTACGAAATAAACCGACTCCGAAGCTATACCGCTATCTGGGGCGGAACGAGTGCTGCGGCGGCACAAATCGGCGGAGTTGCGGCTCTCGCCCAAGCGTTGGCAAAGCAGACATACGACGGTCAGCCATTGAGCCCACTCAACATTCAGGGCGTACTTGGTGATGCGGGAAATCTCTTTGCGCAGTGCGGCCTTTCGGGTGGAGCGCAACCTGAATACACGGATGCACTCGTCGGAAATACAGTTGGACCAGGAGATGGAGATCCGTCGCCAGTTGGTGGCTTTTCAAATCTTCGACGGGTCGGGCGTAGCGTCATTACTGGCAATTTTTACGATACGAATCAGTGCACTTTCCGAATCGTCTGCGGAACACTTCTTTCTGGTTCGCAGTTCAGTATTCGAGAAATTGACAATAAATTTGTCAAGACTCGGACTGCCCGTCCAAGTTCAAGCCAATCAGCGTCAGGGCTCGGGCCACCGCTTTTCTATCCAACTGGAAACCGCATTCTTGACCTTCAAGTGATCCGAACGACTGAACTGCAATCTCCAGGAGATTTGACAGGTGTTTCAGTCAAGGTGACGGGTCGAACCGTTTCGGTCACAAGCGCGTTGGTTATTGCGTTCATCTACAACAATTCAACAAATCGCTGGAACTTCTTGCCGCCATATCTTGGGCAAATGACTGGGGCGAATGTATCGCTTCCTCAGTTCACCCTCCCTGCCTGTGTTTTTCCATCAGATGTTGGCATTCCAAGTGCTGGTGGCGTGCAGCTAGCTGCACGAGTTGTGGTTATTCCAATCGGTGGACTTGGGCAAGCGCAAGTATGGATCGATCAGATTGAAGTTATGTACAACGATCCACTTGTTGACGCGGGCGCACCCTGCGGACCTTAAGACTGGACGAAAAATAATCGCAAAATGCAAATCCGTGCCTTGACAAATCAAAAACACGCAACATATTCGACATGTTCTCTGCGGGGCGTCGCAGGATCATGTCGGTTATGGGGTGTTCACATCCCTGAATCGACGTATTGATCCTCCAACTCGCATGAAAAGAACCATCAAATGAAACTTACCCAAGTTCGATATACAGTTCGATTTTCAGCTATTGCATTCACCTGCCTGACTCTCTCCGCTTTGGCAGTAGCCAGTGCGGGAACGGACAAGGTGACTTCGCTCACTTCCCCCGAAACAACGGCGGCCTTGACAAAGGCGTCCACGACGAAAGATTCCGTCCCGAAGGGCGGACCGAAGAGCGCACTCAATGGGCGAAACACACGATCACTTCCTTCGCCAGGTATGGGAAAATCGGATCTCTCGGCACTTGGAACTGCTGGAATGGGCCTTCCGAATCTCTCCGTCGACAGCATTCGAACGCTGAAAGTTGGCGACCCGATTTCGATCGCAACTCCAGACGGAGGATCGATGGATTTTATTGTCGACCGTCGCGGTTGGACTGGGATCGACGAGAAGCAGATCTACCTCAAGCAGGCAGAGACGGGAAATTCCCTCTACGGAATCATTAGCCAAATTGGACCTCGCTTGACTGGGTATTTCCTGCGATCTGATGGATCGGCTTATGCGCTCACCGCAGCAGAAGCAGGCCGATACAAGTTGACCCTTCGTCCAAATTACGGCGCACTGGAATGTGGCGTCGGACGAGTCCTTCCTGAATCTCCAGTCCTCGGACATTCTTCGAAGACCGGGCAACAAGAAGGCGGAATCGCTGGAACCACAGGCGTAACGCCTTGCCCACCAGAAGTTGCCCCATTTGGCTTACCTCCAGGATTAGTCAAAGAAAGTGGAATCATCATCGACGTACTCATGGTTTTCTCGGTCGATGCAAATGACTTGCTGATCGCTGCGGGAACGACTCCTTACGACCAAGCCGTACTCACAATTGCCCAAGCGAATCTTTCTATGAAAAATTCGTCAGAGCAAGCAGCAACGGACTTCGACGGACAGGATGCGAATAATCAATTGAATCAAACGTGCGGATATGGTGCTTATCCCGCCCCAGACACCGTGACGAATCCACCAGCACTGCTCCCGCCAAACCCGCAACCGCCATTTAGTTGCGCAGAAAATGCAACCGACAATGCTGCGCATGAAGCGCGCCCCGGAGTCACGCCCGCTGAAACAGAAGTCTGCCTGCCACGACTTCGACTGGTCGGTGCGCTCGTTACTGACGGATTTTACGGGCAAGAAGAACCATTTGTCAGCACAGGATTTGCCGTTGACCTCACCCGTCTGCAAACTCCCGGCGATGGATATCTGGACTATGTCCTCGACTGGAGAGATGCGCTTGGAGCGGACGAAGTTGCTCTCGTTGGAACCGGCTACGGTTCCGACAGTGGCTTTGTTGGCTTGGCAAGCGTCATGCTTGATGCGAATACCAATGCTCAGGGACAAGCTCGTCTTTCAATTCCGGCCAACCCACATCCGATAGTGGATGCGACCAAGGTCGCCCCCGTCGGCGGAATTCTTGGACCATCAGACGTCTCAACACTTCAGGCTTTTTCTGAATCACCCTTCTGTCTTCTCGATATCACTGTTCTCGGCGACACCGTTTATGCGCACGAATTGGGACACAATTTGGGCTGCCAGCACAATCACGAAGCACCAAGCGCACAACCGCAGGACGCTCTCTTTCCAGACTCCTTCGGGTTCGGCGACGAAAATTACCGCAGTGTGATGGCGTACCCAAATGGAACAAATGTCCGACTTCCTGGATATTCCAATCCAACTAAGAAATGGAGTGATTACGGCGCTCCCGCTGATGCGACACAAGATGCAGGAAAAGAATTTGATTTTCAGTGCGCTGCTCTCGACGGGATTGATGGTTCGGATGCGGAGTACATCGATGCTCAAGGTGTCCAAAGCCCTGCGGCGACTGGTCCCTGCGCCGAAGCGAGCGATGACCCACTCAACGATCCTGCGACGATGGTGATTGCATCAGACGCACAAATTGAGGATGGCGCCAAAGACAAAGCGAACAACGCCCGTTCCATTTCGCAAGTCAAGTTTGACTTTGCGAAGTTCCGCTGCAGCATCCTTCCCGTCGTTGACTGCAATGACAACGAGATTGACGATTACATCGAAGCGGTTGATGCGGTCAGCTCAGACTGCAACAATGACGGAATCCCAGACGACTGCCAAGTCGCTGTGGAGAATCCAGGAATACCAAGTCCGATTGATTGCAATCAGAACCAGATCCCAGACACCTGCGATATCGCCAACGGCGACAGTCTCGATGTAAATACCAATGGAATCCCAGACGAATGCGAAGATCAGACACTCCTTTTCCGAGAGAATTTCGAAAACCTTCCCTTTGGTGTGAGTGATGGACTTCTGCCAATTGCGAAAGTTGCACCGACTGCCTTGGCTGAACTGAGACAATTCGACCCAACTTTCCCGGAGTACTTCGCAACAATCGAGTCTGCTGATCAAGATCCCAACTCACTTGACGGAGGGTTCATTTATACCGACAACATCCCTTCGCTCTTTGAGTATGGCTTGGGGCGAAACGGAAGCGTCGCTGAGTGGGGTGGAATCCTTGGACAAGGATTTGCAGTGGCATTCGGATCACGGGGATACGGTCAACGGCTCACTTTCAATTCGCTCACTGGCGACTTCCCGTCCGCAAACCCCGTCACTGGTGAAAGTGGCGTGACAACAATTCGGCTCGCTCGAGCTGCCAAAGAATGCCGCTTCTACATGAATGCTGCCGACTTTGGGGAATACTTCGAGACGGAGAATCTCTACCCCGGAACGTTCCCACAGCTCATCCCAAGTTTTGCATTCCTAGAAGCCAATGTCATCAGCGTCGAAGCCTTCCAAGATGATGGACTTGGAGGCAGCGTGCTCGTCTTCACGCAGTCGTACGACATGAGAGCATTCCAAACTCCAACATATCCGACTGGGTTCCCTAGCGCTGTCGTCGATGGTGGACCAGTCAGAATTGCACAACCATTTGGTCAAGACCCAGATCCAAAATTCACTTTCAACCGAGTCGTAATCAAGGGAGCATTTGTCGTCATCGACAACATCTCATTCGATCTTGGACAAACATTCACAAGTTGCCCAGCGGACATCGCAGGAGGAATTCCTGAAGGAGGACTTCCTACATCCGATGGACGCGTCGGCGCGGATGACCTTGTCTTGGTCTTGGCCGAGTTTGGAAGTGCGACTGCCGGCGATTCACTTGCGACCGCTGCAGACATCAACAGCGACGGAAATGTTGACGCACTCGATCTTCTGGAAGTGCTCTCCAACTGGGGCAATTGCCCTGGTGGAGCTGGTGGTTAATCAATCATTTCAATCAACGAACATTCCAATCGAAGACCTGAACCAGAACCTAAACGAATACCTGAACTGAGTAAAACACCATGATCACATCTATATTTCTAGCGACCGAATTGCTCCTTCTTCAAAAGGCTGTTGACGGAACGCTTGCCGTGGAGCAAACCCAAGACGCAGTCCTCGTCGTTCGAGAACCAATCGTGAAAGGGGAAACAGAACAGGTCTCCGTGTCATTTTCAATCGCAGATGCTGGAACTCGCCCCGTCAGTTTGGAAGAACTTCGTTCGATGGTGAAACGGGGCGAAAAAACTGTGCAAAGACCAGCGATGACTTTCGTAGTTGATCGGACGATTGGTGGACATTCGAAAGATGGCGATCCTGGCGATGGCGGTATCGCTGGTGACGTTTCAGCCTTCGACCTTCAATTCATCGTGAGTTCGAGTTCGCTGATCCCACCAAGTCAAGCAGTGGCATTTGCGAATGCAATTGCTGATGTGGAAAAATACATTGAGGACCATATCTCCTCGGTCAATGTCACGGTCCAAATTCAGTTGGCATACGTGCCACTGAGTTCTGGACGTTTGGGTGTTACGACTGCTCGTTACTCAATTGAGAAGTTCTCGGATGTCTCCAACGCGTTCAACCGCGAGGTGATCGGCGAAGGCGAAGTGCTGCCAATGCCCAAGGCAGCCTCCATACCAATGCGGTACAGCGGCGTCTCTACCTTGTCGACTCCAGAGAACCAAATCTATGTCGTGAGTCCATTGAAGAAGGCGCTCGGAATTGAAAGCGCTTTGCCTTCAACCACGCCAATTGATGACGGAATGATCACGATGAGTTCCGCAATTCAGTGGGACTGGAATCCATCGAACGGCTTGAAATTTGGGCAAAGTCTGCTCTATTCATTTCAAGACCACCTGATCAGAGAAGTCGTCCAATCAATGGGATTTGTCGCTGGCGCAGACTTCTTGGTTCGCGACTGCACGGTCATGGACATCTTCAGGTTTCAACAGGATGTCATGGATGATGGCTACCTCGTCAACAGTGCGACCAATGTCTTCGGAGGTGCCCCGCCAGTCACGTGCGCACAGTTTTCAACTGCCTTCGAAGGAATGCTCGTCGGTGGAAGTACGCCAAACGGTTGGGCTCTGGATTACAACCCGGGATTGAATAAAGCCCTCATCTCAAAGGGTGCAGCCCTGACACCGCCCGTCACACCGGAACAAATGCTTGGAGCCGTCACGGCAAAAGCTGGAGACCTGCCAAGTTCGATGACTTTCCTGCAAAATCAGTTCTCCGGAACTGGATCTGGGAACACCAATAGCTTTGATGATGCCGAAATGACCGCGCCAGCCGTGCCGTCTGCTCAACGAACAAATTCGTACCCAGACGGAGCCGTCCAGACAATCGCAACGATTGGAACAAAGTGTTTCGTCATTGACTTTCGAGGAAAGATTCCTGCGGCTGGAACGCTTCCGGAGATCAATGCACAAATTTCCCCAATCTCCGCTGGAAATTTTGGCGTTGGACAGCGCTACCAGATCCAAACCCTTGGGACAACGGATTTCACAAGTGTTGGAGCTGGATCGAATACCGTTGGACTGATTTTTACTGCGACTGGAGCAGGAACTGGAACGGGAACTACAGCTCACGCTTTTCAAATCGGATCGTTTGCTGTTGGATCGAACTACAAGATATTGACCCGAGGAACATCGACTGCGGCAAACTTTACTGCCGCAGGAGCAGCGGCGGTCACTGCGGGAGCATTCGTCATTGGAAACCCCTACGTCATTTCCCTCGCTGGCACGACGACCCATGCGCAGTGGGTTACAGCCGGTGCCACGGCCGCTTTACCAGCGGGTTTGGTTCTTGGAACTGAGTACATGATTACAGCGGCTGGAACCACCGTTTGGACGAGTTGCGGAGCATCTGCCAACACTGCTGGAACATTTTTTACTGCGACAGCTGTTGGCAGTGGAACGGGAACATGCGTCCGAACAAACTTCACTGCCGTCGCAGTTGGCGCAGGAACTGGCACAACTCTCAAAGCAAATTTCGCCGCGACAACTGTTGGAGCTGCCGTTGGAACAAGCCCTGGAATTGCAGCCCTCCTGACAGATGTTGAATTCCGTGGAGCAATGCCGCGCACTGTCGCAAGAAACAGCGTTGCGAACAAATCGATTCTGAATTTCCCGTATGGCACAGATGGAGCAGAATCCGACTTCGAAATGGAGATGTATGACGGTTCTCCAGTTCGAGGAGCATTCGTGAAGCAGAATGAACTTGCGGACTTGGGAACCCGATGTTTGATGGGTCAATCCATCGGCAAAGGAAACACGTTCTATACACGCGATGTTTGTTCATACACGCAGAACCCAGTTGTCCTACTCCAACCACTGGGACTCCTCCCAGACTTCCTCACGCGGCGCGAGTGGCTCGTTCTCGACAGCATGGGATGGAATATTGACATGGCGAATATCGACGATACGGACGAAGGCGATACAACCGTCCACTTGACTTGTCCGTAAGTACGCAGCTTGCATAAAACTTGGTACCCGCCGAGGCCGGTTCGAGCCTCGAAGCGCGATTGTGACCCCTGCAATGGGATTCATGATCGCGCTTTTATTTTCCGTGCTGATTCCAATTCCCTGGGAGTGAGCTACCGTGATCGTCAATGGCAGCTCACTCTGATTCTCCGCCAATCCAAGCTGGTTGGGTATCGCCCCTCTTTAAATCGCACGACATTGCACACTGGTTTTCGAAACGAGATCCACCAGATGCGCAGTGGATCGCTCAATATCTTGGCACCAGCCAAGCACGACCGGCGCGCGTGAAGCAGGTGCATGGCGCACGCTGCCTTGGAGCCGACGAGTGCAAAGCTGAACCTCTCCGCGAGGCCGATGCGATCATTACCAATGATCCCCTACGCGTTCCAATGATTTCCACTGCCGACTGCTGCCCCGTCTTGGTGGTTTGCCTTAAGTCAAGGTCGTGTGCCGCAATTCATGCGGGTTGGCGCGGAATCGCCTTGGATATCGTCCAAGTCTCTGTGCGCGCTCTCGTTGAGCGATTCGGCGCCGAACCTAACGAAATGCTCGCTGCAATCGGCCCCTGCGCCAGCGTGGAGCGATATGAGGTCGGACGAGACGTGATCGACGCATTCACCCAACAAGGGCTTACGAAGGCACTCAGAGCTTCTGCTCTTCCTGGAAAGGCCTTTGCAAATTGCTCCCATGCGGTTGCGATCTTGCTCGAACGCGCGGGGCTGCAGTCTGGGTCAATTGACTCGAATCCCCCCTGCACGATCGGCGATTGCACCTTCGCGAGTCATCGACGCGAGCCAGAAAACAAGATTCGAATGCTTTCGGGAGTTGCGGTTCCGCGATAAGTCGACGGCACTGCCGGTTGGGCTTCTGAAGGATGTTCAAATCGATTGCTACACTCCAAATCCTTGAGGACAGGTGGCCGAGCGGTTGAAGGCGTCGGTTTGCTAAACCGATGTAGGGGCTTATACCCCTACCGTGGGTTCGAATCCCGCCCTGTCCGTTTTCTTCTTTGCGAGGAGCAACGATTGGAAGTTTCATGGATGGCATGATTGAACAGCTTCCGCGAATCTTCACTGAACTCGATGGATTCCTCACCGACATCGTTCAAGGTGCCGGAGTCTGGTCCTATGCGTTTCTCTTTCTGATTATCTTTTGTGAGACCGGATTGGTCATCATTCCGTTTCTTCCTGGAGACAGCCTGCTCTTTGCGATCGGTGCGATTTGTGCGCGCCGAATCGGACTCGATCCTTGGCTCTGCGGACTGGTGATCATCGTCGCAGCTGTCAGTGGCGACACAGTGAATTATCACGTTGGGAAGTGGATCGGCCAGCGTGCATTCTCTGGAAAAATTCCGCTGCTTCGCGTCAAGCATCTTGAACGAACGAAAGCTTTCTTCGATCGACACGGCGCAAAGGCCGTGGTTCTCGCGCGCTTCGTGCCCATCGTGCGAACATTCGCTCCATTTTTCGCTGGAGTCGGAGCGATGAGATTTCGAACTTTTATTTTCTTCTGCGTTGCGGGCGCTCTCTTGTGGGTCATCCTGCTCGTCGGTGCTGGGTTTCTCTTCGGTGAGATCCCTATTGTGAAGCGCAATTTTGAAATTGTTGTCATTGGAATCGTCATCGTCTCAGTCCTGCCAATTGCCATCGAATGGTGGAGAATGCGCCGATACGCACGCAAAGTCGCTACGATTCGCCACCCATGAAAATCCACGAATTTCAAGCTCGACAGTTGCTCTCGAATGCGGGAATCCAGGTGCCGCATGGAACGATGGTCACCACCACCAAAGACGCGCATGCGGCGGCACGATCGCTGTTTGCTGGCGGATCCAAGATGATCGTCGTGAAAGCACAAGTCCATGCAGGCGGTCGCGGCAAGGCGGGTTTCGTGCGAGTCGTCAAGTCGATCGACGAAGCAATCGAAGCTTCGAATTTCATGCTTGGCAATCGGATGATGAGCCCACAGACTCCACCTGAGGGGCTTGAAGTTGGACGACTCTTGATTGCTGATGCTGTCGAGATTGCGCACGAGTACTACGTTGCCGTTCTCGTTGACCGTGCCAACAGAACAAACACGCTCATCGCCAGCGCTGAAGGTGGCGTGGAAATCGAGAAAGTCGCAGAGACGCGCCCCGAAGCGATCATCAGAGTTCCGCTCGATCCCATTGTCGGAATCCGTCCCTTCCAAGCTCGTGCCGTTGCATTGGCGCTTGGATTCAAAGGAAAAACAATTGCGCAAGCGGTCAGCGTCTTCACAAAACTTTGCGTCTTGCAGCGCACAACTGATGCGAGTTTGGTCGAAGTGAATCCCCTCGTGTTGACGCCCCCAACGGCATCTCATCCAGATGGAGAAGTGATGGCGATCGATGCGAAGTTTGCATTCGACGATAACGCCCTCTTTCGTCATCCCGATATCGAAGCAATGCATGACCCGACCGAGGAAAATGCCGCCGAAATGCGCGCTCAAGAATTTGGTCTTTCGTACGTGGCGCTCGATGGAAATATCGGTTGCCTTGTGAACGGTGCCGGCTTGGCCATGAGCACGATGGACATCATCAAACTGCACGGTGGAGAACCTGCGAATTTTCTCGATGTTGGCGGAAGTGCTACCGAAGAAGCCGTCACCGAAGCATTTCGGCTCATTCTCAGCGATGACAGAGTCCAAGGAGTTCTCGTCAATATTTTTGGCGGAATCATGCAGTGCGATCGCATTGCACGAGCAATCGTTGGCGCTGCGAAGACGATTGGATTCCGTGTCCCACTCGTCGTTCGCCTTGAAGGAACGAATGTCGCCGAAGCTCGATCGATTCTTGATGCTGCAAGATCGAGCATCCCAACGATGCAGTCTGCGACGGATTTGACAGACGCCGCAGCGAAGATCGTCGCCGCAGTCGGTGCTCATGCCTGCAATGCCTGAACGAATGCTCGTGCTGTTCGATATCGACGGGACGCTTCTGCGAACCGAAGGTGCTGGCATGACTGCAATGCTTGCCACAGCGCATGAACTCTTCCCGTCCAAAACATTTTCATTCGAAGGGCTCTCCATTTCGGGTCGACTCGACCGCTTAATCTGGAAAGACCTCATGATTGCCGGAGGCGTCGAGCCAAGCGTCGAACTTCACGAATTATTCCGCCACAAGTACGGCGAGCATCTACGACGAGGATTCTCCCACACATCCAAATCGCACCCACTGACTGGAGCGCGAGAACTGGTTGAAAGTCTCCACGCGCATGATGGCTGCGATATTGGGTTGCTCACTGGGAATTATGAACACACCGGCCTTCTCAAAGTTGCCCAAGCGGGGTTTTCGCTTGCACCCTTCCAGTTCAACGCCTGGGCCGATGATGGACACCACCGCCGAGAACTTCCGCCCATTGCCATGAGCCGATACAGCGCACACACAGGGCGGGAAACGAATTCGTCGCGGGTGATCATCATCGGTGATACCCCTCTCGATATCGACTGCGCCCATTTCAACGGCTGCTTGGCTATTGCGGTGGCGACAGGACACCATCCGATTGCCGAATTAGCGAGCCACAAACCAGATTTGCTCGTTCAGGGGCTCGACAATTGGACCGAAATCGCCTCGTGGATTACCAGTCGGTAATTTTCGGGCCTAGCGGCCGGGTAATACCATTTCTGCCATGTCGGCTTTCGGAACTTTTTGTAGCGACTTCTGCGTGAATCAGAAAATCGCGCTGAAGATGGATCTCCCGGAATCGCGGGAGCCCACGCTCGAGCTCTTCGACCGACTCCGCCGCCAATTTCCTCAACTGACCCGAGTACGGCGAATCGAAAATGAGATCGCCTTGGAATCCGGCGAAGGCGATCGAGATTTCATTTGGGTCGCTCTTCGCAAGACCTCGATACGCAGCGGACATGTCAATCCAAAGTCGACGGACGAGGGTTACAAGATTCACCGCGCAGTCCTAGAAACCGCACCATGGTTTCTTTCGATGAGTCCACTCGATATTGATCACATCGAATTGATCTTTGGTTTCGATATCGAGACTGCATCGCACCGAGACGGAATTGTCTATGAAGCGCTTCTCGCCAATAGTCCCTTAGGCGCACTCTTCGACTGTGACCAAGATGAGCCGATCGACGTGCAACCGTTCATTGGGATCGCACTCACGGAAGGGCGAGAATTGCAGGCGTCATTCGAGGTCAAGACCCGCCCGAGATCCGCTGATTCCATGCGCTCTTCCTCGGCCGATCCAATCAGCGTCTATTTAACTGTCCGCCGCAACGGACCCTTGGCATCACTCGATGAACTTCCAACAATCTTTGCGACACTTTGTGGGCATGCAGAACGCCTCGCAGAACAGCGAGCGATACCACACCTCGTTATGCCGATCAGGCAAGCGATCAGTGCGGGCTGATTGAATGAACCGACGATTGCGATCAGACGATTTCAACAAATCGCTGAATTGCCATGACGTCAGGGATGATCTTTGGAGTCACACGCAAAGTGAACTTCGCACCGAGTTCAGCGCCGACGCATCGGGTCGCTGGGATGCGGGAAATCCACATTCGTCCACCTCGTTGGTTGAGTGGATTGTCACGTCCGCGCTTGCGGGCGATGCGAGTGAGCGTTCTCTGAACTGCAGGCTGAAGGCGCATCAATCTTTCGATTGTCTTGCGATGACGAGCCTCCACAGGAACTTTTTTGACAGAAATTGTTACGGTCTTACCAGCGATGAGGGCGGTCATATTTAGTCTCCAGAGAAGATCGAAAATCGTACCGCCGAACCACCATCCTTGCAAGCGCATTGTTTCATTGTGGCCCACCCTCCCGATTTGAAGCAGTCAAGATGGCTTATTCGCTGCCCCAACCCCGTAGGTCAAATAGAGCGCCTGTGTCCCCTTTCGCCCATGCTGCGCCTCTTGGGCCTTCAAGTAAAGGCTCTCCGCCAACATGAGCCCTGGCACGTGGAGCCCGCTCGATCGGCATTCCTCCAGCGCAATGCCGAGATCTTTGAGGAAGTGATCGATAAAGAACCCTGGCTCGAAATCACCCTTGAGAATCCGCGGCGCAAGATTGGCCAAGGACCAACTTCCAGCGGCACCAGCGGAGACTGATTCCAATACTCGGTTGGCATCCAACCCGCTCTCGCGAGCGTAGATCAATGCTTCACAGACCCCCATCATCGTGGATGCAATGAGAATCTGATTCACCACCTTCGCCTGCTGACCGCAACCCGCATCACCCTGCAGAACAACTGTCTTTCCCATTAGTTTCAATAGCGGGAGCACGCGCTCAAACGCTTGCGCATCGCCGCCGACAAGAATTGAAAGCGTTGCATTTCTTGCACCGATATCACCACCAGTTACGGGCGCATCAAGAGCCCAAGATCCCAACTCGCGCGCCGCAACCGCAATCTTTCGTGCGAGAGATGGCCGGCTGCTGGTCATGTCAATGATGTACTTGGGAATATTCGAAGCTTGCAATACTCCCTCGGCACCAAGATGAACAGACTCGACGTCCGATGGCAATGCAACCATCGAAAAAACGACATCCTTTCCAGATGCCGCATCAGCGGGAGTCTGTGCCCAACTGGCTCCTCGATCCAGTAGCGCAGAGGCGCGCAACTTCGTTCGAGAATGAACCGTCAATTCGTGCCCTGCAGCCAAGAGATGGCCAGCCATCGAATTTCCCATAACTCCAGTTCCGATCCAACCGATTCGAAGAGGTGATTCCATTCTGGCAAGGTTACGCTTCGCTTATCCTCTCGAAACGACCCGAACCAACTGTTGGGGAAGGCGTACGACCACGATGAATCACACCATGTCTACATCCCAACGAGATATCGTCGAACTGGAACGCCAAGTCGAAGCCGCCAGCCGTCCTTTTCGCCACCTTGTCGACCAAATTCAACGAGTCATCGTTGGCCAAGATGCGCTGATAGAAGGCTTGCTCTGCAGTCTGCTGATGAATGGGCATGTGCTCATCGAGGGAGTTCCCGGACTTGCCAAGACAATGGCGGTGAGCTGCCTCGCCAAAGGGATCAACACTGGGTTCCGGCGCATTCAATTCACTCCAGATCTCCTTCCCGCCGACTTGGTTGGAACCATGATCTACCGGCCAAACACAGGCGAGTTCGTCGTCAAACATGGACCGATTTTTTCGAACATTATTCTGGCGGATGAAATCAACCGTGCCCCAGCGAAGGTGCAATCCGCATTGCTCGAAGCGATGCAAGAGCGTCAAGTGACGATCGGTGAGTCAACCTATCAACTGCCTGATCCGTTTTTAGTTCTCGCGACTCAAAATCCGATCGAACAAGAAGGAACATATCCCCTGCCTGAGGCGCAGGTCGATCGATTCGCAATGAAATTGGTGGTGACATATCCGACGCCTAAGGAAGAGCGTTTGATTCTTGATCGCATGGGAAACACACAGAACAATCTCACAGTTGATCCAGTGATGCATCCCGCGGACATCAAGGCGGCTCGACTGCTTGTCGATCAGATCTTCATGGATGACCGCATGAAGGATTACATTGTTGAATTGGTGGTTTCCACACGCGACCCAAAGAAGCACAACGTTCCAATCGATGGTCTCGTGCAGTATGGCTGCTCCCCGCGAGCGACAATTGCGTTGACTTTAGCGGCAAAAGCAAAGGCTTTTCTCGATGGCCGTGGTTATGTCGTACCTCAAGATGTCAAAGATGTCGCACCAAACGTCCTTCGCCACCGACTTGGACTTTCGTATGAAGCCGAAGCCGTTGAAAAGTCTGCAGACGACATCGTGCGAACGCTGCTCGATCATGTGCCAGTCCCCTGACCCAAGACAACAGTGAACTCTCATCGCATCCAAGTGAAATGGACGAGCGATCGAATCCGGGAGGGAACTCACCCATGCTGACGAAAGAAACCATTCAGAAGATTCGCCGAATTGAAATCCGCACTTCACGCGTGGTTCAAGAAGCGGTCGCAGGGAGTTATGTCTCAGCATTCAAGGGTCGCGGAATGGAGTTTGAAGAAGTTCGCCCGTACGCAGATGGCGACGATGTACGAACGATCGACTGGAACGTCTCCGCGCGCGCTGGCAGCCCGCACATCAAACTCTTCAGAGAAGAACGCGAACTGACGGTCTTTCTGGCGATTGATCTGTCGGGATCACTCTCGTTCGGATCGAATGCGCAGACCAAACGAGAACTCGTCGCAGAAGTAGCCGCGACTCTCGCATTCAGCGCAACTCGAAATAATGACAAGGTTGGATTGCTGCTTTTTTCTGACCAAATCGAGCGATACGTCCCTCCACGCAAGGGGCGACGCCACGTGCTACGCATCGTGCGCGATCTTCTGGCGCACAAGTCCGTCGGAACTGGAACAAATATCGCGGCAGCAATTGACGAATTGAATCGCATCCAAAAACGACGTGCTGTGGTTTTCATCGTGAGCGATTTCCTCGACAGCGGCTGGGAGCAACCGATGGCAATCGCGCGGCGACGACATGATGTAATTCCGGTATCGATCTTCGATCGCCGAGAGCGAGAACTGCCAGCAGTCGGGCTCATCGAACTGACGGATGAGGAAACTGGCAAACGAGTCATCGTCGACACTTCAAGTCGAAGAGTTCGTGATGCCTTTCGACGCCAAGGCGACCTTCGTGCGATCCAGTTCGAAATCGCCCTTCGCCGACTCAAGATTGATCCGCTTATGATTGAAACTGGAGTCGATTATGTCGAACCGATCATTGCATACTTTCGCAAGCGAGAAGCACGGAGAGGCAAGTGATTCATTCGCTGAAATCTTTCACAGCCTGCTGTCTGACTGCATTGATTGTCGGTACTGCACACGGCCAAGTGTTGTCGACAACGCCCCCGACCCAAACGACTCTCCCACCGACCCCATCGGCAACGGCTGACCAAGCCGAGGCGAAAGCACCACCATCCAAGGTGGCGTCACGCCCTGCGAAACCGGTGCTGATTCGATGCGAAAATGGCGCTGTCAATGCGACGCTTGCGACTCCGGCCGATGTTGTTGAAGTTGGAAAGGCGATTCAATTCACGCTGACGATCAACGCAGCGGATGGTGCGAATCTTTCAATCCCTGATATCGGATCGACACTTGGATCGTTCGATATCCGTGACGTGCGACGGACAACGAGCCGCGAGGGTGAAAATCGCAAGTCAATCATTTCATTCATCGCAACAACCTATGAAAGCGGCATGACTGAATTGCCAGCGATCGAAGTCCACTGGACCGATGCGCAAAGTAAGGGGCAGACAATCTCGGTTGGACCAACTCCGATCGAAGTTGTCAGCCTCATCGGCGCGACATTTGACCCTGGCATTTACCGAGACATCAAAGGCGAGGTCAACATTGATGTTGGCGGTTCTTGGTGGTGGATGGCGGCGGCGGCAGCAGTTGTCATACTTGGATTGCTTCTTTGGGCTTTGAGAATGCATCAAAGAAAAGTTTCCGAGAAAGTATTAGCTGCGGACGAGTGGGCTCAGCGAGAACTCGATCGACTCGAGCGTGACGAACTTATTCAACGAGGCGACCTTCATGGGTTCTGGGTGCGCCTTTCAGGAACAGTTCGCGAATACGTCGAGAAGCGCTTTGACATTGCAGCACCAGAACAAACGACGAAGGAGTTTCTTGCACAGGCAAGCAGCCATCCTCTGATCGGTGCGGAACATCGCCACCTTCTGACAGACTTTCTGCGAGCAGCCGACATGGTCAAGTTTGCTGCTCATCGGCCAGCAGAACACGACTGCTCTCAAGGATTGAATGCAGCGCGCGACTTTGTTCGAGAAACGAGCCCCATCGCAGATGCCGCACCGCAGAAAATGGAGATGAAGTCGTGACTTCATTTGATCTTCTCGCATCGTGGTTCTTGCCCTTGGTACTGCTCGCACCACTTGCGGCCTGGCGTTTTCTCTCCCCTCGAAGGCGCGTCAGAATTGGATACTCATCAACCGCAATCGTGTCAGCGGCGGGAACTTCATTCGCAGCTCGACTTCGCTGGCTTGTTCCTGTCTTTCGTGGTGCTGCGATCGCACTCCTAGCACTCTGCCTCGCTCGTCCAGTGATTGCGAATCAGCAGACAAAAGTTTTCGTCGAAGGTGCGGCCCTGCAATTTTTGGTTGATCGATCGGGATCAATGCGGGCACTTGACTTCCAATTAGATGGCGCACAATCAGATCGGCTCGCTGCGGTCAAGAATGTTGCCAGCGCATTCATTCAAGGTGGGCAAGGGCTCATTGGAAGACCAGATGACCTCGTTGGGCTCATTACCTTTGCGCGATATGCAGACAGCTTGTCGCCCTTGACGCTCGATCATGGCTATGCCGTGGATGTCCTCAACAAGATCCAACCAGCCAAGGATCAATCCGAAGACGGCACTGCCATTGGCGAGGCGGTGGCTCTGGGTGTCGATCGTCTGCGTGATGCAATGAAGAATGCTCCGATTGACAAGGGTCGGCAACCGATTCAAAGCGCAGCGATCATTCTGTTGACCGACGGCGAAAACAACGCTGGCGACATCGATCCACGGGTCGCCGCAGATCTCGCCGCAACATATGGAATCAAGATTTATGCCATCGGCGTTGGTACACGTGGAACTGCACCTTTCCCCGTTGGAACAGATCCGTTCGGCCGGCAGATGATCCGCAACATTCCAGTGACAATTGACGAAGAACTACTGAAGGATCTGGCGAAGAGGACTGGGGGCGAATATTTTCGCGCGACCGACACGAACAGCCTCCGCGCCATTTATGACCAAATCGACAAGATGGAGAAAACTAAAACAGAACAGAGACAGTCGATGCACTACACAGATCTAGCGGTGCAGTCATTTCGATTCGCTGGCTTTGGAATTCCCCCACTCCTGGGAGGCGTCCTTCTGTTGTTGTGCGCTGAACTACTTCTTGCGACTACGCGCTTTCGGAGCGTCAATTGAGCACGCTTATGGGAATCGAATTCAATAACCTTTCAGCCCTGAATTGGTTGTGGCTTGTGGCTGCACTGGCAGTTATTGCTTCGATGGCAATCGCATGGCGTCGACGTGCCATGCGAGCGATGATCGATGCGAAACTGCTCGGAAAGATCGCTCCTGGGTTTTCTATCTGGCGTCCCGCAATACGACATTCACTTCTGATTCTTGCAATGATCGCGCTCGTGACTGCGATGACCGATCCGAGATGGGGAACTCAAACAGAGGAAATCAAGCGGCGCGGTGCCGATGTGATGTTTGTTGTTGACGTCAGTCGCTCCATGTTGGCAGAAGATGCGACACCCAACCGTCTTGGCCGCGCGAAATCGTTCATCGACGATGCTGTTCGACAAATGGCAGGCGATCGAGTTGGGCTTGTCGATTTTGCCGGAGTCGCAGCGATGCGAACTCCACTGACGTTAAATTACGGAGCCTTGATGAGCAGCGTGGATGATCTGGAACCAAAGGATGCAGCTCGCGGTGGATCGATGCTCGGCGATGCGATCCGCGTGGCTGCCGAGAGTTTTTCGAGCGATGCGACGGCAGGTCGAGCGATCGTGGTACTCACTGATGGCGAGGACATGGGTAGTGATCCTGTCGCTGCTGCGAAAGAAATTTATGAGAAGCAACGCATTCGAATTGTGACAGTTGGACTTGGCGATTCACGCGACGGCGGTCGTATCCCAGTCGACAAGGATGGACAGAGAACATGGCTCGTCCATGACGGACAAGAAGTTTGGTCTCGTATGGATCCAAACACACTGCGAGAGGTCGCCCAAAGCGCTGGTGGACTCTTCGTGCCAGCGGGCACAGCGCAAGTCGATCTGGGAGAGATTCTCCAAAGGTCATTTGCCGATCTAGAGCGCGGCGAATTCGAAACCTCTACCATTGCGCGTGCGATCCCTCGTTTTCAGTGGCCAGCAGGAATTGCCTTCGTACTCTTACTGCTTGAGTGCATGATTCCAGATCGAAAGTCACTCTCAAAGCGTTCGCAGGTCCCAGCTGCGACTCTGATCTCAGTGCAACGAGGTGGCGCATGAATCAACGTACTTGTCCCTTGATCGCGACTCTCTTCGTTGCTGCATTGCTTCCTCTGAGTGCGAGTGGACAATCGCCCGCAACCACAACGAGTCCGACTCCAGTTGCCGCAAAGAATCCAAAGACCGTAATTGAGCCTCGTAAGCCTGCTGATCTCGCGGCTTTTCGTACAGCCGTCGGTGAAGCACGCATCGCAATGGATGCTGGCGACTTCGCCGCTGCTGAAAAGGCATACGCCCAGGCAATTACTGCCGATCCATCGAACTCGCGCGCACGTTTCAATCGAGGGGTCGCGCAATACAAAGGTGGAAATTTAAAGGGAGCATCCGAATCATTCGCAGCTGCGGCGCAAATTGGAGACGCAGAATTGGCGGCAAATGCAATGTTCAACCAAGGCAATGCGGTCTATGCCGATGCACTGAAGCAGATTGGCGCCGACCAACCGAAGGGAACGGCAGGCGAGAGTGCGCCAGTGAGTCCGCAGGCGGATTTGAAGCCTGCGATCGAGGCGGTCACTTCTGCATTCACTCATTTCAAGGATGCCGCATCGGCAGATCAGCTCGATGTCGATGCGCGTGTCAATGCGGAAACTGCGGCGCGACTGCTTAAGAATCTCGAGGAGATGAAGAAAAAACAGGACGAGCAGAAAAAGGAAGAAGAGAAAAAGGACCAAGACAAGAAGCAAGATCAGGATCAAAAACAAGATCAGAATCAAGATCAGAAACAAGATCAGAAGAAGGATCAAAAACAAGACGATAAGAAGAACGAACAAGGCAAACCGAAGGACGATCAGTCAAAAGAGGGTCAACCGAAGGATGACGAGAAGAATGACAAGAAAGGCGAGAAGAAAGACGAGAAGAAACCAAGTGAATCAAAGCCCGACGAAACGAAAGACGGCAAGGAAAAATCTCCGAAGGAGCAAGGTCAATCCGAGAAGCCTGACCAAACGCAAGACAAACAGCCTCAAGCTGAAAAACAGCCTCAAGCTGAAAAACAGCCTCAAGCTGAAAAACAGCCTCAAGCTGGAGATCCTGTCAAAGACGCTCCACTGACCAAGCAAGATGCAGAACGCCTATTGCAAGCAGTTCGCGACCGCGAAAAAGCACGCAAAGAAGTCAAGGAAGCGAAGGAACTCGCACAACCAGCAAGGCGTACCCCTGCGAGCAAAGACTGGTAGAAAGAAAGATTCCTGATGAAAATGGCAATCACTCGTTCTTCGAAACTCCAGCAACTCGTTGCGCTTTTCCTCGGGGTGCTGTTCTTCTGCGCCGATGCGATCGCCGCAGATGTCGAATTTTCGCTCGCCCCGCGCGAAACATGGATCGGCAGTCCATCGACTCTCAAGATCGTCGTGCGTGGGGGCAATGACATCGGCGATCCGATTCTTCCACAAGTAGCCGGGCTGGACATCGAGGTGCAACCAGGTCGCCAAACGATGAATTCGATGCAGATCGTCAATGGCAATGTCACTCGCAACAACACGACCACGATCGCCGTGATGATCACTCCTTCAGTTGTTGGAGTCTTTACTATTCCGCCGATCACGATCGTTGTTGACGGGGTGCAATACTCGAGCAAACCTACTTCAATTTCCTCGGCGGTCTCAACAACTGGCGATCTACTCACTGCCCAAGTCATCGGCAATCCAAAGAAAGTCTGGGTCGGGCAATCACTTGATGTGACCCTGCGGATTCTGGTCAAGCCGTTTCAGAGCCCCGAGCACAAGGTAACGCTAGGCGAAGCAGATATGTGGCAGTTCATCAATCCAGAACGATCTGAATTTGGACCATTCTCAAAGAAGTTTCGCGAACTCGCGCAGAGCAATCAACGCCCAATCGGGCAAGAAGAATTAGTCGATGGACATGCGTATTTGGTCTATGAAGTTTCGACGCAAATCATTCCATCAACCAGCGGTGTCCCAGACTTCAGCGATATTCGTATTGCGTGGAATTATCCGGCTCGCCTGAGTTCAACTCGGGACTTCTTCGGGCGCAACGAGTTGTCGGTCTCGGCAACAAAGCCGATCAGCACCACTGCTTCTGCTGTGGATATCGATGTATTGCCGCTACCGACGGCTGGACAACCTGCTTCATTTCAGGGGGCAGTGGGTTCATTTGGATTGTCTGCTTCCGCAAAGCCTGTGAGAGTTGCGGTCGGAGATCCAATCACTCTGACGCTGACCGTGACCGACCTGTCAGGGACTCAACATCTCGACACGGTTCAACCGCCCCAACTGGAAATTCCTGCTATTCAATCAGACTTCCGAATGCCGACTGCGCCGTTGGCTGGATCTGTTCAAGGGAATACAAAGACCTTTACCCAAACTCTTCGCCCAACGCATGCTGGCATCGAACAGATTCCACCAATCGAATTTTCATGGTTCGACACCACGACTGGTTCATATCGAAGTGCGAAGACACAACCAATCGCTCTCTCAGTTGTCGCATCGGAACACATTGCGACGGATGCCATTTTGGGTGGATCTTCTCAAGCGATGACTCCTCCCAAACAACTCACCGCCGCCGAGGGTGGGCTGACGGCGAATGTTGCGCCGACATTTGAGATGGTTCAAGATCAATCCCGTGGTATCGGCATGGCTATAGGAATTGTCATGCTTGTGATTCCACCGCTCGCTTGCGCCGCGATCTTGTTTGTACAAAGGCGACGCGATCGCCTCAGCGGTGACACTGCTTTCGCACGAGAACAAGGCGCACGCAGTGCGGCAAGCCGACGCCTTGCCAGTGGCGACGCTGCTGCGGCGATCGTGGGATACATCGCCGACCGGATCAATCAGCCGAGCGGAACGGTGACCCGTGTGGAAGCGCACGATTCCCTCGTTGATGCGAACGCTCCAAGTGATTTGCTTGAAAGAGTCGACCGCCTCCTCGCACAATGCGAACGATCTCGATTTGCGGCGGCTCACAGCGCGGATTTATCGCAGGAATCGGTCAGCGAGGCCAAGGCATGCATACAAGGGCTTGAAAAACTTGATTGGCGCAAGGCACGCTCTGTACACGAGGGAAAGCGATCATGACATCACCGAGAATTCGCATGTCGGCTGGCAGTTTGCTCGTCTGCACAATGTTGGCGTTGGCTATCACGGCAATGGCGCCTGCCCAAGTTCTGTCGAAACCACACGTGGACTCTGCAACAAATCTGGCGATTGCGACGGAAGCGCAAAGCAAATTCGACGCAGCAATGGAGTTGGTAGTAACTGATTCTGAAAAAGCTCGCGAACTCTTCCGCGAATCGGCAGCCAAATACCAGCTCGTCGTCGAGAGTGGAATCTCCAACAGCGACCTCTATTTCAATCTTGGAAATGCCCTTGTGCAATCCGACGATGTAGGTCAAGCCATCGGCGCATATCTCGAAGCGCAACGGCTCTCGCCAGGAGATGTGCGCATCGCAGTCAATCTGGCTCACGCAAGATCGTTGGTTGCGGCTCATGGAACAACCTCGACTGAAATCCAACCGCTTGATCGAGTCGCCGCATTTTGGAAATGGGTCGGCTATCCGACGCGAGTTTTTGCGGCATCGATCTCATGGACGATCATCTGGGCAATCGTCGCCGCTGGAATTCTTTGTGGATGGATTCCCCGTGTGCCATGGCGAATCCTGCTCATCACTTCATCTGCAGTCTGCCTCGTTCTCTCCATCACGGTTGGAGTCGACACACTTCGTCGAGAGCTCAATCCACCCGGCGTGCTTGTGAATGATCAAGTGGTCGTGCGCAAAGGAAATGGCGATGGATTTGCACCAGCATTCACAGAGACCCTGTCACGCGGAGCGGAATTCACCATGATTGAAATGCGCCCAGGTTGGTATCGAATCCGACTAAACGATGGTCAGTCGGGATGGGTCAAATCATCTGATGCGCTCGTCGCAGGTGAACGCACTCGAACCAACGGATAAAAATCCGCGTCCGGCGGAAATAAAAAAACGGAGAGGGTGAGATTCGAACTCACGGTGAGCACGAGGCCCACACCAGTTTTCGAGACTGGCTCCTTCAACCGCTCGGACACCTCTCCAGGTCACTACAAGTATCGCCGTGAATCGTCAGCCTGTCCAATCATTATGGATGGAATTAAATAGGACCCCAGTTCGTCTGGAATATTCTTCCATATGCCCTAGCAACCTAGAGTCGCCCAAAGAGTTCAGCATGAGAGTCCAGAATGTTGCTTTTCAGCAAGACTACCCCGACTTATTTCGTCGGATACGACTTCACGATTCCAGACTTTTCCCAGTCAATCGTGATCTTGTCGGTCGCAATTTCTTCGATAACAACTTCGAAGTCGCTGCGTCCATCACGATCGACAAGCGGACGTGCGCCATTGATGAGCTCTGCGATGCGTCGCTGAATCAGCGCTGTGAACTTGAAACGACCGCCAACTTTTTCAACAATATCATCGCTTTTAAGTGCTTCGTTCATCGTGGGTGTCTCCAAATGGGTAGCCCATTAGTATAGAGCTCCCCGACGATCAAAGCAAGTCAGCAACGCGAGCCATGACATCCAGACACACATTTCAGAGTTTTGTCCGCCGAGCCGGAACTGCACTTCGGCTTGGACAGGATTGGCATGTGCTCATTCTTGCTGCAATTTGTGGGATTTCCGTCGGAGCAATGGCTTTGGTTTTCATTGGGACGATGAATTGGTTGCTGCGGCAGCTTGGGCAGTTTGCATCACAAGGTCCCACGCAACTCTGGATCTCGATCGCCATGCCGATCGCTGGAGCGTTGGTGACCATAACCGTTTTTCGAATCTTTCCCAGCGGCTTCAAGGGACACGGTGTTTCGCGGGTCATGCTCGCTGTGCATCGCCAGAAATCGGTCCTTCCGTTGAGCCTTGCGCCAAGGCAGTGGCTTGGATCGACTGCAACGATAAGTTCTGGCGGATCTGCGGGTCCCGAAGGGCCGATCGTTGCGATCGGCGCTGCCATCGGCTCGTCCTTCGCCTCGTGGCTTGAACTAGACGCAGGGCGACGAACAACGCTTCTGGGCTGCGGAGCCGCTGCAGGACTCGCTGCCGTCTTCGACGCTCCCTTGGCAGGCGTCTTCTTTGTGCTCGAAGTCATCCTGCGAGATTTTACGGCGCGAACATTCACTCCCGTTGTGATCGCTTCCGTGACCTCCGCAGCAACAGCACAATCGATCCTGCAATCTCCAGACCCGATATTTGGAATTGGTCTCATTCACATCGACCAGACCCCGATGCTCTTGGCTCAGATTCCGCAATACGCACTCCTTGGCGTCATCGCTGGACTCTGCGCAGCAGGTTTCGCCGTCGTGATGAAATCTGCGCATCGTTCGTTCAACCAACTTCGTATTCCAACGCTTTCCAAACCGATCATTGGCGCTCTGCTACTCGTCGCATGCGGTACGTGTTGGACGCTCCTCAATCCACAACAATCGACAACGACTGGTATCACATCAACGACGAATCCATTACCACCGTTCTATGGCAATGGATACAGCTTGATCGAAAGCCTCCTTCGCGAACCGATGGGGTCGGAAACCAGCGCATTCGTGCTGTTTAGTTCCCTCGCGCTGCTTGCGCTTCTCAAAGCATTCGCCACTGCGTGCACGCTCGGCTCTGGAGGAGCTGGCGGATTGTTCGCACCTGGCCTTGTTCTGGGTGCACTTTTAGGTGCGGCATACAGCGCGCTGACCGTGCTGGTGCCTGCGCTTCCTGACATCTCGCCAACCCATGGCGTTCTCGTTGGGATGGGTGCATTCGTCGCAGCAGGTGCGCATGCTCCGCTCGCTGGGGCTTTCTTGGTCTATGAGTTGACACATTCGTATGCGATTCTGCTGCCCCTTCTGCTTGCCGCTGTCGTCGCGACTGTCGCTGCACGATTGGTCTATCCCAATAGCATCTACTCCGCAGAGCTCGCTGCTTTCAACATTCGACTGACATCGGTCGCAAACCATTCGATTCTGCGAAGCACACTGATTCGAGATCTTGCCTTACTTCAGTCAATCCCAGTTCGCGCAAGCGATGCCGCTGAAAGTCTGATTGAACTGGGAGAACGACATGCAGTGCATGATTTCTCGGTCGTCGATGAGCAAGGCCGATATCACGGATTCGTCTGTGGCAGCGACGTCCGATCGGCTCTGGTCTACAGAGATGCACTACGCCTCTTAACAGTGGCAGAGCTCGAGAGAACTGACTTTGCGCCACTCGATTCAGACGACACACTCGATACGGCGCTCCAACGATTTGGGAGACATGAAACACAAGCGCTTCCTGTCATTGATCCAGAATCACGCAAACCGATCGGACTCATCACTCGCAGTCAGATTATGACCGTCTATAACCGTGCCATAGGTGAACAATGAAACCGAGGCCACATCGAGCGGGCGCATCCTTTCGGATCACATCTGCTGCTGAATTTGCGAATGTCTTTGCTCGTCGAGCGAGGCGCGACCTCGGATGGATTATTGTCCATGCTGCACCGAATGAACTCGGACGGACGAGGTTGGGACTCTCGATCGGAACACGCGTAGGAAAAGCAGTCCGACGAGTTCGTGTCAAGCGAATGATCCGCGAGGCTTTTCGCTTGATTCGCGCTGACATTGCACCAGGTATGGATATTGTGGTCTCCGCAAGATCTCACCCAGATCGACCGCTTGCGGATTACAAGCAAGCGATCGGGGAAGAAACGAAAAAGTTGGCAATTCAATTCAAATTGCCCAATCCTCGCTCCGAATGATTCGCACGCAGAGTTACGGAACTGGATCCTCGCCACAACCGCCCCATGGATGACAGCGGGCAAGGCGACGCAGAGTCAGCCATCCCCCGCTCCATGCACCGTGACGAGCAAACGCTTCCGCCGCATAGATCGAGCAAGATGGATGAAATCGGCATCGACCTCCAAAGATTGGAGAGAGGAGCAACTGATATCCACGAATGCTTGCTATGCAGAATCGCGCAGCGAGCGATCGGTTCACAGACGACGGAGGAATCACTGCTCTTCGAGTACCGGATTGCGAATTGATCCGACCGACGAAATCGAAATCTCAACAACGTCGCCTTGTCGAAGATAGCGCGGTGGCTTGCGTGCGTGCCCAACACCAGGCGGCGATCCCGTCAGGATGATCGTTCCCTTCAACAGAGTCATGCCACGCGAAAGCTCACTGATGAGTCGCGCCACGGAAAAGATCATGTTGGAAGTTGACGAGTCCTGCATCAGTTCGCCGGATAGCGTTGTTTGAATTCGCAGAGCCTGAGGATCCTTTACATCGCTCGCGGGGGTTATCTTGCTGATCGGGCAAAATGTGTCAAAGCTTTTTCCTCGGCTGAACTGACCGCCAGCCCCTTGATTTTGCCACCAACGTGCACTGACATCATTGGCAACGGCGTAACCCTCGACCATTGCGAGCGCATCACCTTCGCGAACTTCACGACAATCACGAGCAAGAATCACAGCTAGTTCGCCTTCAAAGTCAACCTGAGGACCACCCTCTCGGCAAATCGCAGGGATGATGATCGGGTCTCCGTCAGCGCTGATCGACGCGGGATTCTTGAAGAAGATGATCGGGTTCGTCGGAACCGCCCCACCCATCTCTTTCGCATGCTCGGCATAGTTACGACCGATTGCCAAAATGGCTGGTGGAATATGGCGCGACATCATTTGCTCTCCGCCGTCGAACGCTTCGAACTTTCGCCTTCAGCAGCACGTTTTGCCGCATCGGCAGCAGCTGCAAGACGGAACGCTTCCATACCAGGAGGTTCAGGAAGCAACTGCGCAAAGGGGGCAAGCTTCGAAAGCGGGTCCATCGAAAATTCTTGCTCGAGTGGCCCCTTCACAAGGTCGTAGACGATTCGACGCTCAGGCTCGCTCGCACGGTTGTAAATCGTCAAACGATCAACGAGCGGCTGAGAAGGATCCATCAACACATTCGCAAATACATCTTGGACGCTGCTTCGAAGATTTCCAAGGAGATCGGCCATGCGCCGTTCTCCAAATTTATTTACGAAATCCGCATACTGATTCCCCTGAAAATATTCAGTAAGGTCCTTTGCAAACTTGAGCGCCTCTTCGAGAACTTTCGGGCGATCTAACAACAATCCTTCGCGAAACCCACGAGTCAATGCCGCATAAACGTCACTTCGTGCGACGTCTGGGGCTCCGGCATACTCACCATATGTCGTATTTTGCACGAAGGTTTCAAGGTTCGCTTCGTACTTGTTGTTTGGAATAAGTCCGCCTCGACCAAACAAGTGATCAAGCTTCGTGAGGATCAGTTGCGCACCCTCATAGTCACCAAAGCGGTACAACTCTCGAACTGCCTGCGACATGAAGTTCTGATAGAAGTCGCAGAACGAGTCACCGCCTCCACCTCGAGTTCCAAAGTGCTTTCGATAGAGCTCTCCGAAATAGATGTCGATCGCTTTGATCCAGCGGGGATCGTTCAATCGTCCTGGATTGTCATTGCTGAACGGGTCGTAACTCATCAACCCTGTGCGTGCGAGCGCTTGCATCGCCTGAATGTTCAAGCGGTCGTTGTTGAGGACTTTGTAAATGTCTTCAACATTCGTTGTGCGTTTCGCAGCAGTCGTGGCACCTTTGCGTGCCCAATAGAAGGCGTGAGACTGTGGATGCCGCCAATCGAATGGGCCGAACTCGCGGGTGTATTCCCACATCAAGGCTGGATCCATGTTGAAGCCCTCGCGAAGAACTTTCTTGCGCAGGAACGGCAGAAACAACTCCAATGCATCCTTCGATTCTGTCTTCGAAAAAACTGAGTCAAATGCTAAATACACTGGATCGTTCTTCCGAAAAGTCGCGTCAAGTCCAAGCAACTTTGCGTAACGACTGCTCTGCACCGACTGCCAACGACCGATATTGAGTAGAAAATCTCGGTCCAATCGAAACTGGAATTTGCTGTCGAATCCTGAGAGACTTGCTTTCAGTTGGTCGACCATCAACTTGACGGAAGGCTCCTTGATTTCCAATTCTTCCAGAGACTCTGGCGCATCTTTAATTCCTGCGATCCATGCAATCCGATCCTGATGTGACGCTGGCGGAACCCCAAGCAGGAACTGCCACTCACGAGCAAATTCGCGTTTGTAATACAAGTGTGCATCGTCCGACACCCCGTCGATCTTGTGCGCAAGCCAGAAGGCGAGTTCTTTATGCAGAATTAAATCATTTGGGTTGTAGCGAAGGCCTTCGTCTCGAACCAAATCAATTCCTGCTCGGACCCACTCCCATCGTTCCCGAGGCGTGTCCGTCATGACCGAAATGTTGTAGGCCATGTTGTGACCTTGAAATGCCCAGACGTCGCCAAATCGTGGCTGTAACTTCGTGATGAGGGACGCATCAGCCATCGCCTCGTAAAACAACCCCTTCTCTTTTTGAATGTTCGTCTTGATCCAAAGGTAATCGACGATGACTCCCCGCAGTGCACCGATCGCCGTCCCCAGTGCCACGATCGGTGGCGCGCCTTCGATCGACACATCGGTGTAACGCAAACTATGTTCATCACTGACGCGAAGGATGTTTGGCAACAGGCGGCCAGCAAAAATGATTGCGACGGTTGCGACGAGAAGGCAAGCGAGTTGGATCAAACGGTCTCGCATGGCTTACCCGTCGCCCCCGCTATAAATCGCGATTTCCTTCTTGTTGAAGCACAAGAGTCCGAGGCTAAAAACAACAAGGCTCCACGCAACGCCGACAAGCGCCATTGATCCAAACACCACTCGCCATGAAATCACGCGTCCATCGACAAGATTGGCTGAACTCCCGACCTCGGCGAACGGTGAGAGCGCCCACTGAACGAATCCGACAACCATTCGGATGAAGTACTGGAAAATTTGAACGGCGATTCCCGCGTCTGGACTGACCGTGTAATTCTCTAGCGCCATCGCGAGAAACGGAGAGATCGAGGCAGCGACGAAGATGGTGACAGCCAACAAAACTGCAACTGGAAATGAGAGCACGCTTGCAGCCGCAACGCCGAGCGCTGCGATAAAAATCAGCTTGCCCCAATCAATCAAGATTGCGCGGAAAAAATTCGCCTCGAATCCGCCAACACGGTGGAGTACCTCAAGCCCGTCTCCTTCAAAATTCATCGACCATTCAGCAGGATAGATCTGCCCATCGCGCGCGATTCCGCCATTCAAAATCTTGACACTCAGCGTTCCATCCGCTCGAATTGCCTCAACCGGAATTGCAACTACGTTGCGTTGGACTGGGACATAATTCACTTGAATCGGAGGCAGATCGCCGAAATAAAGAAGGACTGGAAAGAGGTCGTGCGAACTGTCACGCCCGATGTGAAATGCGTATCGCAATACGGGTTGAGCGACTGATCGCCGAGCTTCCTCGAGTCCAGAAAACTCAAACGTCCGACTCTTGCCCGCTTCAATTGTCCGTTGAGCCGTCATAAATTCCGATGTCTTCGTCATGCGGATGTCACGTGCAACATCAACCTCAGACTTGGTACCAGCGGCGATTTCGCCACGCAGGATCGAATCGTTCTCGATCGATGAATTCACAATTTCACGAAGCTTCTCTTGGTCCATCGGAATGTATGTGGGACGTTCCATCTCTCGAGCAACGAGTACTTGATTCTGCACTGCTGCCGCATCCTGTATGTCGGTGGCGGAACGTGTGCTCATGAGTTGGACATAGACAAACACAGCGAAACTTCCGACGATGAGCACGATTCCGTTCAGCACCGACAGTCCCAGTATTTTTCCGATCAAATACTGAAAACGGGAAACAGGCTTGGTGAGGACATTCCAAATTTGCCGGTCTCGAATCTCGAATGCGACCGTTGCGCAGGACAGAAAGAGCGTGAGACAGGCGGCAACGACGAATACGAGACCAGTTCCACGCGCAATAAATGTCTGCACCTGATATCGCAGCGGCTCCCGACGATCAATCCAAAGCGGAATCAACGGAAGGACGACAAGCAGACCTCCGATGAAACCGATTGAAATCCGTTGCCGTAGCGATTCGAGAAGCAATGTGTGCGCAACTCCGAAGACTTGCTGCGGCGCTGAGAGCAGAACGAGTGCGACGCGCATTAAGAGAAGAAAAGCAAAGATCAGGAACCCGATTCCCGCAACCGCAACGATCCAGTCCAACTGCGACGTGAACCAGAAGAGCGTCATCGCTCCCCCTGTTGCCAAGGCAACGAGAACCAACTCGATCGCCATGCCGACCCAGACTGAAAGGATGGTCAGTCCAATCAACCCAAGTGAGATCGCTGCAACAACCCAAGGCCGCTCGATGATGTTGACCGGCGCCCAGCCTGGGGAAACTGACGCAGCGATAAAAGATGATGCGTAGTCTGGTTCCCCAATCCTTCCGTCCCGCGAAAACATTTGATCAGCCACGGATTGGACGCGAGTACCGCCAATCTCTACGCCGTCCACTGTCACGGTTCCGCGCTCAATCAATTGCATCGCAATCGGATTTCGTTCAGCAATATTTGCTTCCAAAAGCACCGCTGCAATTCGCACGCGGAGTTGGGAATATTGATACGACGACCAGCACAATGGACCAAATAGACCGACTCCGCAGAGGAGAAACAGAAGCGTCAAGATCCAACGGCTTCTGGTTTTTTCTTGCCATGCCGATAGACGCTCACGCCGCTCCCGTATCCGAATCACGCTCGCTTCTCCGAGTCACCATCGGTGAGATCATCGATAAAAGATCTATCCACTGTTCCGCTTGATTTTGAATCCGTGGGTCGTTTTGTATCTGCGGGCCGCTTGGGCTCTCGCACGGGAACTTGTTTTGGTTCGAGTAGATCTGCAACAATTTCGGCGGACTGAACTGTGGCTTGAGATGGTGGAGCGCTTGGCTGAACAGCACGAACGCTTGATGCCTTTTCCAAATCTGCGATCACAGCTGAACCAGATTCATCGACGCCGCCCGTCTCGCCTTGCATCAGGAATGACGCCGTTTTTCCGCCTTGATTCGCACCGCTCGTTGATGCTTGTTCCGACCGCGCCTTTTCGACAATTTGGATAAAGAGGTCTTCGAGTTTCTGGCGAGGAGCATCAACCCGATCAATTGCGACACCTTCTTCTTTGCGGAGTAGTTCGTCGACTTTCGCAATCGTTTCTGGTCGAAGACGACGGACATTTATCGTTGTTCGCTGGGTATCACAAAGAAGTTCGTCTGCAGTCCCGGCAGCCCGAATTTTTCCGCCGTAAAGCACCACCATACGATCACAAACATCCTCGACATCAGCCAAGAGATGCGATGAAAGAAGAATCGTTTTACCGCGACGCCGAAGGTCGAGGAGTAGGTCCTTCACTTGGCGGGTTCCAATCGGATCCAATCCAGATGTTGGCTCATCCAGGATGAGAAATTCCGGATCATTGATCAAGGCCTGCGCAAGACCAAGTCGCCGAGCCATACCCTTGGAAAATTCACCAACCGCTCGATGAGACGCCCCTTCCAAACCGACCATTTCAAGCAATTCGTCGGTTCGCCGGCGACGAATCTGCCGCGGTATGCCGAATAGTTTTCCAAAATAATCCAAGGTCTCTTGAGGATTCAAAAAACGATACATGTACGACTCTTCCGGCAGGTAGCCGATTCTCGCTTTGATCGAAACGTCCGTTGGATCACGATCGAATACGGTCAAACGGCCTTTGCTCTTCCGTAGAAGCCCAAGAATCATCTTGATCGTGGTGCTCTTTCCAGATCCGTTGGGACCGAGCAATCCAAAAATCTCATGCGGTCGAATTTCGAAATCGATTCCATCAACGGCGCGAGCCTTGGATCTCAACCAAAAGTCTCCAAAAACCTTGACGAGACCTTCGGCCTCAACCAGCGGACGCATTGATTCTGAATTGGTCGTTCGGCTCATTATTCACTCGAATTCTTATCGTCCAAATCCTTTGTCGCCTGTTTTTTCCAATCGACGACCTGGACGATCAATCATGATTTGCTTACTTCCAAGTTGAAACGATGGGAGCTCAGCGCCAATCATCGCAGCAGCCATTTTCTTTCGGGCCAATTCCGCATCACGCCGCGCCTGCATGATGTCCGGCGAACTCTTCACCCGAATGACATATCGAGCGAGTTCGTTGGGTACCGAAAAAACTTCAACTTCACTTTGACTGATTGATTGGCGGACGGCATCCAACCATAATTGTTGGACCAGTTGTCTGGGATTTTCCTTATAACTAGCCGCCAAACTGGTCACTCGGCGCGACTCCTTCGCCAGTGTTGCCACCAATGTCGACTGGTACGCCTTCGCTTGAATGATGATTCGAGATGCTTCACCACCGATGTCGGGCTGTTCGAATCGCTCTCCAATTGTCTTCAACCATTGGTCTGCAGCGCTTTGATTTCCGGATGTCAATAGCAGTTCGTATTGGTGAATCATCTCCAAGATCTCACCATAGTTTGGCCCGGCAGCACCAACGAGTTTCGCATTGGCAGCCTGGTGAGCCCGCTCCAAATTGGTCTTCATATCTTCGCGAGCAGTCTGCACACGTCGAAGCGCTCCACGCACCGCAAGGGGCGCCGTCCGTTCGAGAATGACGACCGCCCCGATCTGAATTCCAACATGAAGTTCATCGAGTGATGTCTGCATCCGCTGACGAATATCGAGCGCTGGGGTATCTCGCTGTTCCAGAAGATCCTGCAGCGTGTACTGCGCGACCGTTTGCACGACCGCTCTTTGAAGGACTGATCTCACGAGCGCATCTGACTTCTCAGCATCGATCTGCGTCAGCATCGCCACGGGATCAACAATGGAATAGTCGACCGACAGTTGTAAATGCGCAAGGTCTCCGTCCGCAGTGATCACTGAACCATCACGACCTGGGCGAATCGGGTCCCCCGTATCAGCAGAGTCCGTCGCCATTTCAAGGGTGACATCTTTTTGAGCACGTGACGGCCAGAATGCGTCCCGAACATCAATGCTTTGACGCTGTTGAACCGTACTGAATTCACCGACTGGATACGGCCAAAATGGTTGCAAACCAGGCGCAACAACTTCGCTTCCAGGCTCTCCAGCAACGCTCCCGAATATCGTTCGAATGCCTGTGACGCCTTCGGGAATGGATTGAAAACCCGAGACGAGAAACGTCACAACCAACCCAGCGATCGCAACTTGAAGCAAACGATACGAGAGACGCAAAGCTTCACCGAGGCTCTGGTTTGCCGGATCCATCGCTTCGCGCATCGAGGCACGGTCATTTCCTTCCGCCCCAACATCCAATGTCGCACTCTTGCCCAATCGCACAGCGTGCGATGGAACACTCCCGTCATCGGGTGTGAGCAATGGAGAGTCTGGCGTCTTGTTCGACATGTCAGGGAGTCCCCTTGCCCGTCGCGCCACTTGGCGCTCCCTCTATTACGTAGGGCTTCTTTGGTTGAGGAATACCACTTGCACCACTCGGGGCAGAAAGATCAAGCAAGTGAAATGGAGCTCGATTGAGATCCGTCACAAATGTTGTGCTTCCCGAGAGCGACCCCTTGAGCGTATCGAGCCATGTGAGAAAAATCGCAAGGTCAGCCTCCTGCTTCATCAATTGGTAGTAACGGGTGGCTTCTTCGTTTCCAAGCGCTTCGATTTCCGCTGCCCACTGCGCTGCAAAGTTTCGAATCGTGTCGGCCGAACTTGCCGCCTGACTCTTGATCGCTTCCGCCTCGGAATTTCCCTTTGATTCTTCCAGATTCGCTAGTGTTTCCTGAACTGCAGCCATGCGGCGCAGAACTGCAACGGTTGTCTTGGGCGGCAGGACAATCTGAGAAATTCCAACGCTGACAGGATCGATCCCAACCAATTTGGTCGCACGGAGATCTGTCAGGATTCCAGTTTCGGCCTCGGCAATCTTGCTTCCTTGTCCGATGAGTTCGCTGAAGTTGTAACCACCAAGCGAACGGACTGCTCCCTGAATTCGTGTTTCAAGTTCCTTTCCTGCTGCCTCAAGAGTGCCATAGGAAACGAAAAATTGAAGCGGCGCATCGCCTGACTCTTCAACTCGCCACAAGAGATACGCCTGCACAAGAACCTGTTGGCCGTCCTTAGTGAGGACTGTCTCCAATGGACTTTCAATGAACTGCAGTCGAGTATCGAGCTTCGCCACTTGATCAATAAAAAGCGGTGCTTTTAAATGCAAACCAGCGTCGCGTTGAATTCCTGCTGGCTTTCCAAACCGCGTTAAGACCGCGATCTCGTGAAAGCTGACGGAGTATGTCGTGTTGAACAACACCAACACGAGGACGATGAGTGAAGCAATAACAATAGGAATTTTACGAATCATTTCTGATCCTTCTTCTCGAGGTAGTCACCTAGGTTTAATCCAGGTTCCGGCTGTTCCATCTGAACGTCAAAATCAATGCGGGAGGGGTCGATTGCCAACACATATTTAATGCGTGCCGCAGCAAGTGCGCGTGACAAAACGGTCATGATCGCCCGTTCGCGGTACAACTCTGGCGCGGCCCGATACGACGGAGCCTGTCCGAGCACTTCGCTTGAAGTGGATCGAGCTCGCATCAACATATCCCAGCGCCGAGCACGTGCCAATCCGATGACGCTTGCGGCCTGCGCCCGAGCATCAACGATCACTTTCTCAATAGCGGCACGCGCTGATGCCGCGGCTGCAGAGTCCTTCCCCTGCGCTCGTTCGATCGTCAACAGCTCTTGAATATCAGTCACAACTCGTCGTGCGACATCTGGGCTTCCGACCAACGTGGACAGCGTTGTGTTGACGAGACGCTTTGCTTCGTCAACCACCTTACGAGAATTCTGAATGTCAATAGAGAGTTCTTCAAACATTCCCGACGATTCCCCAGCTGGGGGTCGAAGAACCGGGATCAAAATGCCGACCACCTCGACTCCACATCGACTGCGATCAAATGATCCTTGAATTCGCTCCTTCAATTGACGGACAAGGGAATCACCCGACGGCGAAAGCACTTGATCGATCGTCCGAGTGGAAAGCAATTGACAGACCTCGCGCATTGCAAGCGCCTTCAGCGCACGCTCTCTCATGTCAAGCACTGTTCTACGCGAGCGCGAATCTCCCGAGAAATTAAGGTAATCCAGCAGACCATCAGACTTGACCCGATATTCCAAGACGATGTCTGCATCGACGAGTGCGAACTGCGCGGCAACTTGCGCAGTTTCGACTCCATCCGCAGCCCGCAGTGCTGGAACTCCAGACGCAAGTGCGTTTGAAGACTGTGCTGTGGGCGCGATGGCACTTGACAACACAATGAACGCCGAGCGAGTGGGATCTGGCTCACCTTCCACCGGCCAGAGATTGACCTTGGAAGTGGGAAGAAGCTTTGGTCCAAGTACGAGTGACCTGATCTGTCCGACATCGAACCGTTCGATCGATTCGAATGGCCACGGCCACTTGAATACGAGCGAACCTTGCGCAACATCGCCGATCACCTTGCCGCCACGCAATCGAACCGCCTGTTCACCTGGCTGAACAACGACGACCATCGACATCAGCAGAAGCATCACGATCCCGAGTACTCCAAGGCGCACGACGCTGCGAAGCAATAATTGGTAACCCCACGAACTCGTGATGTCGAAGCCAAACTGATAATTGACCGCTTCGTTGATACTGCGAACGATCGAATCAGGCGCTGCGGCTAACCCCAAGAGTTTCGAATCGAATGCGGGACGCGACAATTCGGTTCGACGCCGAGGTCGATACAAATTCAAAATCAGATTGAGGAAAATCTCACCAGCAATCACTGCGAGAAAGATCGCAATACCGTAAGTCACACCCTCGAGAACAACCGGCTTTCGGAAGACTTGAAAAACGATCCCCACCGCAACGGCAAGGAGAACCAATGCATTTCCAACCATCGCGCCAGCACCGCCGCGCAAGTTTTGCCACGCTGGCTGTTGAGCCATCCCCGCAACAAATCTTGAAAAGATGAAAGTCAAGAGAGCCAGTGCTGCACAAATCGCCAATTGCCAACCGAGATTTGCGCCGACCCCAAATGTTGCCGCATTTCCTGTGGTGTCGTCGAGTCGTGCCAGCCATGTCAGCGTGAAATAGCAAATCGCTGCGAGAAGTATTGCAACAACTGCGCTGACGATTGGCATCAACCACTGATGCATAAAACGAAGACGACGAGCGGCCGCTTGGCTCGACTCGCGTTCCCCCTCGAAAACACTTTGAGCACCGCCTCGCTGCTGCTCGATTTCATCATTTTCAATCGCTTCAATCCGCTCGAGTCGGTGCTGGTGAAAAAGCACCATCAATGCGACCCATATCAGGACGCCCGAGAGCACATAAACCGAGGCCAGAATAAACGCCGAATCACCAGCCGCACGACCAAAGACTAGTAAGAAGAAACCAAGGAATGCCTGGATGGCGAGTCCAAAACCAGACACGCGCGTCGCTTGTTGATAGACAAATTGGTCTCGTGTCATGTCTGCGGGTACTTTACGGTCAATTGGAAGTTGTTGTTCGCAGCGGACGGCGCGGAATCTGCTTGGCGACTAATCTTGCTCGACTTACTTTGTCGGGGAAGGACATGCATGTTTCAGGCGACTAGCCTTTAACAGCGGAAGAGAATCGGCGTAGAGTCTTCGAGGTTTTTCATGGCATTTATCGAACAATTTCTTGCGATCGCCCGGAACACTTTCTTCGAGTGCGTTCGACAGCCCATCTCCCTCGTGATTCTGGTCGTTTCTGTTCTTCTCGTGCTGATGAGTAATCCACTCTCGGCGTTCACAATGTCAGATGACCAGCGGATGTTTGTGGATATCGGTCTTTCCACCGTGTTCATGTCTGGAGCGATCTTGGCCGCCTTTCTCGCCACCGCCGTTGTCGACCAAGAAATTTCGAACCGCACGGTGCTTATGGTGGTTTCCAAACCAGTTGCCCGAATGACTTTCGTCATAGGAAAATACATCGGCGTAACGGCAGCCCTCATCGCCACCACCGCAGTTCCTGCGATGGCATTCCTTCTGGTGGAAGTCCACGGGGTGATGCAAACAGCGGCTACACATGTTCGATGGCCTTGCGTGGTCTTTGGCGTCACCGCTGTTGTTTTGACAATCGGGACGGCGACATGGTGCAATTTTTTCTACGGAAAGTCATTTGCAGCAATCACAGCCTTGCTTGGAGGACCGCTTTTGCTTGTTGCGTATGTCCTGAGCCTGTTCTTTGATTGGGATTGGTCCATGATTGATGCATCGAAGGAGTTTCGCGCAGACTTGATCATCTCCATCTTGCTTATGTTTCTCTCGCTTGGGATCATTTCGGCAATTGCCGTCGCAATCAGCACCCGCTTGGGTCAGGTCTTGACGATCGGAATCACTCTCGCAACTTTGGTTCTCGGATTACTCTCGGATTGGATATTTGCGCGAAAGATCCAAACGCTTGAGCAGTTGATCGCCGTGCGCGACGCAGCACTTGGCAGCGCCTTCGACATGGACCATCTCGCACTCTGGGCATACAAGATTGGATATGCCGCCCTGCCAAATTTCCAAGTCTTCTGGGTGGTGGATGCAGTCAACCAAGAGCAGAAGATTCCGTTTGACTACATCGTCCTAGTGGTTCCATATGCAGCACTCATGACGGTTGCTGCTCTCGCACTTGCTACGGCGCTCTTTCAGCGGCGCGAAGTCGGCTGAACGAATCGTCCCGATGCGACTGATCAGCCCGCTGGCTGCTGTGATGCCTGCATTTCCTTGATTTGTTTACGCATCAGAACAATCTCTTCTTCCAGCTGCTTAATCGCTTCTTCGCCGATTTGCAATTCATACATCATCTCGGCTTTGCACTTCTTGAACCAATCGATGATCTTTTGCGTGTTGCGAATGCGAGCCTGAAGGTAGGCAACCCCCCCTTGGCTTCTTCCTTCAATCTCACGCTTTTGCATAAGGAGCGGCACCTCTTCTTTCGCTCCCTTGATCAGTTTCTGCCACTTCGTTGCGATGTCCTTTCCCGCATTGTTGACTTCGAATTTGGTTGAATCATCCAACCCGAGTTCGCGGTACAACTCCAATTCGTTCGCAGCCGTTCCATCTGAAAACCCTGAGTGCTCGGCAGATTTGGCGCTGAAATCAAGATTCTCGCCCCTTCGACTGAGAATGTACTTATGTTTCACATCAGAATAGAAGGTCACCTTGTCACCTTCCTTGTCATATGACAATTCCATTTCCGAATGGACCATCGCTGGGCCGATCAATGGATCGCGATCACCTGCTGCGCATGCTTGTGCGACTCGTTCCTTCCAATCCTCACGAGCGGATTTGATTTCCTCGTGTGTTGCTCCGTTGAGCATCGTGATCGATCCGAGAGTTGCCTCAGGCATGAAATACATTTCGTTTGAATACAGGGCGGTAAAAGCTCCGCCAGAAATTGCTTTTTCAATCCACGCAACAAGACGATGCTTGCTCTTGATCCGCGTCAATGTTTCAGCAATGAGGTCGCCTTCCGTCACCAGTCCACCATTCGAGTTGATACGAATAATGAACACCTGGCCAGGACCGTATCCGTCAGCGATCTTTTCGAGTTGTTCCATCTCGTCATGACGAAGACCAATTCCGACCATTCCGTCGAGCGGAAGAATAAAGACCTGCTTTTTCTTCGCCGCCACTGGCGCCGCAGCAACGACAGCCTTCTTGGTTGATGCAGGAGGCGTTCGTGCTGGAGTCGTTGAAGCCTGCGCAAACAATTGACTCGATGCGAGCATGCACATGCCGAGGAACGACAGCCCTGAGTTGCGAGAAAGTAAATGCCGAGGGATGAAATGCTTCATAATGAACTCCGTGTTATATAGATCAATCGTTTGGAAGGCTCGAACCAGCGCCCAAACCGCCGCCGCCGCCCTTCTTGCCTCCGCCAGACGGAGGAGCCGTGGTTGACTTGCTCAACCCGCGAATGCGCTCTTGCAACTTCAGTATTTCCGTTTCGACTTCGAGCTTGGTCACGCCAAAGTCCTGATTGAGTTTGATTCCAACAGCCGGATACTTCTTCAGAATCGACAACACTTTTTCCAAGAAGCCCTTTGCCTTCGTCAGATTCTTTTTCTCGTCCTTTCCCTGCGCTTCTCCAAGAGCCTCTTCGTACGCAGGGTATGCCTTCTTGCAATCCTCGAGACCTTTTCTCCATCCCTCGATGTACTCACGCACAAGAACTTCGCCATCTTGCGGCATTCGTGTGAAAGAACGGCATCCACGCTGATACATGAGATCCTCAAGCATCGTTGCTTCGTCGTCAGAGACGGTCCCATCGGACAGGCCAAGTTCTTCAGCAGTTTCTGCGCTAAAACTCGCCCTGATTTCCTTGTCACTTCCGTCGACCACCCACGTTCCCTTGTCGTCATCGGACCACACGATCGTTCGCCCCTTGAAGCTTGCGCTTAACATTTTTTCAGGGCGCATCATTGCCAATCCAATGGACGGGTCATATCCACCCGCGATAAGAAAACCATTGCATATTCCGACGAAGGCTTCGCGGAACTTCGCATGGACTTCTGGATCTGCGACATTGGTTCGTTCTTGAATTCGACTCAGCCCCATGAGCCGAGCGGACTCAGTCATATACATATTGCGCCACGACAGTCCCAGGAGGGCACCGTATCCAACGGCATCTCGAACAATCATGATCGGTTCCGCACCGACCTTTTCAATAACTTCCTTCAAATCGCGCGTCATCTTTCGTGTCGAGTCGTCGTCGAAAATTCCAAATTTTCGCGGGTCATCGCCGAGATATCTGACGGTTCCGATATCTGCTGAATTCAGTATGAAGACGACGATGTCAGGCCGCTTTTCTTCAATGTCCTTCGCAACTTGTTCGTAGACCTGTGCGTGAATATCCAAACCGAATTGACCCTTGTCCTTGATCCCCATTGGAACGACGTACACCGTCTTGGGCTTCTCTGTCACAAATGCGGGAGCAACTTCTGTGGGAGAGTTTGCATCCTTGCCAACTACCGCTTTCGCACCAGACTTCGTCGGTGTTTGCGCCTTTGCGGTAGGTGCAGCGGGCTTATTGGCTTTCGGCGTTGTGGCCGGTGTCGCAGTGGGCTTTGCTGCAGGCGATGTTGCAGGCGATGCTGCTGGCGGTACTGGGGCCTTGGACTGCGCCATGACATTTCCGACGCAGACAAAGAGGCTCGCAATTCCAATCGCAGAAAACTTTTTCAGGGTAACCATAGGTGGCGGATGATAGCTTCGAACCACCTCAACCAACGGCAGAAACATGGCGATTCCCTACGATCGTCGTCCGCCAAGAGCCTCACGACCGCAGTTGATCAGGCAGTCCACTCCGTCCGTGCAAGGGCGATTGCTGCCTCCTTCGACATCAATTTGCCCTCCAATTGCAAGTCGTACATTCGGTCGAGGAGCGTCTTGAATCGAGGTCCTGGTGCGAACCCCAGTGCGATTAGGTCTGAGCCAGTCAAGAAGGATTCAGGAGCAAGCCCGCCGACCTCGGTCGCCAATGCGTCCACAATTGCTCTGATTCCACCAATGCGCTCGGCCTCCACTGCGACCAAGATCTGCAGGGCCGCAGAAAACGCGCCACGAGCTGCTAGCCGCTTCCGACCAGATTTGGAGAGATCTTCCCACTGCTCATAGAGCGCCGAAACAATTTCAAGAATTTCTGAAAACTCTTTCCATTCGTTCCCAGACAAGTTGAGCGAATCTCGCCATGCACCAGCGATGGGCGGCGGGACACGATCGGCACGGTCAAGTCTCCACGCCGCCAAAACGGTCGCGAAGGAAGGTTCATTCGTTAACCCTGCAAGGCGTGGACAATCTCCAACCGAACTTGATTCATCAAGCGCAGGTGCGTCAAGCCCCCATCGTTCGATGAGTTGTACCGCTCGCATTCGGGTTGAATGCGCAAACATTCTGCGAAACTCACCACCAATCCGCTCCCGACTGACACCCTTCAAGTCACGAGCCGCTTCGCAGATCGCATGTTCAGTCTCGGGATCAATGGACATTTCAAATCGCGCAGCGAAACGCACCGCACGCAGCGTGCGAAGGCGGTCTTCGCGAAAGCGCGCAGCGGGATCACCGATCGCTCGAAGAATTCGGTTGGCCAGATCTTCTTTGCCATTCACGAAATCAACTATTTCTTCGGTTACAGGATGACGAAAAAGCCCATTGATTGTGAAATCGCGACGCTGAGAATCCTCTTGCGCAGTTGCGAATCGCACGTCAGTCGGTCGACGTCCATCGTGATAGACGCCGTCGGCCCGAAATGTTGCAACCTCAATCACACGCCCTTTCCAACGAACAAGCATGACGCCGAATGCCTCGCCGACTCCACGTGCTCCGCGGAAAATCTTGGCGATTTCGTCTGGAGGAGCGCTCGTTGCGATGTCGAAATCGGTTGGATGAAGTCCCAGAATTTCATCACGCACGCACCCTCCAGCAAGATATGCGGTGAACCCGTGATCAATGATGACCGATGCGACGGCAATGGCAGCTTCGCGCGCGCCGCAGCGTGGCGACTTCCCAAATTGGTCGTTTGAATCAGACTGTTGTGGATGCTGGTTCATCTGCGGATCCAATTGCCGGATATTTCCCACCCGAACTGCTGCGCAGTCGTGCACGGCAATGTTGCATCAACTCTGTGACTTGTCGGCGGAGTTCATCCATACCTTGAATTGGATCGGCGAAGAGACGCTCATGTTCGTGAGGCGGAATCGCAGATCCAATCGTGGCCCAAATCCGACCGTTCAACTTTGGCAAACGCTGACCAGGAGGCCAGACATCGAATGCCCCGTCAATTCCCATTGGAACGATCGGAGCACGAGACTTTCGCGCGAGCAATTCGACACCTCGGCGGAATTCCTTTAACGATCCATCTGGGGAGCGTGAACCTTCTGGATAGACCATGATGGTTCGACCCGCGGCGAGTTCATCGAGCGCAGAGCGAACGGCATCTCGGTTTCCTCCGTCCGAGCGAACTGAAATGCAATTGAGCGCACGAAGTACGCTTCCGAAAATTGGCGCGCGGAAAAGTTCCTCTTTCGCCATCGGTCGAGGCGCACGATCACCGACCGCAAGTCCGTGAATCATCGGATCAAGATACGACTGATGGTTGGCAATAAAGATGACTGGCCCATGAGCCGGAACTCTGTCCGCCCCTTCAACGCGAAATCGATAACGCCACGAAAGGACGCTTTGGCATATTTGGGAGCATCCATCCCAAAATGCAGTTTTTACAAAGCCCGCTCCCGGCGCACGACGCCGGTGGGCAAATGAGTTTCTCACGCACTGCCCCCGCAGCCACATTCGACATTCGCATCATGCAATTTGGCTCGGACGAGTCGTTCAAGTTCACCAACAACCGCTTCGAAAGTGAGATCGCTCGTATCGATGACAGCAGCTCCAATCGGCTGTCGCAGCGGACCTTCGGCGCGACCACGATCGGATGCGTCACGTTCAACGATCTCGTCGAGAACTCGCTTCTCATCAACCTGCTGCCCGCGGGCACGTAATTCTTCCGTTCGCCGATGAGCCCGAACCTCGGGGCGTGCATCGAGCCACACGCGAACCGTCGCATCTGGAAACACGACACTTCCTTGATCGCGTCCTTCGGTCACTAACCGTTCGTGCTGGAGTGCGACCAATCTTTGAGCCTTCACCAAACGAACGCGAACCTCATGGTGTGAGGCAATGAGCGACACGATCCGTGTGACATCACTATCTCTGATTCGATTGCGAACATCTCGATGGTCAAGGCGAATAATCGGCGGTCGACAAGAAAAGTCGACGTCCAATGTCGCACGATCCATAGCGACAGCGAGTTCCGCTTCATGATGAGGATCGATTCCTTGTTCGACGGCGAGAAGCGCAACAGCTCGGTACATCGCTCCAGTGTCGAGCATGTCGAATCCCAACAGATCCGCAAGTCGGGATGCCGCAGAAGACTTGCCAGTACCGGCTGGACCATCGATCGTGACGATGATCGGAGAACTCATGCGACTGGGTCCTCGCGCCCCATCAATTCCAACAGTCTTTCACGGGTTTTTTGTATTCCTTGCACCCAATTGGTCGTTCCGCACCAATCGATCGAGAGTTTGTTGACATAACCCAAAGTCAGTAACGCTTCGACGAACTCATCAAGTTTCCATCCTGCAGCATCGCCTTGTTTGCCAACACCCGTCACAGTCACTTCGATCGCCGCCGAATACGGGGCAAGTTTTCGTAAGGTCTCAACACCGTTTCCAGTGGCATAAGCATTTGCGAAGCTCGGCATCGCGCTGATGTGAAAGCCGCCGATCTTCTTGACAAGTTCCATGATGACTTCAGGATGATCGACTGGCTGAACCGAAGGACGAATCAAGAGATTGACTTCAAATTGCTGAATGACTTCAAGAGCCATCTTCATCGAAGCAGCAACCGAGACAATGCTCTCTCTGGGGCAGTTGACCCGCACAGCCAATTCTCCGCACCCGAGCATCTTCGCAGCACGCCCAAGGTTTTTAAGCGTCTGAGTCGCCCCTTCCGGATTTCCGTGAAAGTCAAGGACTTCGTCCTGATACAAAATCAAGCAGGGACAATGCATCCGATCCGCTTGATCACGCAACTTTTCCAATGTCGTCGCAGAGTGTCCGCGGATCAGTTCCACTGGGAGATTTAAGCCGCGGAGTTCAAGTTCTTCCGCCACGAACTGCGGCATGTCCAACAACTCCAACTTGGTTCCCTTTCGAGGAAGCGGTTGAAGGAGGCATGCGCCCGAGAGTGAAAGAAGAATTTGGTTACTCATAAGATTCGACCCTGCCAAACCGACACGCAGAGGATAACAGGTGGCTATCATCCGCCACCCCCATAAGGAGAATCTCATGCCAAGTCCTTCCAATTGCAAATTCACCGATTCACACGAATGGTTTCGACTCGACGGAGAGAATGTCGTCGTCGGAATCACCCAATTTGCTGCAAATGAACTGACGGACGTGACTTATGTCCAGATGAAACCAACTGGGACCAAGATCGAATCAGGCGCGAGCCTTGGGGAAGTCGAAAGCGTCAAGACAACAAGCGACATTTATAGCGTTCTTGCGGGATCGATCGTCGAAGTGAACCCAGATGTGGTCAAAGATCCGTCGCTCGTGAATAGTGATCCATTTGGCAAGGGCTGGCTTGTGAAGATTCGATCTGCGGAGAGTGGAAAACTGAGCGGATTGATGGATGCACCAACTTATGACGCCAAACATCCCGTCAGTTGACGCGATGATTTCGGTACGCGGCGTTCGAAAAACCTACGCCGTTGCGGGATCCGCAGCTGCGAGGAAATCGGGTGGCCAAACCGGCAGTCGCGATGTCGAAGCACTGCGAGGGGTCGATCTTGAAATTCGTGAACCTGGTTTCTATGCAGTGATGGGACGTTCGGGAAGTGGAAAGAGCACCCTGTTGCATTTGTTGGCGGGACTCGATCGCCCCGACGTCGGAGAACTGCTCGTAGGTGGTTCTGCCGTCCATGCGATGAAAGAGGATCAACTCGTCAGGTATCGCCGATGTGAAATCGGAGTTATTTTTCAGCAGTTCAATCTGCTGCCGACGCTTGATGCTCTCGCAAACACCATATTGCCTGGCGTACTCGACGGTCGGCCAACGAAGGAACTCGAAATTCGCGGACGAGAACTCCTCAGCGAACTTGGTCTGCGCGACCGAATTCATCACCGCCCTGAAGCGCTGTCAGGTGGCGAGCAGCAACGCGTCGCAATTGCACGCGCATTATTCTTTGCCCCGCCAGTCATTCTCGCAGATGAACCGACCGGCAATCTTGATTCAACGAGCAGCGCGGCACTGTGGCGACTGCTCGAAGAGACGGCGGCACAGCGAAAGATGGTCGTCCTGATGGTGACTCACGAGGCGATCGCCGCCTCTCACTGTCGTCGGACTTTTATCCTGAAAGACGGTCGCGTTGCTGGAGATTTTGAAAGTCATGGACTCGATCCCTCCCAGTTGGCACATCGCTCGTCTGAGCTTGCTCGGACGGCCTAGCCGCACGATTCTCGTTGGAGTTTCCGTTGCGCTCGCGTCGACCCTCGTGGTCACGATTAGCTGTGCTTTAACCACGGCACTGACAAACATCGATGTCCGCATGCGTGAGGTGATCGGAGAAGCCGATGCGCGAGTCGTTCATCAGCATGGTGCGGAATTCGATTCAAAGGAGATCGAATTTATTCGCACGCTGCCAGATGTCGTCGCTGCCGCTGGAAGGCTGAATGGATCAATTTCAGTTCAGCGTGCGGACGGCGCAGTTGATTCAGAGGGACGGAAGTTTCATGCAACGCTGCAATGTCGCGGGACCGATTTGGCCGAGGATCGCGCATTCGATCAGATGAAATACACCATTGGACGCGCACCAGAATCCGAAGGAGAAATCGGCATCGACCCAGTTGCTGCGCGCATGTTGGACGCCAAACCAGGGACCGTGCTGTCGGTCGTCCACTTTGGAGATCCAGTTCAACTCACGGTCACTGGGGTGCGTGAACGGCCGACTCTGGGGGCGCTACAACGACCGACAGGACATCTTTCAAGGCGAGTGCTCTGCGCAATCAATGATCGCGATGGCGACGTATCCATCATCTCAATTGTTCTCAAGAAAGGGATAGATACGAATGATTGGGTGAAGGCGAACGCAACAAAAATTGCGACTCCGTTGCGCCTCGAAAGTATGGAACTCGCAACCAGCGGCCTTGACCGCCCAGCACGTGCGAGTGAGATTGCTCTCTCAGTTGCGACGATGCTTGGCTTTCTCTGTTGCTCGTTCATCGTCGCCACTGCGATGACCACTGCAATCGGCGAACAACAGCGATCGTTTGCAATGGCACGGTGCGTCGGAGCGTCGCGAGGTCAACTCTTCTGCGGCCAACTGCTGGCTGGCGCACTGCTCTGCTTGGTGGCTGGAATCGTCGGAATTCCAATTGGAATTGGCATCACATGGCTCGCAACCGCGTACTACCGCGAAGGACTGCCCGCAGGTCTCTCTGTGTCGTGGACCGGGATTGCGCTTGCGGTCGTTGGTTCGACCGCAGCGGGAGTGATCGGCGCCATGTGGCCTGCATGGAAAGCATCGAGAGTTTCGGTGCTGCGCGCTCTTGGTACACAAGCGAGCGCCGCATCAAAGAGTGGAATCGTGATTGCAGCGGGATGTGGGATTGCATGCATTGCGATTCAGGTCTCGCTCATCGCAATTCCAGATCAGGACTTGCGCTTCTGGGCGTATGTCTTGGCCGGACTCCCCCTCTTGCATATCGCTTTCTTTGTGCTCTCCGTTCCAACTCTTTGGGTCGTGGGTCGCGTTTTTTCGCCATGGTTTGAAGTGCTCTTTCGCATTCCAAAGGGACTACTTTCGGGCTCGCTCGCTGCAAATCCATGGCGATTTGGCCTTGTCGCTGGCGCATTGATGGTCGGCGTTTCAGTTCTCGTCAGCACCTGGACCAATGGAGGTGCAATACTCAATGACATCAGCGAACGCGTTCGTTTCGGCGATGCATTCGTTTTTAAGTCGACTGGTTTTTCCGCTGCGGAAACAAATCGACTGCGAACGCTTCCGGGAGTTACTTCTGCAGCAGCGGTCGGATATCTGCCGCTTCAAGTCATCGGGCAACAGGTCATCGGATTGAAGGGAATCTCGACGCCAAATGTTGTCTGTATCGGATTCGATTCGGAACCATTCCTTCAGATGAATCGGCTGGAGTGGATCGAAGGCGATCCGACATATGCCGCGAAACGCTTGCGTGATGGGAATGCGATTCTGGTCGCCGCGGAGTTTCGCACGGCCCGTGGCATTGGACCTGGTTCGTCGATCGAACTCGGCAGTGAGTCTGATCATCATTCATTCGAGGTGGTCGGAGTGGTTGGCGCTGCGGGACTTGATGTCGCCACTCAATTCTTCGGGATCCAGAGCATGTACATGGAAAATGCCCTCAGTTGCGTCTTCATGGATTTTAGTGGAGTATCAAAGTACTTCGGAACGCGTGAAGCTTTTTTGGTGCAAATGGGGATTCCACAGGAAGCAACTGCGATCGATGAAGAACACCTTGCCGCAGCAGTTGAATCAGCTGCACCTGGAGCGGTCTTTGCAAGTGGCAGAGCAATACGCAATGAGATTCTTCACATCGGCGGAATCATGTTGACGATCAGCACATTTGTTGCGCTCGGTGCGATGACATTGGCATCGTTGGCCGCGGGCGGCGTGATCGCAGCGGGAGTTGCGACACGATCATTTGAGTTAGGAGTTCTCGAAGCGATCGGCGCAAGTCGCGGACTCGTTCGCCGCCTCATCCTGAGCGAATCCTTGTTGATCGGCATGACTGCGGGAATCACTGGGAGTGCATTTGGAATTCATTTGGCATGGATGGGAACACGTTGCTACCGCGATATGGCGGGGCTGGAGCTTGCGTTGAATGTTCCCATCGGCATCGTGTTGAGTGGAGGTGCGGCAGCGTGCCTCGCCGCAGTTCTCGCAGCGGCTCCCGCAGTACGAAGTTTAACGCGGCGTTCTCCCCGAGAACTTCTAGGCGGAGCCAAGGCATAGGCTTCCACTGCGAGATCGACTTCCAGATCAACTCCCCAATGCATATCCCCTTCCGATTGCACTCTCCGTACGAACCAGCGGGCGATCAACCGCAGGCAATCAGACAACTCTGCGAAGGCCTGCGCGACGGGCGTCGATTCCAAACATTGATGGGGGCGACTGGAACCGGCAAGACATTCACGATGGCCAATGTCATTGCGCAGAGTCAACGCCCAGCGTTAATCATGAGCCACAACAAGACTCTCGCGGCCCAACTGTACGAAGAGATCAAGGCGCTCTTCCCAGACAACGCGGTTTCTTATTTCGTTTCGTATTACGACTACTACCAACCCGAGGCTTACATTCCGCAGCGGGACATTTTTATCGAGAAGGATGCTTCGCGCAATGCAGATCTCGATCGCCTGCGATTGGCCGCGACCAGTCAACTGCTCCACCGATCAGACACGATCGTCGTCGCGAGTGTCTCGTGCATTTATGGCCTGGGATCACCCGAGGAATACGCCAATAAAACCACGCTCGTCACCCGCGGAGAGCCGATGGATCGCCGGGGATTCCTCATGTCGCTGTACGCAATGCAGTATCGCCGCAATGATGTCGCACCAGAGCGAGGGTGTTACCGCGTGCGAGGCGAGTGCATCGAAGTCTGGCCGGCGTACGAGAAATATGCGATTCGATTCGAATTCTTTGGCGATGTCGTCGAACGGATTGAACGATTCGATTCGCTCACCGGCGAGATACTCGCAACGGACGATCGAATCTTCGTCTTCCCCGCTGTGCATTACATGATGCCCGAGGACCAAATGGTTCGAGCGGTTGCGTCCATCCGAGCGGAAATGAATGAACAAGTCTTGTCGTTGCAATCGGCCGGAAAACTGCTGGAAGCACAGCGCTTGCTCGGCCGAACCCGATGGGATCTTGAAATGCTCACGGAGACTGGCGTCTGTCCTGGGATCGAAAATTATTCTCGGCACATGGAAGGGCGCCCTGCGGGATCAAGAAGCTTCTGCCTCCTCGACTATTTCAGACGAATTCCTGGCCGCACGCCAGATGACTGGTTGGTCTTCGTAGACGAGAGCCATGTCGCCGTTCCGCAGATTCGCGGGATGTATTTTGGAGATAGGCGCCGCAAGGAAACTTTGATCGAGCACGGTTTTCGATTGCCCAGCGCGCTCGACAATCGCCCACTCACCTTCGCCGAGTGGGAGGGACTCATTCCGCAGTGCATTTTCGTCAGCGCTACTCCTGCACCATTCGAGCTTGAAAAGTCTGCTGGCATCATTGCGGAGCAGATCATTCGTCCGACAGGGCTTGTCGATCCGCCAGTCGAAGTGCGCGCAGCTCGTGGCCAGATTCCCGATCTACTCGAACAGATACGACCCATTGCCGAGCGCAACCAACGCACACTCGTGACGGCTTTAACCAAGCGGCTCTGTGAGGAATTGACGAATTTCATGCATTCCAAGGGAGTCCGTGTGCGATACCTGCACAGCGACATTGAGACGCTCGAACGCCTCGAAATTCTCCGAGATTTGCGCGAAGGACTCTTCGATGTATTGGTTGGAGTAAATCTCTTGCGTGAAGGACTCGACCTTCCCGAAGTCGCGTTGGTTGCGATCTTGGATGCCGACCGCCAAGGGTTTCTTCGCAGCGAATCGAGTCTCATTCAGACGATGGGAAGAGCTGCCCGAAATTCCCAGTCGCGCTGCATTCTCTATGCGGACCGCATCACACCAGAAATGCAGCGAGCAATCGACGAAGTGAATCGCCGCCGAGTCAAGCAACTGTCGCACAACGCCACCCACGGAATCACACCACGCACGATTGTCAAGGAGAATCGCCGAGCACTTGAAGATCAAGTGGCTTCTGATCGTCGAAGTCATTCGAAGCGATCACCACCGCGTGAGATCCCCCGAGAGCAACTGGCCGATGAACTTGAAGCTGAAATGCTCGAAGCAGCGGCGGAACTTCAATTCGAGCGGGCAGCGAAATTGCGTGACGAACTGACCCGTGTACGTGCGATGACACAGGACTTGGTTGAGGCAAACGATGACTCCGAGGAAGAGCGACCACGTCGATTGACTCCACCTGGCGCACCGCCTGGCTCACCAGGATCCAAGGCGCGAAGAGGGCGAAAAAAATAAAAGCCGTTCGCCCAATGACCAATCATTGAATCGACCACTCACTTTTGAGCAACATTTTCAGAAAGCTCTCCGGCAGGAAACTGTGGATCGAGAAACCTCTCGCTCGCAGGCCTACGCCGACTTGGGACTTCGAAATCGAATCTGAGTTCCTCGGTTGCGAAGTTCCTCATCGAGATCACGAACTACTGGTCTCGTTGCTGCATCACTCGTTGATGGACGAATCCGGGGCGCTGCAGAACCAGTTGCAGAACTAGTTATAAAACTAGTCGCAGCATTTGCGACGACCGGTTCTGTGACTGCGGGGATTAAGAGAGCAAGAGTAGGAGTTGGTTTGGACACGGCGAACTTCTTTCGTGTACAGCAATTCGGTCAAAACAGACCAAGAGATGCACAATTCTTTGAACTACAATACCCCGCCCTTTGAGACATTTCCACTTTTTCTTCCCCTTTCCGCCACAAGCGACACAATACGGACCATAACGATGACTTCGAAAACCGACTCCCTATCCGACAAAGGGCGCTTCATTCAAGTGAAAGGTGCCTCCGAACACAATTTGCGTGGAATTGACGTCCGCATTCCTCGCGATCAATTGGTGGTGATAACAGGCGTCTCGGGAAGTGGGAAAAGTTCGCTGGCATTCGACACGATTTTCGCTGAGGGGCAGCGCAAATACATGGAGAGCCTCTCTGCGTATGCGCGTCAGTTTCTGGATCAAATGAAAAAACCGAACGTGGAATCCGTCGATGGGCTCCCCCCCACGATTGCGATTGAGCAGCGCTCGGGAGGACATTCTCCTCGCTCCACCGTGGCAACCACCACGGAAATTTACGATTACTTGCGCTTACTTTTTGCCCGCTGCGGAGATCCACGATGTTGGCACCAAGATCAACGGGGAAAACTTTGTGGAAAGCCCATCTCGGCCACGACTGCAACGCAGATTGTTGAAAATATCCTTGCAACTCTGAGTGAACGCAAGATCATGGTCTGTGCTCCGATCATTCGCGGGAAAAAGGGCTATCACAAAGATGTTGCAGAAGAGTTGCAACGAGGCGGATTTGTGCGAATTCGTGTTGATGGATCAATTATCGATCTTCGCGATGCAATGAAGTCTGGAGGCGAAAATCCGCTGAAACTCAAGCGGTATGAGATGCACGACATCGAAGCGGTCGTCGACCGTTTGGTCCCCACGGCGACCGAGCGTCAAAGACTTTCTGAAAGCGTCGAAACAGCCCTGCGCACTGGTTCAGGAGCGTTGATGATTCTCGTCGAGGTCGACGATGCATGGAAAGAGATTCGATACAGCGAACGATTTGCATGCCCCGACCATCCAGAATGCTCGATTGAAGAGATGGAGCCTCGACTGTTCTCGTTCAACTCGCCGCATGGTGCCTGCCCCGCATGCGCTGGACTGGGATGCGTCGACGAATTCGACGAAGGCTTAGTTGTTGCCGACCCATCACGTGGCGTTGCGGAGGGGGCAATAGAGCCGTGGCGTAAGAACGGCCGCAGAATGAATATTTGGTATTCACGGACGCTCAAGAGATTCTGCGCAGATACCCAGACGGATCCCGCGACTCCCTTTGCGAAACTTTCCGCACGCATTCGGCAAATGTTGATGCATGGAACGACGGATGAAGATCAAACAAAGTTGGGCTTTACATTCGAAGGCGTCCTACCGAACTTGCGACGTCGATACCTCGAAACTGAAAGTGCATTTGTCCGAGAACGACTTCATGCATACACCAGCAATAAACCTTGCACATCTTGCCAAGGCAGTCGACTGCGCCCAGAGGCCCGATCGGTTGTCTTGCACGGACGAGAGCAGACGCTGAACATCGCACAGATTTCTGCGCTTTCCATCGAATTCGCCCGACAATTCCTTGCCGAATTGAAATTGAGCGCCGCCGGAAAATCCATTTCCGAGCCCGTCCTGAAGGAGATCGACGCCCGTTTAGGTTTTCTGAATTCTGTCGGCCTGAACTATCTCACTCTGGATCGCACGTCTTCCACACTTTCGGGAGGTGAAGCGCAGCGCATTCGTCTGGCGACACAGGTTGGCTCTGGATTGGTCGGAGTGTGCTACGTACTTGATGAACCAACGATCGGCCTCCATCAACGCGACAATGATCGACTGGTTGCAACACTTCGCCGACTGACGACGATTGGCAACACCGTGCTCGTCGTCGAACATGACGAGGACACGATTCGCGCCGCCGATCATCTGATCGATGTTGGACCTGGACCAGGACGCCACGGCGGAATGATTGTCGCGCAAGGATCATTCAAAGATATTTGCGCCGCACCAACCAGTCTGACGGGGCAATATCTCAACGGGACGCTTTCGATACCACTTCCCACCACGCGCACTCCGCTGAGTGCCAAACGCGCGATTGTGGTCAAGGGAGCACGAGCGAACAACTTGAAAGGGATTGATGTCTCATTCCCCCTCGGCGGATTCATCTGCGTGACTGGAGTTTCGGGAAGCGGTAAAAGCACACTCGTCGGCGACATTCTTCTGCGCACTGCGCAACGAGATGTTTCGGGTATGCGTGTAACTCCTGGCCAACATGACTCGGTGCGCGGAATGGATCAAGTCGATCGCGTTATCGAGGTGGACCAATCCCCCATCGGGAGAACTCCGCGGTCAAATCCCGCTACATACACAGGGATTTTTGACCATATTCGACAGGTCTACGCCCGTGTTCCTGAAGCGAAAATTCGCGGTTATCCAATCGGACGATTTTCCTTCAACGTAAAAGGAGGTCGATGTGAAACGTGCCAAGGCCAAGGAGTGCGCCGCATCGAAATGCATTTCCTTCCAGATGTGTTCGTCGAATGCGAGGCATGTCGTGGCACGCGATTCAATCGTGAAACTCTGGAGATTCGATATCGCGGCAAATCAATCGCAGACGTATTGAGCATGACCGTCGATGATGCGTGCTCATTCTTCGAGGCGAATACCAAGATCGCACGCATGCTTGCGTGTCTGCGCGACGTTGGCTTGGGATACCTTCAGCTTGGCCAAGCATCAACCACAATGTCCGGCGGTGAGGCGCAGCGGATCAAGTTGGCAACCGAACTTGGAAGCCAAGCAAACGGGCACACCCTGTACATCCTTGATGAGCCCACGACCGGATTGCACTTCGCAGACGTCGCTCGACTGCTGACCGTTCTGCTCCGATTGCGAGATGCTGGGCACACATTGGTGGTGATTGAACACAATTTGGATGTTGTCAAATCGGCCGATTGGATTATCGATCTTGGCCCCGAAGGCGGGGATGCTGGCGGTTCGCTCATCACCGCTGGAACGCCAGAAGATGTCGCAGCGCACGAGACCAGCAGCACGGGCCATTATCTCCGCCGCCTCGTTGGGGCGCCCTCAAAGAACCCCACGATTGCAAAGAAGCCTCCTCGCAAGAGTGCGAAAACAGCGACGATTCGTAACACCTGACTCTTGCAAGAACAGCGGTTAGGATCGCCTCTATGTCGCATCCAGATGGCGAGCTAGTACTTCGTGTGATGACGATGCCACGTGACACCAATCACAGTGGAACCGTCTTTGGCGGAGTCATCATGAGCTATATCGATCAGGCGGCCTATGTACATGCGAGATCGCTCGGGCTGCACCGCTGGGTCACCGTGATGGTTGAGCGAATTGAATTCGTCGCTCCTGTCTATGTTGGCGAATTAGTCACGCTGCGCGCTACGACCATCACGACTGGGCGGACCTCCATCACAATTCGAATTCTCGTCGAAGCCGAGCGCTATTCCACAGGGAAGAATGTGCGCGTCACGGATTCAACGATCAAGATGGTTGCACTTGATGCGAATCACAAGCCGATTCCATACACCAATCCTGCGACGCTGAATTCCGACGACGGACACGCGATCTCGTGACGACCGTTCCTCGCACATTCACTGCAGCAGTTCTCGTCTCTGGCAGCGGTTCAACCGCTCTCAATCTGATTGAATGCGAACAGCGAGGCGAAATTCCAGTTCACATCGCACTTGTTGTCGCACACCGCTACGACATTCCAGCTGTCACTCGTTGCACAGGATCAAATCGGCACGTGGTCGTTCTCCCAGGTCAACCATCCCCCGCCGCAAGCGATCAACTTGACGAACTCTTGCATGCACACGGCATCGAATTGATTCTCCTCGGTGGGTATCTGCGACCCCTTCGAGTCAAATCATGGGAGGGGCGAGCACTCAACGTTCACCCTGCTCTCTTACCTGCATTTGGTGGCCAAGGCATGTACGGACGCCGCGTCCACGAAGCGGTCATCGCAAGCGGCGCATGCGAGTCAGGATGCACAGTCCATCTCGTCGATGATCGATATGACCACGGCGAAACACTCATCCAGCGCCGAGTCGAGGTGCTGCCGAATGATGATGCCGAGTCGTTGTCGAAGCGCGTCATTGCCGAAGAACGTATCGCATATCCCCAGGCGATCCGACTCTGGGCCGCGCGTCAGCACTAATATGTTGGAATGCGCCACTGGTTGATTGTGTTGGCAGTTGCGTCACTTGCAGAGTGTGCGCATGCCGTTCCACCTGCGCCGTCGAGAGGAGAGCTTGAACTGGCCGTGCCTCGCCTAGTCGCCGCAGATCGCGGCACCGAAGCACTTGCACTGATCGAGTCGTATCTGACGATTCATCCCGCAGATCCCCAAGTACTTTTCGATGCCTCGAGGATCGCTTCTCGACTTGGCGATTCTCGGGGAGCAGCGATGTATGCAATACGCGCCTTACGCGCTGGATGGACCGACGACAAGGCACTCGACGAGCACCCAGACTTGAGTCGATTGCGCGCTCATGAATCATGGGAACAAGTTCGTGCGGTTCGTCATCAAATGCGCGACTCCGCTCCCAAACTCGCAATCACTGGCAACGATGCCATCGCTCGGCGGTCGCTGCAGTCATGGCTCGCCGAATTTGGCGGTGGGCGATATCGAATTGAAGAGAACGCATCACTGAATCTCATACTGGCATCTGCGGTGGAACCCGAAGGATTTCGCCGAGCGATGAACACAATCGAGACGCTCTCTGCAACTCTCACCAAGAATTTCTTCAGCGAAATTCAGCCCGACACAGTCCTGCTTATCGTCGCAACTCCTGCCGACGCCAACAAGTTTCTGCATGATCCCCAACATGGCGGCCTCTATGTCCATGAAGACCGTCGCTTGGTGACACGCGATACTGGCGCGACATTGCGGCACGAGTACACGCACGTCCGCCACTATGGCCAAATGCAACAATTGAATCAACGCCATCCCATCTGGATTCAAGAGGGACTCGCAACGCTCTTCGAAGATTGGAAGTTGGGTCCCAGTGGTGAGCTCGTCATCCTTCCAAATCTCCGCACGAACGATGCCTTCGACCGTGTGCGACAGCATCAAACCATGCCATGGGTCGACTTCCTTGCGCTTGATTCTGAATCATTCATGGCTCAACCTCAGTGGAATTATGCGCAGGCAAGATCAATGTTGATGTACTTCGCATCCCAAGGGAAGTTGACGAGTTGGTATCGGCTTTACACCGCCAGTTGGAAAGATGATTCCACTGGACGTCGCGCGATTGAGGCGAGTTTCGGCGCTCCAATTGGAAAGATCGAAGCTCAGTGGAAAGAGTGGGTTCACGACCGAGGACGTCAAGATTCGACGATCGACCCAGGCGATGGCGTCATGGGAACGACAATCTCAAATCTGCCAGACGGTGTTCGTATTGACTCTGTCCAACCCAGCGGACCCGCACTTCGAGCAGGGATTCGCGCTGGAGATGTCATCACCAATATCGGCGCAGTTGAAATCCGCTCCGTGGGCGACTATCTGCTCGCGATGGCCGATCGGAGATCAGGAGAAAATGTCAAAGTTCGTTTTCGTCGGGGCAGTTTCTATTCGATAGTTGAGGTGAACTTGGTATCAGGACATTCCCTCACCCCGTGAAAATTATTTCCGAAACATTTCCAAGGAAGAGCCAACAGGACATCAACGAGAAAAACTCGTTCGTTCGATTGTTGATGGAAGTGATTCGAGATGGTCGATCTGGGAGTGGATTCTTGAAGATGGTCGTGCGTGATCTCGCCGCCCCAAGCGCCACACCTTGGCGCCAGACGACGGAATCCTTGCGGCAGCGGTTGCCGATGCACGGCCGATTGTCCACCAGATATGGAGGATAGAAACGTGCTCATCACAATTTGCGCAAAACACATGGAACTGACTGAAGCCGTCACGAAATACATCGAGTCGAAGGTCGGAAAACTCCCACGTTTCTTCAATGGGTTGCAACAACTTGCTGTCACGATCGAGCGGGCTCCGCGAGGTTTCCATGTCGAAATCCGCTCCGATGTCGAACGACACGAGGACTTTGTATGCAACTATCGCCACAATGATCTCTATGCATGCGTTGATCTTGCCGTCGATCGAAGCGCACGACAACTGTCGCATTACAAAGACCGAGTTCGACATCACCATCGGTACTGAACCCCCTTTGGATGCAAGGCGCTATGATCACCAACGATGAAGCTCCGTGACATCGTCGTGACCACAGCCGTCCTCCCGTCGTTACAAAACACCAAGCGTGATTTGGCGATCGGAGAACTGCTCGACGCACTCATCGCTAGCGGCGTGGTAACAACTGATTCGCGAGCAGCGCTTCTCAAGGAAGCGATTGCACGGGAGAAAAAAGGTTCGACTGGCTTTGGACACGGAGTCGCCGTTCCTCATGCGAAAACAACTTTAGTTACGAAGCCGCATGCGGCAATCGGCGTTTCTTCGAGTGGCGTGGACTTCAACTCCCTCGATCGCCAGCCGGTCCATGCCATCGTCTTTATGTTGAGCCCACTGAGCGATCCAGAATCGCACTTGAATGCGATGGAGACTGTGTTCGGCGCGCTGAGTCAAGAAGGCTTTCGACGCTTCTTGCGCCAAGCACGCAACGTTGATGATGTGACCTTGCTCATCGATGAAACGGATTCCGCACCGTCTGGAAGCTGAGACGACTCCGTGGTCAACGGCGAAGCCAAGATTCTCAACCAACTCGGCCTGCATGCTCGACCTGCTATGAGCTTTGTCCAGTTGGCAAACGGTTTTGAAGCAACCATTCGAGTTCGACGAATAGATTCATCTGAGTGGATCGACGGCAAGAGCATCATGCAAATGCTTTTACTTGCAGCGACTGCAGGGACCGCTTTAGAAATTTCGTGTGACGGCCAAGACGAAGCGAACGCGCTCGCCCAAATCATTCAACTCGTCAATCAGAAGTTTGACGAAGAGTGACAGGCGACTGCTCGCGCACCCGCCTGGTCAATTCCCAGACCGATTCCAAGACTGCCCGAACTCCTTCACCGCTCGCGCCACTAGCAACGAGTGGACGAACTCCGCGGTCACGTTCGAAGCGATCAACAAGATCGCGAAGAAATTCCGCACGATCGGATTCGGGAATCAGATCAACCTTGTTCAGCACAACGATCTCTGGCGTACGAGCAAGTTGTTCGCTAAACTCTGCGAGTTCACGGCGAATCGTTCGGTGATTCTCCAGCGGATCGCTCCCATCCGGCGGTGCAACATCCAATACATGGAGAATGACACGCGTGCGCTCGATATGCCGTAAAAAATCGTGCCCAAGCCCGACTCCTTGCGATGCGCCTTCGATCAAACCCGGAAGATCCGCGAGGACCAAACGGCGTTCATCAGAAAGTTCCGCGATTCCAAGCTGCGGGGCGAGTGTGGTGAATGGATATGCAGCGATCTTGGGCTGTGCTCGCGTCGTCGCACGAAGGAACGTGCTCTTTCCCGCATTGGGAAGCCCAACGAATCCCACGTCTGCAATGAGCCGAAGTTCCATCCTCAGTTGACGCTCGATCGATGGTCCACCTGGCGTGAATTCGGTTGGAGTTTGGTGAACGGCGGTTTTGAAGCGATCGTTACCAATACCGCCGTGGCCGCCATGCGCCAAAATCACGGACTGGTCCGGCGAGGTGATATCGACGAGAAGCTCATTGGTTTCTGCGTCGAAGATCTGCGTTCCAAGAGGCACAGGAAGAATGCAATCAACCCCCGCCTTGCCAGCGCATTTTTTCTTGGAACCAGACTCGCCTTCCTGTGCGAACCAGTGCGGACGAAAACCGAACTCGACCAAAGTGTCGATGTGTGAATTGGCCGTCACAATGATGTCGCCGCCCTTTCCTCCATCGCCGCCATCTGGCCCGCCCTTGGCGTTGCCCTTCAGCCGCAACATGTGCATACAGCCATCCCCGCCTTTTCCCGAGCGAATCAGGATGATTGCGGTATCGATGAACATGATTGGAGAGATCCTCTACGACTCACCCACGAAACAAGTCGAAACTGTTTCGTGGCGGATGTCGATCAGAAATCGTCAGCGATCGATCGCCATTCGCGGAGTGTTTGGGTCCGCAGGGATAATGTCGACGGAGCGCCCGCGAAAGCGAACCGTACCGTTGACAAGCGCAGTCAGCGTGTAATCCCGCCCTTGATGGACGAGATAGCCAGCCTTCCACTTCGTTCCGCACTGGCTGACCAAGACGGCTCCAGCTTGTGCCAGTTGTCCGCCGAATAGTTTGATTCCTCGAAACTGCGCGTTTGAGTCGCGACCGTTTTGAGTTGAACCTTGTCCTTTTTTGTGCGCCATAGTTTGATACTCCGCGGGTGATCTGATCGAGCCCCCCATCATAAAGCCAAATGCCTTATCGAGCAACCCCCTTCGCGCCGAATTCACAGGGAAAAATTGGGCGGGCCTCGGACCAGCCCTCCTTCAATCAAGGCTTCTTAGCGAAGAATCCACTCGGTTTGCTCACATTCAACCGGAGTCGACCCGCGAGCTTCTGCATCTCCTGATACTCGATAATCCCTTTTCATCGTTTTATGCATCGTCACATCCTCGCCGCTACCGCTTGGGTTGGGGATTTTCTTGAACTCACTCGACATCCCACGAATGAAGAGATGGAGTTCCGTTGCGAGCAATGAATCCTCGCTCCAAACGACGAAGCCTTCCTTCGCATTCGCCTCGCCTTGGCGAATCTCGCCAAGAACTTGGTATTGATCTTCGATCAATTTGTTTCCAATGAGCGCCTCAATGCGCTTGGACGTGATTGCCGAAACATCTTTGCCAGATCGACGAAGCCCACCGTGATCCTCGAGAAGTTCCATGGTTGGAGCCCACCAACGATCTTGCCCCGTTCGATTCACAACCTTATAAGTGAAGTACCAGTAATTCTTGTGCGTCTCTGGATCGGAATACACACGAAGATCACCTGGGTAAAAATCAAGTTGCCAGTTTCCTGCACTCGGTTCTGGTGGCAGTGTCAACGAAGGATCTGTCTGAAGTGGCTTCGCAGCCTGAGGCACCGACTGCTTGGGAGCCTTCGGTGCGGATCCTGCGCCCGAATCTTGGGCAGCCGTGAGAGCAAACGCCGAAGCGCCGAGGGCGAACATGCAGAAAAGGTTCCGTGTCGAAGAGCTCATGTTTTCGATTGTAGCGTAGTTGGTGGTTGCTACCCTCTTGCCAATGAGCAGCGCCTCGAGCGAATCATTTGAGATTTTCTCGCCTCACTCAGATCGGCGATCACAAGCAATGATCGCAGTCTTTGGGGGATCCCATCAACGCGCCGCCCGATACACCAAACGCGCTGCTGATCCGCATGAAGAATTACTCTTTGCGATCTCTGACATCGGTGGGAACATCGCCAACGCCGCCCTCTTGACCCGCTCTCCTGGTCGGACAGCCATGCTTTTCGTTACTCCGCCACGAACAAAGGCGGATCAGGATCGAGGTGCTGCGTTGATTCGAACCGCACTCTCTGCCGCCGCCAAACTTGACGCAGTCATCGTGCAGGCGCTCATCGAACCGCTGCGCAGCGATGAACTTTCGATGCTCGCTGCTGGCGGGATGAATTCCATTGGAACCCTCGCGTACCTCGAACTCGTCCGCATTCGACAATCACGTACGACTGACTCCATTCCTGCGGGAGTGACAATACGACCATGGAAAACAGAAAATCGTGACCAACTGGAACAACTGCTCGCGGCAACTTATATCGACTCACTCGATTGCCCAGGACTTGCGCAAATGCGACGCACCTCGGACATCTTGGATGGGCACATCAATACGGGGCCACTCGATCCGCAAAGGTGGTTGATTCTCGAAGTGGATGGCACGCCATCAGGCGTCTCACTGATGAGCGAAATTCCAACTTCGAATTGCGTCGAAGTTGTCTACTTTGGTCTCGCACCAAATGCGCGTGGGCGAGGTCTCGGCGGCCATTTGCTCGATCATGCACTGGGAGTTATTCAAAAATCGAGCGACCAGCCAGTCGCACTTGCGTGTGACGAGTTGAATGGCCCAGCAATGAGGCTCTATCAATCGCGTGGATTTGCAACTCGGCTCCGCCGGACAGCGCTCATCGGGCGGGCTGCGACCTAGTCACAACGGATTCCCACGACTTATCCACCTTCCGTGGACAACTCTCCGCAGGCATGTTTGAGATATTTTTTTTGCTCTCATATCGCTTTCTAATATCGAGATTTAGCGCACGCCGGCGAAAAACTTCCTGTCGAGTGAGGCGAAAGGGATGTGAGATCGGATATATTTTTCCAGCCGCAACTCATGGATGAGCGTGCGAACCGTTTGGTGGCTCGATCGCCTTCTGCAAGTCCCACGAGTGACTCAGAGCGCAAAGCACCGACCGTTGGCGTGGAAGGATCCGTCACAAGAAACTTGGGTGAACTGGGATCGCTGTTCGATTCATTCGAGCGCAGTGGTCTCCTTGTCTGGAGTTTGCATGATGCACAGATCAACGGCAACCGAATGCGAGTCGAGTTCCACAAACTCTTCTGCCACCCCCCTCGAGGCGCTTCAAGAGGGACTTCGACACCGGTTGGGCGCACGCAAGTATGAGTTATGGTTTCAAGACAATGCGCAGGTCGATCTTTTCCCGGGCGAGGTGCGAATTACCGCTCAGAATCAGTTCGCTGCCGACTGGATTGAACGACACTTTCGTTGCGAGGTTGTCGAGATCGCTCGAACGGTTGTGACTGACGACTCCTCCGTCACCATCTGCGTCCGATCAGATGCGACTCCGGCAAAGTCACAGCCATCGTCGATCGCTGGCGAGCGGATCAATTCCAATGTGATCACTCCAAGAAACGTAGCGAATTCAACTACACGCAAGGCGGTTTCCGCTTCGCCCCGTGAAGAGTCGGGAGCGGGTTGGAAGAGATTTGAAGATTTTCTCATTGCTCCCCCCAATCGTCTGGCCTTCGAAAGCGCTCGACAGGTTGCGGAGGTCGAAAAGGATCCACTGCGACTTCTGTTTCTCCATGGATCATGTGGCGTTGGGAAAAGCCATTTATTGCAATCAATTTGTCGACGTTTTCGAGAGCGTCAACCAAATGCCAAAGTGCGATACGCAACGGGCGAACAATTCACCAACGAATTCATCGCGGCCATTCGCGAGGACAACATTGAACAGTTCCGTCGGCGGACGAGAAGGCTCGATCTTCTTGTCATCGACGACGTCCATTTCCTTGGCAACAAAACTGCGACTCAATCCGAATGCCTTCACACGATCGATGCGATGGGATTTCACGGAGCCCGAATCGTCATGGCGTCCGATGCGCACCCTCGGCAGATTGCCAAATTTAGCGCAGCACTGGTGAGCAGATTTCTCTCTGGCATGGTGGTCAAGGTCGACGATCCAGATCGCGCAACTCGTATTGCACTGGCAAATCAGTTTGCTCTGCGACGTGGGCTTGCGCTCCCCGCGGCAGCCATTGAGACGTTGGTGGATCGTGCTGGAACGAGCGTCCGAGAAATTGAGGGCGCCGTCATGACTGTCGCCGCCGTGAATTCTCTTGGCGGAATCGAAATGGGCAACGGACAGATTTTGGTCGAACGGGCACTCGGGCGGTCGACCATATCGCATGTAGGCCGACCAGTCCGAGTCGCTGAGATTCTGCAAGCGGTTTGCGTGACCACTGGGGTCGAACGAGACGATCTTGTCGGAATCGGACGGCATCGACGAGTGGTCACAGCGCGAGGACTTGCAGCTCACCTCGCTCGTGAAATGACGACATTGTCGTTCCCTGAAATCGCCACGGCGCTTGGTCGTTCGAGCCATTCCACCATTCATGCTGCCGCAGCGAGATATCGATCCATGATCGACCGATCCGAGATGCTCACGGCACGAAACGACCACCTATCAGCCGCCGATCTCAGCGAACGCACCCGCCGCGAAGTCCTCCGCGTGCGGACTTAATCGGATCTTCTCATCCTTTCGTTACACTTCGACTTGTGCCCGACATTCGTTCACAAGCTCCTCGAATTCTCCGACCCTCTGGCCCGCGGGTTATGTCGAAACTGACCCACGCCGTGTTGCTTTGCGCAGCACTCGTTGGAGGATCATCGGCGACGGCTCAGTACACGCGAACAGATCACTTCGACGGCGCAGTCTCAACGTTGCAGCGCTGCGCATCACCTTCGAGCACTGGCGAGAATCATGCGCTGATCGTCTCGCTTCGTGCACTCAACGATGAAGCATTACGTCCTTTCTTTGAGTCCCTGTCGCAATCATCCAACTGGAGTTCGCGCGTCGATGGGATCCTCGGACTCGCCGAACTCTCGAAGCCTCGGGACATCGATCCGCTTCGAGTCGTTCAACTCTCTGCAGTCGAAGATCGTTCGACCACAATCCGCAATGCCGTTGGCTTCCGTCTTGTCAGCCCAGCGACGATTCGCGAACTCCTGAAACTGAAAGATCTTCCGCTCCTTGACCAAGTTGTTCTCAATGCGGAGTTGCATCGGCAGAGTGAAAAAATGACAGACATTGGGCTTCGTGAAGCTGCGACTGATCCGTCTGATGAAGTCTCTGGACTCGCCGCAGCATTGTTGCTTGAGGCGGGCGATGACGCTGCGTGGAAGCAATTCGTAGCTCGAGTTGCGACGCGATCACCAGAGATTCGAAACGCAGTTATTCAAGAATTGGCGCGCGCCCTCCTGTTGTACGGAGTCAAAGCACCAATCAAATCAGTCGTGGACATCGTGCAAGATGATTCGTACACGTGGCCCACGCGCATGATTGTCAATGGATCCGCTCTTGTACTGGATCCACCGATTGGACAGCAGGAATGGCGGAAATTCACGACGCATGAGCGAGGTCAATCAGCACTCGTCCGAGCTGGGTTGCAACTCATGTCGCAAGAAAAGAACGTTGAAGCAGGCATGGGTTCGGCGCTACGAAATGGCGAGCCACTCGTCGAAGCGATCGCTGATGCGATCGAAGCAAATGCGTCGGGTGATCCCAAAGCATTCGCCTCTGCGCTTGAAGTTGTAATCGATCGGGCGAATCGTCCCAGCGCAGAGTGGGCTGTGAGGCGTGCCGCCGGATTGCCACCAGCACTCGGCGCGCAAGTCTGGCGACATCTGCTGACGCTGTTCTTGTCTGCGCCGACCAATACATCCGCCCTTTCAACGGTCGTACTTGATTGCGCGAGTCGATTGGCGTTGGTTGACGCTGGCGCAATCGAATCACTCATCAAGGCTGCTGAGGGAGAACGGCAATTTCAAGAGATCTTAATTCTTGCGCTCTGCAATGCAGCGACACCTGAAGCGGCAACGGTGGCTGAACGAGTTCGTGGAACGCTGACACGGCGAGGCGATGCATTGGCCATCCTTGCTGTTGCGCGGGGCAAACCAAATCTCTCACCGGCTCTTCTGCAAGAACTCGGAATCGTCGCAGCAGGCGGAGGCGATCTTGACCCGACGCTGCTCGTGCAAGCTGCGTGGCTCTTCGCTCGACACAGCGGACGCGGGGATCAAGCACTCTCACAACTCAAAATAAAATGAAATACGAAATTCCATTAAGTAAACCAGATCTCACTGATGCTGACCGCGACGCCGTGCTCGCCACGCTGCAAGGTTCACGCCTGACAATGGGGAGCGCGCTCTTGGAATTCGAGGCCCATTTGGCGACCGTCGTTCGCCGACCATTTGCCATTGGCGTATCGAGCGCGGGGGCTGGGCTGGAAATTTGCCTTCGTGCGCTTGGCATCGGAATCGGCGACGAGGTTCTCGTGCCGACGCTCTCATTCTCTTCGAACGTGAATTCGGTCATTGCCATCGGAGCAACACCAATCTTCGTCGACTGCGATCCAAGAACACTCAACATGAGTGTGACGGACGCCGAATCGAAAGTGACATCCAAGACACGCGCTGTCATCGGCGTGCCAGTTCTTGGTAATCCAGCGGGACTGCCAGAGCTGATTGGATTCTGCTCTCGCTTTGAAATCCCAATGGTCGAACATGCGGCCGAAGGACTCGGCTCAACCATTGGCAGCGATAACGTTGGCAAGTTCGGTCGATTGAGCGTATTTGGGTTTGGTCCTAATCGGCCAATCAACGCTGGCGAAGGCGGAGCAATCGTGACCCATGACGATCGACTTGCGGCTTCATGCCGAGCACTGCGGAATCAGGGGCGAGTCGATCGCCAGAGCTTCCCAAATCAATCTCAAGACCTTGGAATGCTTATGGCGTTCTCTGGGATGGGCTACGACGCTCGGCTCGCTGAGCCACTTGCGGCGCTCGCCTCGAGTCAATTGAGCCGCTTGGATGAAATTCGTTCACGTCGCGAGGAGATCGCAGCCGCATACACACGCGCGCTCGGCGGACATCGCGACTTAATTCTCCCCAATGTGTTGGAAAATTCTCAGGTCTGCTGGCCACTCTTTTGGGTGCGACTCTCCGACCGATTTGGCGTCCATGATCGAGATTCACTCATCGACGGATTGCATCGGCACGATATCGGTGCAGGGAATCACTATCCCCCGTCGCATCTATTGCCGCATGTCCAGAAAATGTTCGGGACGAAAGTTGGAGATTGCCCTGCGGCTGAATCCATCGGAGACCGAATGTTGACGCTGCCGATGTACACGTCAATGCGAGCTCGCGAAGTCGGCCAAGTCTGTCAAGCGTTGGAGATTGTCCTTTCGCGCGCGGGCATCGATCGATCCTCGTGATTCGCTTGCTCTGAATCGCTCGAACGAAAAGAAAGCCACCCATGGGACTCGAACCCACGACCTATGCTTTACGAAAGCATTGCTCTACCACTGAGCTAGGGTGGCGTTACGCCAAATCAAACCGAGCGGAAGTGTAACCAAGTCTGGCACGAAAGTCGGGGACGAAAGACCACCAAGCAAGTCGTCAGAAAGATTCAATCCGCCTGACCTCTGACAATCACTTGAACATCACTTCGTGTGGGGAGTGAGGATCAACTTGACCACCTCGGCAGTCGGAAGTCCCAGCGCGCCAAATGCGTGCCCCGCCGCATCCGCCGTTGGTCCGGCTGAACTTTGGATCAGCGATCGCAGCGATTCAATTTGACTCGCCTGCAGCATATTTCCAAACTTTCGTGCGCTTGCTGCGACACTCGACAAGAGCATGACTTGGTCATCTCCAGTTGCACTGAGTGCTGCATCCATCAATGCGCGCTGGCTCTCTTCTGTTGGCAGAAGCGCAAGAACGCCGGCAATAGACGCCTTCACCGATCCTGACGATGGCGCAAGCGCTCCGATCAATGTCGACTGTGCGTCACGCACATTGAAAACTGCGTTTGATGTTTCCGCAATCTTGCGCAAAGCTGCGAGCGAATCATCCACATACTTTGCCGAATCAGCCTCAGGGATGGCGATTCCGCCCGCTGCCCCGACGGCTGATTCAATCGCCGCGACAAACTGCTTGTCGGTTGCGATCGCCAAGAAAACAGATACCCGAGGGTCTTTTTCAAACTCGACCGAGAAAGTCGCAGCATCGTTTCCGTTGGCAATAATCACAATTGGAGACGTTGCGCCAGAACGAGAAAGGCGAATGGTTCGAATTGCGTCATTGACCGAAGTATGCGAGCCCTGAATGACGACCAAGTCGAGCGTCTGACCAGCTGGCAGATTTCCTTCGATCTCGCTGATCGATCCACCCGTCACAGCAGCACTCACTCCTGCTGCATTGATACGACTTGAAAGCGCTTGGCGATCCTCTTCTGTAGAAGCGATAACTGCTCCCGTCATTGCGCCCGTTTGAATCATCGAAGCCAGAACAGGAACGACCAAGGAATCCTGTTGGAACGAAGCCGTTGGAAGCGCTTGCGCCAACACCAGTGCGGCCTCGAAGCGAACTCGACGATCTGCGAACAACATGCATTCGATAATCGGCGACCTTCCACTCATTGGAGTAATGAGTGTCGATGCTCCGCCGTTCGCTGCGAGCACCCGAATGCATTCTCGTGCGAGAAGTACATCGCCTGCATCGATTGCGAATCCCAGCGCCATTTGAGCGATGCGAGCTCCGCTTGCCGTACCGAAAAACTCTGCGCTATATCGGCTCGCAAGGAGTGCGCCTTCGCTCGATTCTGATGAGCCATCAATATTCAATAGGCGCATGAAGACTGAACGGCGAAGGTCAGCTGCAACGTAGATCGCAAGCGCAAGTTCGGAACTTGGGTCACGAGCAAGTGCTTGCGTTGCGGCCTGAATCGCCATCGTCTCGCAGTACAAAGTCGTAGGGATCGCAATTCCCGCCAACCCGTTCATGCTGTCGAAATGCCAAACCACATTGTTGGAATCAGCTGGATACGGAATCAACGATGGAGCTTGATCGAAGTATCGACGTGCGAGTGCTGTGTACTGACTCGCTGCATCTTGCGACGTTCCGCCGAGTCGTGTGTATGCACGAAGCGCAGCGGTTCGAACATCGGCTGCTGTTGCCTTGTCTGATGCAAGCCCCAACAAGTATGCCTGACTACTGGGATAACCAATTTCACCAAGAACTTCGCAGACCTTGCGCTGCATGTCGGGATCCAGATTTGGTAGCGCTGCGCAGAGCGGAGCAACTGCGAGCCGTTTGATTTCTACGAGCGTCGACCGAGCAGAATTCGCCAATTTTGGATTGCGTCCGTCTCCCATCGCCGTGAGCAGCGCAGGAACGGCGAATGATCCCGCCGCCAACAATCGTTCCCGACCCACCATCTCTTGGCGCATGGATCCGCCGAGATCGGCAACGGCCTCTTCGATGCGCAGCGCATTTCGACTCGTTGCACGAGTACCCGCAAGAAATCTCGACTCAAGCTGTGCGACTAACTCAGCCGCCCCTTCCATTCCACGTCCGCGCGTCAACGAGCGCTCTAATTTCTCTCGGATCCCCCGTTGATCAACCAACCGAGCGATCTGTTCGTCAGAAATCCCAGAATCAAAGAGAGATGCGATCGACGCCTTCGCCAAGTCAGGATTTCCGATCAAGATGTAATGCAGCGCCATGTCAAGATCATGTGACTGCGCAGCAGTGGCCTCGACTTCAGGTTGCTTCGCAGGCGATTCTGCTGCTGGCGGAGTACTTGCATTCGTCGCATCGGATCCGCTCTCGGTAGCTGGCGGAGCCGTTGTTTCGGTTGCGGCGGGTTCCTCTGGTGGCGTATCCGGCGAGTTCTGTGCTGGCGCCGAAGCACCGAAAACAGAGATCGCAACGAGGGCGGAAAAAATGGAGTACGGTCGAATGATTTGGTCGAACAATTGAATTCTGCTCCTGGCGGTCTGAGATGATCCGAGCATTGCGCTCGATCGAAACTGTGGAATGGGTAAAAGTAGCGCAATCGCTCTCACTACGCAACGATCTCGGTCCATGGATTTGGTATGTTTCCCTTGTGATTGATCCTCGGCACTCGTGAGCCGAGGCGTAGCGTGGTTGGCTGGCGCCACCCATTCTGCGAGGGAAGGCGGTGAAAATCCGCCGCGGACGCGCCGCCGTAACGGGTGGAGGATCATCCTCCCCAGCCCGAACCAGAGACGCCACTGGATCTTGCAATTGCAGATCTGGGAAGGCAGGTTCGGTCGCCCGAAGTCGGAAGACCTGCGATCACTTTGCGCCGTCCCCTCGCGACTAGGGAACACGGTGCGTCACGCCGACGTCACACATCTCGTCATGCGAATCATGCGGCGCATCAAATTTCATTTGGTCATTGTGGTGATTGCGCCGATCGCGATGATCGCATCCACCACCACCGCGAGCGACTTTGCGAGCGCCGTTCTTTCGTATGTCCCAGGTTCAAATCCTGCGAGTGGTTTTACGAATCCACTCGTTGCGCTCGGACCGCCGGAACGAATGACTGGGGAAGGATTTACTCCTGGGGCCGTGACTCCATTCCATCCGTGTTTCAGCAACGATGAGATCGTGTCGATTGGAGCCGGCGGGCAACTGACTCTTGCATTCGATCCCCCGCTACGCAATCAACCGAATAATCCCTTCGGCATCGACTTTATTGTCTTTGGGAATTCGTTTTTTACAGACGCCGCATATCCCACCGGAACGGTCGCGGCTCTCGCTTGGGATGGTGGAACGATTCAAGTTTCGGCGGATGGGATCACATGGGTTACCGTTGCGAACACTTTGGCCGATGGACTTTTCCCGACGATGGGCTCAGTCGATGCGGCACCATATTCCCCAACGGTCGGCGCGATTGCGACTGACCCAAACAAACCAGTCGATCCATCGTGGACTGCGGCAACACTCGCAGGGAAATCATTTGCCGAACTCGTCGAGATCTACGCAGGTTCGGCTGGCGGCGCAGGAGTCGATTTAGCAACAGTTGGATTGACCGAAGTCATCGCAGTTCGAATACTTGTTCCATCAGGAATCCATCCGAATGTCGAAATCGATTCAGTCGCACGTGTTCGATCAACTGGATCAGCCGCAGATATTGACCACAATGGATTCGTAGATGGCGCTGACCTTGCTGCCGTCCTCTCCGCATTTGGAACCGATTCCCCTGCAGCGGATATCAACCAGAGTGGGCTTGTTGACGGCTCGGATCTTGCGGCTGTACTCGCAGGATGGACGATCTGATGTTGCGACGCGCATTCACACTGATTGAAATGCTTGTCACGATGGGGATTATCACGCTGCTCCTTTCACTTGCAGTGCCGGGGATCAAGAGCGTTCGCGAGAGCAGCCGCAGCGGCGAATGCGCATCAAGGCTCCGCCAACTTTCCATTGCTGCGCAGTCGTATGCGAATGTCTTTCGCGAAGTTTTTCCGCCAGCGGTCCTTTTCGAGTTAACGCCATCGGGTGTTCGCACGGTGGCTTGGGACTTCGTCCATACTCCTTCTGGCGATGTGCAACCTGGACCGCTTTGGTCATTTACAGATCATCCATTTGAAGTCCAACAATGTCCCGCATTTGTTGGAGCAAGCACATTTGGCGCGGACCCCTACACGGGCTTTAACTACAACACAACGTTCATCGGAGCCGAAGGGGCGTGGCCAACGATCGGCAGCGATGGTCGAGTGTTGAGCGGATGGCAGAATGCGCGGCGAGGAATGACAATGAGTCAACAACGTCGCCCCGCCGAAACGGCACTCTTCGGTGATGGCGGTTGGCAATCGGGCGCAAACAAATTCATGCGGGCTCCCAGCGCAACAGTCGAGATGGATCTCGGCATCGTGTACGCCGGCGCCCAAGCGTTTCGCCATCAAGGATGCACGAATGTCGCTTGGTTAGATGGGCATGTTCACGGCGTATGCCAACAATGCAAAGGCGTACATGCGCTCGAAAACTCTGGGCAGTCTTTTACATATCTGACATCGCCCCTCGCATGGCCCGCAAATGGCTTTCTCAGCGACGATGATTCTGCATACGACCCGAGATAGGAAAGGTTTCAGGGCCACACAACTCATGCCCCCCATCAACATCGACAGATGCGTTTGCTACGAGACGACTTTCGCAGCAATCAAGGCTTGGGCGATTACTCAGCCAAAGCCCATCACGCGGAGTGACGTTCAAATCGAATTCGGGTGCGGTGGAGGGTGCAAACTTTGTCAGCCATACATCACATGCACACTTCGAACCGGCCAAGTCGTGTTTCACGAAATCCTGTTGGAAGAAGAAGACGAATAAAACGCACCGCGGACTCGGCGTACTCAGCGTCGACCGAAGCGCTTCTCGATATCGCTGATCGGGATACGAATTGATGTCGGTCTTCCATGAGGACAGTTGGTCGAGCGATCTGTCGTCGCACGTGCATCGAGCAGTCGTGTGATTTCAGAAACCGAAAGTCGATCGCCACCCTTTACGGCCGCCTTGCATGCCATCATGTCAAGTACATCAGCGAGCGCACCTTCGCGCAGTGCGGAATCGTCGGTCGATTCACTCGCGCTGATGAGCGCATCACTTGTGAGAGCGCGTGCCACGAACGTTGCTGCATCGACTTTGCGCCCCGTTAAAAACCCTGGAAAAGCGTGCACTGCAAGAGTTCTTGGGCCTGCCGCAGTCGCCTCGATCCCCAAGCGTGCGAAAAGAGGCGCGAATGTTTCCAGATGCGCAAGCGCTTCGGGAGGAACATCCGCCGTTGCTGGAACCAAGAGACGTTGAGACATGAGATCTCCACTGCAAATGCGCGTGCGAATCTCTTCGAACATCACCCGCTCGTGCAAAGCATGCTGATCCACAATGACCAGCGAATCGCCCTCAGCCAGAATCAACCACGTGTCATCGACCTGCAACACTTCGCGGACCGTGATCTGGGGAGTGGGTATCAATCTTTCTTGCGCGCTTTCTGGCGCCAGCGAACGGAAGTCGCTCTGCTCTCGAACGAATGATGCCATCGACGCAGGTCGACTCTCGCTGAAACCGCTTGAACCAGACGTTGCCGTACGCATCGGCCACTTCGACTGCCGCACATGCTGAGTCGAACTCATCTGAATTGTCGTAGGCGGATCGAATTCCGTATTGGAAAGCAAACTTGAACCACCTGCAGTCAGATCTGTTGCGCGCAGTGCATCTTGCACGGATCGATAGACGAGACGGTACATCCATGTTGGATTGCGCCAGCGAACCTCCGTCTTTTGTGGATGGACATTGACATCAACCATCTCGGGATCAACGTGCAGAAAGATCGCGAAAACTGGCTGCAATGACGGTTCTGCGAGCCCACGATACGCCTCGCGTACCGCATGAATGAGCGATCGGTCCACGATTGGACGGCCGTTGACCAAGATGCGCTGGGTACGACTAACCGACCGCATATTTTCTGGTCGGCACATGACACCGACGATTCGGCTCTTGAGTCCATCACCCTCGGCCTCGCCTGCAACTGTCAATGGGCTTTCGCCAAGCGCATCACCGAAGACATCTGCGACTCGGCCAAAGACATCCTTCGCCGCAGCAAAGTCCAAAACTTTTCGCCCACCGCTCTCGAAACGAAATGCGACCAATGGATGTGCGAGCGCCGCATTGCAAACGACTTCTGTCACGCGCGCCGCTTCTGCTGGATCGCCGCGCAGAAACTTTCGCCGTGCGGGAACATTATTAAAAAGACCCAAGACTTCGATGGTCGTTCCAACTCTGCCTGCGGCCGGTTTCGTTTCACTCAACTGGCCGAATCGAGATTCAATCATCCAAGCTTGCGCCGCATTCTTGACCGCAGAAGTAATCCGCACATGAGCGACAGACGAAATTGCGCAGAGCGCCTCGCCGCGAAATCCAAACGTGTTGATTCGGTTCAGGTCGTCGCTGGTAGCGATCTTGCTAGTTGCGTGGGGCGCGAGTGCGAGCGCCAACTCCCCTTCTGGGATGCCGCCACCGTCGTCGATGACTTCCAATCGCTCACGCCCGCCGCCGTCGATTCTGACGATGATGCTCGTTGCGCCCGCATCAAGAGCGTTTTCGATCAACTCCTTGGCAACGCTCGCAGGGCGCTCCACGACCTCACCTGCGGCAATTTGATTTACAAGCGCACTTGGAAGAGTCCGAATCGTCATTGTGAAAGTATGGTACGGCGATGCGTGACACCGTCGTGATTGGAGATATCCACGGATGTGGCGAAGAACTCCAAAGCATGTTCGATCGACTTCGTACTTGGGCGCGGGATTCCAGAATCATTCTCATCGGTGATCTACTGACAAAGGGGCCTCGTCCTGATCTCGTGATCGAAGAGATTCTCGCTCGACAGCGGCTCGGCTGGCGGATCGACCTTGTTTGCGGGAATCATGAGCCACGCGCACTCGCCGCACTGCGCCGTGCAGGTCCAGATGGAAGGACAAACGAACTTCCCCCTCGACTCGCTGAGATGGTCGACATTCTGGCGGACGCAGATCTTCTCGATGATGCTCAAGAATTGTTGCGGCGTGCAATGCGAACTCCATTTCTGAGAGGACGCAATCCCACATGGACCACAGTCCATGCGGGTGTCGATCCAGAAATTGGTTTTAAACGCACACCGCAAAAAGTTCGAATGACAATCAAGTCCGCACCAGGCGAAGATGATTGGTGGTGGAACTATGACGGCAAGGACGGGCTTCTCGTCGTCGGCCATAAACCACTCTCTCGCCCGCTCATCCTTCGCCGGCCCGATGGACGAGCCGTCGTCGCAGCGATCGACACGGGATGCGTCTATGGTGGATTTTTGACCGCCTACCGAATCGGCGCGGATCGATTACTGATGGTTCCGAGCAAGCAGCGACGTCAGTTCAATTTCCGTCGGCGAACGAGTCGACGACCGAACGACAGCGCATGGCGAGCGGCATCCGCCGCCCCGGCCCGAAAGCTCTTGCGCTGAGTTTGGGAATCACGGGCGCTTGATTTCGTTTGTATTGAGCACGATCGATCGCAGATGTCCAGCGCGCGACTAACTCGTAATCAAATCCCGTGATTCGTGCGATTCCTGCAACGGATTTTTCCTCATCAATCCATCCTGCGATGATGCGATCGAGTACTTCATATGGAGGCAGCGAATCTTGATCGGTCTGATTGGGACGGAGTTCAGCCGAAGGCAACTTCGTCAAACTCGAGGGCGGAATTGGCGGCGAAGAAAATCCAAGTGCGTTTGGATGTTCATTCAGCCACTGTGCGACCAAATAAACTTGCGTCTTCAAGAGATCGCCCAGCGGAGCCAACCCTCCACACATGTCGCCATAAAGCGTTGCATATCCGACTGCAAATTCGCTTTTGTTGCCCGTCGAGAGCACAAGCGCACCTTGCGCATTCGAGAGTGCCATCAACGTCAATCCGCGCAAGCGGCTTTGCAGGTTCTCGTCAGTGACCCCGACGACTTGCTCCACACGGCTGATGTTCGTCCCGATCAAGCTATATGCGTCGGTGATTGAAAGAACATCAGGAGGACTCATTCCAAGTCGTTTCGCACACTCGAAAGCATCCGTGCGAGATTCAACAGATGAAAATGGACCTGGCATCGAAACACCGCGCACATGTTCAGGTCCGAGTGCCGCCACCGCAAGAGCCGCAACGAGCGCACTATCAATTCCGCCAGAAAGTCCCAAGAGCACGTTGCGATGGCCGGACTTGCGGACATAACCGCGGATTGCGCTCGTGATCGCGCGCGCGAGTTCTTCCGCATCCGTCATGGTTGCGGGTTGCACAGAGGTTGCACTGCGATCTGCGATGAGCAATTCTTCGGTGAATCGACTGGCAAAGGAGCCAGTTCCATCAGGGTGAATGACGCAAGATCCGCCATCAAACACAAAGTCGTCGTTCGATCCAACAGCATTCACGCTTGCGATCGACACCTTGTGAAGCGCCGCCGCACGCGCGATCAAATCCAATCGGCACGCCTGTTTGCCGAGAACAAATGGCGACGCACTTGGAACGACCACAACAGTCGCTCCAGCTCGAACCGCCTGTGCGAGCGGGTCACTGTGGTATGCCTGACTTTCGCCAACATCGGCACCACGCCAAAAGTCTTCGCAGATAAGTATTCCCACCTTCTCGCCCGCAACTTCGACGAGTGCGGTTTCAGATCCAGCCACAAAATATCGTCCTTCATCGAAGACGTCATACTGCGGCATCAGACGTTTCGCATACACACGCTCAATCTTTCCGCCGCGCAGAACTGCGCACGCATTGAAGATTGGTGGGGATTGATTGGTGACCGGCCATGGCAATCCGACGACGACTGCAAGTTCCCCCGCACCATCCCGAGCGAGTCGCTTCGCCAATTCTTCTGCGGCAATCTGGCACGCATCTGCGAAGCCATTCCGCAGCAAAAGGTCGCGAGGTGGATAGCCAACGAGCGACAACTCAGAAGTCACTGCAATCTGTGCGCCGCGATTTGCCGCTTCCACCGCATGTGTGCGGATCGATTCGACATTGTGCTCGAGATCCCCGACAACCGAATCTGTTTGAATGAGCGCGATGCGCATGATGGTTCAGATGGCGGCGATATCACGAAGTCCGCCTCGTGCGACGACTTCGATTTCGCGGGCTCGAAGAGCCTGAAAAACCTCTTCACAGTGATCTGAACCTCGAACTTCAATCTGGCACAGAACTTGAACCTTGGAAACATCAGCCTCGCCGAAGGCACGTTCATGCGAGACTTGTTTGATACTTGCGCCGGTCGAAGCAATCGCGGTCGCAAGATCTGCCAAGCCTCCTGGACGATCTCGTATCACCGCAAGAAATTGCACGAGTCGACCATCGAGCATCAAACCGTGTTCGATGACCCTCGAGAGCGTTGTCGGATCGATGTTGCCACCGCAGAGCACGAGGACGATCTTGCGGCCAACGAGTTGCGGTAATTTTCCTTCCAGAAGTGCTGCCAGTGGGGTCGCTCCTGCGCCTTCAACGACACCCTTCTCCAATTCAGCAATGCGAAGAATCGCGCGGGTGATCGATTCCTCGGAAACCGTCACCACCTGCTCGATTCGGCTGCGTGCGATTTCGAAAGAAAGCGGACCGACTTCAGGAACTGCCAATCCATCTGCCAAGGATGACTCCGACATCACTCGAACTGGATGACCCGCCGCGAGGGCAGCGCTCATGCTCGGACAGCGCGATGACTCCACACCGATCACCTTCGTCGTTGGCCGCAGCGTTTTAGCGACGAGACTGATTCCCGCGATCAATCCGCCGCCGCCAACGGGAACAATAATCGCATCTGGATCTGGGCACTGTTCAAAGATTTCAAGACCGCATGTACCCGCTCCGCTAATGATGTGCGGATCGTTGAATCCATTAATGTAAGTCAGCCCTTCGATCCCGACGAGTTCATCGGCGCGGTGGCGCGCATCAGCAATGTTTTCTCCATGCACGAGGACTCGTGCGCCAAATTCACGACATCGAACTTGCTTGACAAGCGGTGCGAATCGCGGCATCACCACTGTGACTGGAATACCCAATGCTCTGCCGTGATACCCCAACGCAAGTGCGTGATTTCCCGCGCTGGCGGCGATGACACCTTTCGCACGCGTCGCCGCATCCAACTGCATCAATGCGTTTCGGCCGCCGCGCTCCTTGAAGGAACCAGTCGACTGCTGATAGTCCAGTTTGCACCAGACTTCAGAACGACACAATTCTGAAAGAGCCGCACTTCGCACGCATGGAGTGCGAATAATTCCGCCTTCGATTCGCCTCGCCGCTTCGACGACTTGATCAAATGTTGGAGTCGCGGTCATCGTGACTGACATCAGATTTCCTATCCGATGATCGGACCAGCCGCACGAACCACGTCGGTGATCGCGAATTTCGCATCGTTGGCTCGGAATCGGGACGCCAAATCCTTTGCTTTCACGTCGTATGCGGATTTGTCAGCCCACGTGTTTCGCGGGTCAAGAACTTCGGCGGGAACTCCAACGACCGCCGTCGGCATCTGAAGTCCAAAGATCGGATGCTTCACGAATTGTGCCGAACGAAGCGATCCATTCAAGATGGCGGTAACAAATGCCCGGGTGTATGCCAACTTAAATCTGGAACCCGTTCCGTATGGACCTCCCGTCCATCCCGTATTCAACAACCAGACATCAGACTTGTGCGTGGCGATTCGATCGCGAAGCATTTCCGCGTATCGCATAGGAGGGCGCGGCATAAATGGACCACCAAAGCATGCGGAGAAATTCGGTTGAGGCTCGGTCACGCCCGCTTCGGTTCCCGCAAGTTTCGAGGTGTATCCGTTGAGGAAGTAATACATCGCTTGCTCAGGGCTGAGTCGCGAAACTGGCGGCAACACACCAAAGGCGTCCGCCGTCAAGAAGATCACATTGCGTGGATGCGATGCAACACTCGGCATTCGGGCGTTCTTGATGTACGAGACTGGATATGTCACGCGCGTGTTTTCGGTCTTCGCAGAACTGTCGTAGTCGGGCACGCGAGTTGTCGGATCGATGACCGTGTTTTCAAGGACGCTTCCAAATCGGATCGCATCCCAAATTTCTGGCTCGCCTTCATGCGACAGTTTGATGCACTTTGCGTAACAGCCGCCTTCCATATTGAAAACACCTTTTTCGCTCCAGCCGTGCTCGTCGTCTCCAACGAGATCACGATTCGGATCCGCTGAGAGCGTGGTCTTTCCCGTTCCCGAAAGCCCAAAAAAGAGCGCCACATTGGACGGATCTTTGCGATCCACATTACATGAGCAGTGCATTGGGAAGACCTTCATGTCTGGAAGGTCGTAATTCATTGCATAAAAAATAGACTTCTTAATCTCTCCCGCATAACGCGTTCCGATGATCAGCACCGTCCGCTTTTCGAGACTCTGTGCGATGCAAACTGGACCCTTCGCCCCATACTTCGCAGGATCATCAAGCCGAAGACTTCCCGCATCGATGATCGTCCAGTCCTGTTTCCAATTGTTCAAATCACTCGCCGCTGCGTTGATGAACAGCGTTCTAGCGAAGAGACTGTGCCACGCTTCTTCCGTGAAAACTGAAACTTTTAGTCGGAATGCGGGATCCGCTCCGGCATATCCGTCGAATCGATACAAGTGTTCACGTCGACTCAGTGTCGCCATCACCAATTTTTCGAGCGCGTCGAAATGTTCAGGTGACATCGGTTGATTCACTTTGCCCCAGTCGATGTTGTCGTGAATTCCAGCCGAATCTTCCAAGAACTTGTCATTGGGACTGCGCCCAGTTCGATCTCCAGTGTCGCATGCGAGCGCTCCATTGGCGGCGAGGGTTCCTTCGCCTCGGGCGAGAGCATGCTCGACAAGAATCGCAGTAGAAAGGTTGTTCAGAATTTTGGCGGTGCCAAATGCGTGGCGTTGGGATGACGAAACGGCTGTCATAGTGCTCATATTGGACTCCTTTGGGGTAAGCCGTACAGGTTAGCACGGGATCGCCCTTCGCTCCTTTGCGGAGTCGGCATAAGTTTCCTACTATCTTCCTTCATCAGTTGGCGACCGTAGCTCAGTTGGTAGAGCGCCGGGTTGTGATCCTGGATGTCGCGGGTTCAAATCCCGTCGGCCGCCCTTGTCGAGTTTCAATATGCGTTTTCATTCGATTCAAACGAACCCCATTTGGGAACAACCGATCCCAAATCGTGCGGAAATCGTGCGTGCTTTGGAGCAGTGTGCGCCGCAGACGGGAGATTTTGTTGTTCTTCCAGAACTCTGCGAAACTGGCTTTACGATGCGGAGCGAACTCGCCGTAACGCCTGATTCCGTGGAATGGGGTTCTCGAGTTGCGAAATCCCACAAAATTTGGCTTCAATGTGGACTCGCGAGGAGGCAACCTGATGGAAGCGTTGCCAATACTGCGACCATTTTTTCTCCAGACGGCAGTGAGGCTGGGCAATATCGCAAATCTTTTCTTTTTTCTCCTAGTGGAGAAGATCGCTCTTACTCACCTGGAACTGGTCCAATCGTCATCAATTGCGACGGCGTCGCAGTGGCGCCGATGATTTGTTACGACTTGCGATTCCCAGAGTTATGGCGACACGCGCTTCTTGGAGGCGCAGAAGTTTTTACGATGAGTGCATGCTGGCCAACTGTGCGATTGCGTCAAATGCATGCGATGATCGCATCGCGTGCGATTGAAAATCTCGCGTGGGTTATCGCCGCCAATCGAACGGGAAACGAGCCTGATAACAAATACTCTGGAGGATCATCGATCGTCGACTTCGGTGGAACGACGAAGGCTCTCTGCGGAAGTGATCCAAGTTTTATCAGTCACGAAATCGACTTGCAAGAACTGCGAAATTTTCGCGAAAAGTCCAGAGCCATATCGGACATCAAATTGAAATTTCTCGGGCGATGAATTCCGCCGAATCGCATTGACGAGTCCGTCATACTTCGTAGACTTCAACCTCGTTTTACTTGGACGGTCGAGAAAGATATTCCGTAGATCAACCGAAAAACATGAACACTCTTGTCTTGACATCGCCAGCGCTCAAGAAGCGAACAACTCCATCACAGGCGGATCGAACGAACGCTCTTCGACGTGCATACTTCGCGAGTGCGATCTCCCACGGCCGCTGGAATGTCGACATTGAATCAGTGATTTCCTGCGTGAACTGGAAAGATGCGAAATGGGACAGTCGACCAGAGCAATGGATCGAAGATGTCGTCATCGCTTGTGCCTGCGTTCGCGGTGAACAGCAAGCATGGCACCACATTCGCTTTGTCAATACATGGCACCTGCGCGAGGCGGCTGAATTGCGACTGAATCCAGAGCATGCGAGCCTTTTAGTCGAGAGATTCTGGCGCGAGTTGCTGGGAAACACCCAGGAACGGTCAAACAGTTCGGCCAAAACCCCACGAATTCAGGAATACCAGGGCTGCCAAACGCTTGGGCGTTGGTTGCTTTCTCAGATTCTTACGCGAACGGAGTCGCTCCCAATGGGGGCCACAGTCGATTCCATTCTTGACACGATGCCACGATTGCGTACTCTCGCTTGTGAAGCATCCGTTTCCCAACGTGTGCCGCAGGCAACATAGCTCAGTTGGTAGAGCACCGCATTGAAAATGCGGCTGTCCCCGGTTCAAGTCCGGGTGTTGCCATTCACCATGTGTATCGCTCGCACGGTGTCCACATTCATTCCGTCGATCGGATAATGGGAATCGAGTGCGTCGGTCAGTTCATGTGTATCGACGACAACGAAGAGCGCAGGCAATCCTAAAACGCTGCTACAAAATCGCGAAGCTCGCGCAAGATGACCTGGTGTTGTCGCTGCGACCAAAGCACCATGCTCGATTCGCAGTGGGAAAATTCGAAACTGCCACGCTTGTCGTGCGCTGATCAGCGCGATCGCTGCGGGATGAACGCGCGTGAAATCGGCATCGAACGATGCTGAAAGCGCACGATATTGATCGACCCACGCTCCTTCGATTAACTCAGGATCGACGCCGAACATTTCTTCGCACAGTGCTCCGAATGGTCGGCCGACCTGCGCTTGGCGGGCCAAGACTGCGTCCACTTCGCTTTGCCGTAAGAGTCCTTGGGCAACGAGCAGTTCTCCAAGTCGTGGGATGCGCGGATGAATATTGATTCGTTTCATAAGTTGGGTTCTTTCTCCACACGACTCATCGGATGGGTCTGCGCCCTACTTTCGCCTACTTTCATCTTTTCTCGCAATCAATTCCCGCCCTAGCGAATACACTGGAATTTGACCCAATAACTCCATGAATGTGCGTCTCAAATCGCTCTCCAACCAGGCCAAAAATTGGCTTAAGACCCCCGCCGCCGCTGGAATGGGGCAGATGTCGAAGCGGCTGACTCGGTCGATTCCAAATTCTCGGCTTCACACATCACTGCTTCGAGAAGTGCTGCTCGCTCGGCGCCTCAGCAAAGCGGGATTTTCGGTTGGCAGTGAAATCGCGACACCAGCGGGACGATCGTGTGACCTCGTCGCAGTACGAGGCTCACTCGAACTGCATCTGCATGTCAAATGCATGGATGCGGATGATGACTTAACGCAGCCACGATCGCCACGAATTCCAGCTGCGCTTCGAGCACTCGAAAATGTTGATCGACGACTCCTCATTGAAGTGGAATGGGAAACTGGGTTGAGCGGACGTGCGCTCCAAACGACCGCCGATGCCATGCGAAATTTTCTCGTGCGTGCTGCGATCGGTGATGAGTGCGTTGTGCGAAGCCTTCGCGGGAAGATCCGCGGACGATGCCGAGTGCGATCGCCACGTGAGAGCGGCGGCATCTCATTGACGAGTGGAGTCACGACCGACCATCGACTTGCAGTCGATCGTGTGCGTCGACTTCTTCGCAGAGCACGAGACCAGTTTTTGCCTGGAGCAGAAAACATCATCGTTGTCTTTGGACCGAAGTCGGCGAAATGGATTTTCTCTCAAGCCCTCTTGGGTACCCCAGTTGAACGCTGGGATGAATATCCGCGCAAAGGTGAACGAGTCGCTCTGGGATATGCGGATGACGGTTTCTGGGCGAGCGCTGGCAGCGGAAATCTCAGCCGAATTGCGGCATGGGAATCGCTCGACTCGGTTCGCGATGATTCGGCTGTCTGGATTCGGCCTGGAGTTGCAACTGGTGTTCGTAGCGCATGCAGCGAACTCTTTCGCCAGGTCACTTTGACCAATCGATGATGAACTTGATTATGTGCCGTCTCCGACGAGACGTTCATGCGGCGGGATTCGTGCCACAAATTTTTCCTTTGGCGGTGGCCAAAGTGCGACAAGCCCTTCGTGAACTGGAAGCCCATTCACCGTAAAACGAGAACCCATCGCAATGAGCTGTTCAATATGACGCCGCGCCAACGTGACAGTCATGATGCAGTTCGTTTCGTCATAGTCGCGGTTCGTCACAGTCGCTCGTGACTCAAGGAAATCCACCGCACGTCCATCGCGCAGCGGAATTCGCAGGATGGCCTCGCGCATATCACCGAGCAAACTGCCACGGACCTGCATCCGCAACTCATCAAAACCTTCCGATGTCAATGCTGAAACTGCGACTGCGGACGGCTCGCGCTTGCGCCACTCTTCAAGCGTCGCAGGTCGTTCTGCGGTTGATCCCGAGACCGTGCTCATCTTGTCGATCTTGTTCAACACCACAATTCGGGGCTGGTTCTTCGCGCCAATTCCATCGAGCACTTCCCGAACTGTCGCAAGCTGAGCGGGCGCATTGGGATCGGCGGCATCAACGATCAGCAGCAGAAGATGCGAATGAACGGTCTCCTCCAACGTCGCGCGAAAACTGGCAACGAGATGATGAGGAAGACGTTGGATAAATCCGACCGTATCCGAGAGCATGACGATGTTTCCGCCACCGAGATTCCAAGACTCCGTTCGAGTCTGAAGCGTGGCGAAGAGTTGATCGTTCGCAAAGGCGCCACCGTTCGTCAGTGCGTTAAAGAGCGTGCTTTTGCCCGCATTCGTGTATCCAACAATGCCAACCGTGAAATGCTCGGCGCGGCGTGTCTGCACCTCGCGTGTCTTGCGTGCTTGCACTTCCGAGAGTTCGCGTTTGAGAGCGACAATCCGCCGCGAAACAAGACGACGATCAATTTCCAATTGTTGCTCGCCCGGCCCGCGCGTTCCAACTCCCATTGGGGAACCACCCGTGACTTGTCCTAAGTGCGACCACATTGCACGCAATCGTGGCGCGGTGTATTCAAGTTGAGCGATCTCAACCTGCAATTGTGCGGCACGAGACGTCGCTCGATTCGCAAAGATATCCAAGATCAATTCGCTTCGATCGATGACTTTGCAGGAGAGTTCTTTCTCGATATTTCGAAGCTGGCTCGGACTGAGATCGTGGTCAAACACAACAACTCCCGCGCGCAGTTCCTTGACCGCTGCGTTCAACTCCTGAATCTTGCCCTTGCCAAGGCAGGTCCGACCATCCATCCCGTGGCGATTCTGGATCAGTTGCCCCACCGTCTGCACCCCCGCTGTCTCAGCAAGGGCACGAAGTTCGCTCAGCGGATCGGGATTGTTCAGCGCAGCATCGTCAGAACTCAGGATCACTGCAGCCAGAATGGCTCGCTCAGCCTGAATTGATGCGCTTCGCAGTCCAGTCTCCATAGAGCAACAAGTCTACGCATGAACGGCGATACGCTGACGCATATGGCGGTACGAATCATCCTCGGAATCGAAAGTAGTTGCGACGAAACGTCCGCGGCGATTGTCAGCATCGATGGCGATCAACTGCGCGTTCTCTCTTGTCGAACTGCAGGACAGGACGATTTGCATGCGGAATATCGCGGCGTTGTTCCCGAAATCGCGAGCCGTGCCCACTTAGACCGAATCATTCCGGTTGTTCGAGGCGCATGCGCCGAAGCTGGCATCACGCTGAAAGAGATCAACGGAGTTGCTGCAGGGAATCGACCAGGACTGATCGGTTCGCTTCTCGTTGGCACCAGCACAGCGAAGGCATTGGCATGGTCGCTCGACATCCCATTCGTTGGAGTCGATCATGTGATTGCACATCTTGTCGCTGGTTTGCTTGACCAACCTCCGCTGCAATGGCCCGCCATTGGGCTGGTCGCATCTGGTGGCCATACAAGTCTTTTTCTTATGCGCTCTCCCATGGAAGTGCAATTGATCGGTGCAACGATCGACGACGCTGCGGGCGAGGCGTTTGATAAAGCAGCATCCATCTTGGAACTTGGGTACCCCGGCGGCGCGAAACTCGATGCGCTTGCCGAATCAGGTGACGCTTCGATAGTGCCGTTGCCGATGACGCGACTCAAAGGCGGAGATTTTTCATTCAGTGGAATCAAGACCGCATTCGCACTCGCCACGAGAGATCCTCGATATGCAGGACGATCTGCCGACCTCGCAGCTTCATTTCGAAAAGTCGTGGTGGCTCAGATCACTCGCAACCTTGCGCTCGCTCTTGAAGAACATGCGGCCCCCTCCTGCCTCGTCGGCGGCGGTGTTGCCGCAAATGCGCTACTTCGGCGCGAAGTCGCATCGGTCTGCACCGAACGCGGAGTTTCACTTCGTGTCGCTGAACTTCGCTGGTGTACAGACAATGCTGCGATGATCGCTGGCGCAGGAGCACTCAGAATTGCTCACGGTGAATGCGATGGATGGGACCTCGTCGCTCATCCACTCTCCGAGCTTGCGCGCGGCGATCGTGGTGCTCGGAGACGAACGAGTTGAACGATCCTCCCCGCGAATCTGGGTCAATTTATGTTTCGGGGAGACATCCAGTTTCTCTTGACGAAGAACATCTCGTGCGCGAATGCGAATTCAAAACGGGCCGCGTCTCGGGGCCTGGGGGACAACATCGCAACCGAGTCGAAACCGCCGTCTTTGTCACACATACTTCCACGGGCGTCGATGCACAGGGAACCGAACGACGGAGTCAAGTCGAGAATCGCCACGTTGCAATTCGCCGCCTTCGCATTCGACTTGCGATTCTCGTACGAACAACTCCAAGCGCCGATCAACATCAACCGAGTGCGCTGTGGCAGAGCCGACGCCGAGATCGGAAGATTCAAATCAACATCGACCACTGGGACTATCCAGTGGTGCTCGCTGAAGCTCTTGATCTCGTGACTGCTTCGCGTTTCGATGTGACTGCTGCGGCCGCCACTCTGGGGGTATCGATGAGTCAATTGACTCGATTGATTCGACAGGACAAATTCGCCGCTGCGCAGCTGAATGCTGGGCGAAAATCCGTCGGACTGGGTCCCCTGCGCGATTGACTCGTGTGGATTGCGCAAATCGGCCCATGTGGCGAGCGTGCGCTAACCTTCTTTTCATGAATCACAGCGCACAACTTTCGCAGCTCATCCAGAACGAGCTTCCCACGCTGATCGCCCTCCGACATGACTTGCATACGCATCCAGAGATCGGACTCGTCGAAACGAGAACTTCGCAAGTAATTCAACGAGAGCTACATGCAGTCGGTGTCGAATTTAAAGGTGGATTGGTCAGCGGAACTGGAGTGATTGCACATCTGCCTGGGACGGGCGATAAATCGATCGGATTACGTGCCGATATCGATGCGCTACCAATCACCGAAGAGACGGGACTGCCTTACGCATCACAAACTCCTGGCGTTATGCATGCCTGTGGCCACGATGGACATACAACGATTCTCATTGGCGTTGCTCGAGTGCTTGCGAAGTTGGCCGCGATCGCTCCGCTGCCCCGTCCAGTGACACTGCTTTTTCAACCTGCCGAAGAAAATCTGGGCGGAGCAACGCGCATGATCGCTGATGGTTGTTTGACTGGTCTGCTCGGACCTGCGATCAGCGAGATTTATGGCTTGCATTGCTGGCCGTGGCTTCCAGTCAATTCGGTTGGAGTTCGAAATGGACCTCTCCTCGCTTCGACGGATTATTTTTCGATCGCTGTGCACGGAGTCGGATCGCATGCAGCGTGGCCACATTTGTCGAACGACCCGATCATCGCCATGGCTGCGATCATCACTGCGTTGCAGACGATCGTCAGCCGCAACACTGATCCCAATGATGCCGTCGTGATCTCTGTCTGCGTCGTGAAGGCGGGACATGCGTTCAATGTGATTCCTCAAGATGGAGCGCTCGAAGGAACGATTCGAACACTCAACGCTCAGGTCCGAACGAACACCGTCAAGCGAATCGAAGAAGTTGCCGGTCATGCTGCGAGAATGCATGGCTGCACCGCAAAGGTGACGATTTCTTCCGGATGTCCACCAACCGTCAATCATCCCACAGCAACTGATGTTGTTCGGCGTGCAGCGAACCAGATTCCAGCAGCGCAACTCGTGGAAGTGGATAATCCATTCATGGGCGGAGAGGACTTCGCCTTCTATGGCCAGAAGATCCCCGCAAGTTTTTTCCTCCTTGGGATCCAAGATCCAACTCGTCCGAGCATGCCCGCTCTGCACCATCCATCCTTTAATTTCAACGACGATGCGATCGCAACCGGGATTGAAGCCTTCTGCCGAGTTGCACTTTCGGAATCTTGAGGATTTAAATTGGATTTCTTGTTTTTCGAGTTCTAATTCAAGGGTTCGTTGTGTTTCAAACCCCAAATATTGGAATTACAAGACGTATGAACATTCGCATCCTTCTGACACTCTCTCTCGCCGTCGTTCAATTGAATTCGACGGGCGTTGCTTCAGCAGCGGCGCAGACCCAACCTGCGAATTCCGCTCCAGCCGAAATTCGTTCCATCGTTCGAGTCGATTCGCCACTTGTGCGCAATCAAGATCAAACGATCATTCCAAAGCATCTTCGTGATTCTGTCAGCGTAATATCCGTTGACGAAACAAAGTGGGCGACGATGAGTGCGCATCGTGATCTGCTCATCGAGGCCGTCCCATTTGGACCATTCCAAACTCACTCCTTGGTCGTGCATCGAACCGATCCATTCGAGAATCAACCGCGAATCGTTGGTGCGACGATTGCTGCGGATGGTTCGGTGGTTGAAACACCCCTCGCAATTCCCATGATCGACTGTTATGTCGGCTCCGTGCTCAATGATCCAGAGTCGCGAGTGCTACTGTCGCGCGGCGACGGCTTCCTTGTTGGGTACGTCCAAGTCAATGGAAAGACATGGATCGTGTCCAACGAACGAGCCGGCGGCAACGGCCCGATCGTCTCATACGGAATGAACGATGTGCCACCAGGAACATTTGACGTTCCAAAGTGGAACTGCGAAACACTGATATCACCAGATTGGATTGCAGGAGGCGAATCCGAAGGTGGCATTGCTGACTCAACGCAACCATGCTGGCAATCGCGAATCGCGATCGATACTGACGTGGAGTTTCTTGCTCTCTTTGGAAATAATCAAGCGGCCGCGATTGGATATGTGGGGACACTCTTCGCCGCACTATCGGACATTTATCCTCGCGACACATTCTTGCGACCAGGCTTGGCATCGTTGCGACTTTGGACTGACGGCACTGACCCGTGGAATGCGACAACGACTTCAAGTCAGCTCCCAGAATTTCGTGACTACTGGGAAGCCCAACCAGTGACATCTCCACGAGAATCTGCAGCATTGTTTTCCGGCCGTGGACTTGGCGGCGGAATCGCATGGCTGAACGCCGGATGCGGTTCGTATGCCTACTCCGTCTCTGCAAATCTCGCAGGTTCGTTTCCATATCCGTTGGTCGACAACAATAATTCGAACTGGGACATCATGGTGATCGCTCACGAACTCGGCCACAATTTTGGTGCGCCTCATACGCACAATTACACGCCGCCCGCTGACGGTTGCGGATCAAGCCCACAAGATTGTTCCGCAGCAACGAATGACTTAGGGACGATCATGAGTTACTGCCATACCTGTCCAGGTGGCATGGCCAATATCAATCTCTATTTTCATGCGTTGAATGTTGGATCGATCATGACATACCTCCAATCAGCTGCCTGCCCCTTCTCCGCAGCAGCGCAACCTGCACTCGCGATGCCAGAGCGCATGAGTGCAATTCCCGGAACCACGATCGATATCGATGTGATGGGAAATGACGTGAGATTCAACTGCGAAACTATTTCATTGGTCGGAGTCACGCAGCCCAGCCAGGGTTGCTCGGCGGTGATTGTTGTGGGCGCAGGCCCAAATGGTCGAAGCATCGTGCGTTTTACATCTCCAACAATTGCAGCGACGACTGTTTCGTTCAACTACACAATTGCTGAATTGAGCGGATCGCAGTCAACAGCAGCAGTAACCATGGATCTCACACCGATGAGGTTGCCGGAAAATCCCACGGGTGATACGCCAGGAATCACGACTCAGTACTACGTCCTAAGCGCACCTTCTGCCCTGCCAAATTTTGTTGCGTTGACTCCTTACAACACAACAAGTGTTCCACAAATGAATTTTGACAGTACGAGCGGCAACTTTGCTACGAGTAATCGATCCGACGAAGTCGGCGCAGTCTTCACAGGTTGGTTGAATGTCCCCAGTGCGGGAACGTGGACGCTGTATACGAATTCAGACGACGGCTCACGCTTGCTCATCGGGACAACCCAAGTCGTCGCGAACGATGGGCTGCATGCGATGGTTGAAAAAAACGGAACGATTGATCTTGCGCCTGGCAAACATGCCGTGCGTGTTGAGTTCTTCGAAAATGGTGGTGGCGCCGGACTGCTCGTCTCATGGTCGGGGCCGAATACCTCGAAGGCTCTCATCCCAGCGGCCGCACTCAGCAAAGGCGGCACAATCAATCGCGCCGACATCAACCGCGACGGCAGCGTTGACGGTGCAGATTTAACTGCGCTGTTGTCAGCATGGGGAACGAATGATGCCAATGCAGACATCAATCAGGACGGAACCATCAACGGAACCGACATGACAGCTTTGCTCGCAGGTTGGTCGAACTGAGTTACCACTCACAGCGAATCAACGCTGTGAGTCGTAACCAACAGGTTTCGAGCCTTGTGCTTGGTACTGGTACTGAAGAACAACCGAAGAGCAACTCGCGATCAACTCGCGAGAACCGTTGCCTTCGCTTCGATCTTTGCGATGAGTTCATTCCAACTCGCATCGAACGAATCGCGCCCTTCGATTTGAAGTTCCTGACCGCACACATCCAAATCGACGCCAGCCTTCTTGACCGCATCGAGTGTGGTCTGCCATGAAGTATCACCTGGGGCAAGCACATTCTTGATCGCCGCACCCTTGCTGAGCGCAATGAGTGTTTCTTCGGGCATCGTGTTGACTGTGCGAGGTGAAGCGAGACCTTCGACATACATCGTCTGTGGAAGGGTTGGATCCTTCGTACTCGTACTGGCGTAAAGCAAGCGCTGTGGTCGTCCGCCCTTCGCTTCGAGCCGGAGCCAACGATCGGATGCGTACAACGCGCAGTATGCGTTGTAGCACTGACGACTGACTGCAATCCCGACTTTGTTCTTCAATTCCGCCGGCAATTTTGGTGCTGTCTTGCGATCCCATCGCGAGACGAAGAGACTTGCAACGCTTGATACTTCACCAAGCGGAAGCCCCGCTGCTGCTCGGCGTTCAAGTCCGCGCAGATACGCCTCTGATGCAGCATCGAAGTGAGCCTTCGCAAAGAGCAAAGTGACATTGACGGAGATGCCGTCGGCGATGAGTTCTTCGATCGCAGGAATTCCTTCTGGTGTGCCAGGGACTTTGATAAACAAGTTTGGGCGCTTCGCCCGTGCATGCAAGTCGCGCGCCTGCGCAACGGTCGCCTTTGTGTCGTTTGCCAAGAGCGGCGAGACTTCCAGTGAGACCCAACCATCGACCCCGCCAGTGCGGTCATAGATCGGTTTGAACAAATCACATGCGCGTCCGAGATCCGTCAGGGCGCATTCGAAGAAAATCTGTTCAGACTTCATTCCCTTCGCCATCAACGGGCGAATCTGTGCGTCGTAATCGCTACTCCCGACAATGGCTTTTTCGAAAATAGACGGATTGGACGTCAGTCCAACCACGGAGAGTTCCTGAATCCATGTCGCCAACTGTCCAGAATCGAGCAGCTTTCGAGTGATGTTGTCGAGCCAGATGGATTGACCGGTCATAGCCAGCAGAGCAGTTGAGCGCATATTGAAGAATCTCCTTAGGTCGGAAGCATAACGAAAATGCACTTTTGGAACATTGAAGTTTTCGTCAAGAACCATGGACCGCATATCGCTCCCATTGGGCACTGCTATCTTGAGCACATGACACCAGCACCAACCGCCCCCACCCGCGCCGTCCACGCACCTCTCAATAGCCTTTCACAGTGGAAAGCCTTGCAAGCACATTGCACTCAGAACGCATCGGCGCACTTGCGGGACATGTTTAAAAGTGACGCCTCGCGTGCTCAAACGCTCAGCATCGAAGGACCTGGCAAGATGTTTATGGATTATTCCAAGCAGCGTGTTACAGCGCCGACGATGGAACTGCTCCTCAGCCTCGCCGATGCGAGCGGACTGCGCGCACGAATCGATGCGATGTTTCGTGGAGACAAAATCAATGTGACCGAAGATCGCGCCGTGCTGCATGTCGCTCTTCGCGCTCCGCGAACAAGCCGCATCATGGTCGATGGTGTCGATGTTGTCCCAGCCGTCCACGAAGTTCTCGACCGAATGAGTGCGTTCGCTGATTCCATTCGCAGCGGTGCGTGGAAAGGTCACACCGGCAAACGGATTCGCAATGTCATCAATATTGGAATTGGCGGCAGCGACCTTGGACCTGCGATGGCTTACGACGCGCTGCGTGCATACACCTCTCGCGACATTTCCTGCCGATTCGTATCGAATGTTGATGCAACAGACTTTGCGGAGAAGACTCGCGACTGCGATCCTGCAGAGACACTCTTCATCGTTTGTTCGAAAACATTTACCACACTCGAGACAATGACCAATGCGAACACGGCACGCGACTGGGCGCTCAAAGCACTCGGCGGCGATGTTGCTGCGGTCGCCAAGCACTTTGTTGCGGTCTCCACGAACGCCGAAAAAGTAACGGCATTTGGCATCGACACTGCCAACATGTTCGGATTCTGGGACTGGGTCGGCGGTCGATACTCGATGGATTCTGCCATCGGACTTTCGACCATGGTCGCTGTTGGACCGGCGGCCTTCAAGGAGATGCTCGGCGGCTTCCACGAAATGGATGAGCACTTCCGAACAACGCCGTTTGCTAAGAATCTGCCAGTCCTGATGGCACTGGTTGGAATTTGGAATACGAATTTCCTAGGAGCGCAAACGCTCGCAGTGCTTCCCTATGACCAATACCTCGACCGATTCAGTGCGTATTTGCAGCAGCTTGAAATGGAGTCCAACGGCAAGCATGTCGCACTCGATGGAACGCGAGTCCAATGGGCGACGTGTCCCGCCGTGTGGGGCCAGCCTGGAACGAACGGGCAGCACGCTTTCTATCAAATGATTCACCAAGGAACGCCACTTGTTCCTTGTGACTTTATTGCCTTCTGCGAACCGCTCAATCCAATCGGCAAGCATCAAGATTTACTGATCGCCAATGTGCTTGCGCAGGCGGAAGCATTGGCATTCGGCAAGACCCTGAGTGAAGTCGAAGCCGAAGGCTCTGCTCCGTGGCTTGCGCAGCACCGCGAGTTTGATGGCAATCGACCGTCAACCACAATCTTGTGCCCAAAGTTGACGCCTGCGGCTCTCGGGCGACTCATTGCGCTCTATGAGCACAAAGTTTTCGTGCAAGGAACAATTTGGGGAATCAACTCCTTCGATCAGTGGGGCGTCGAACTCGGCAAGGTCTTGGCGCAGCGAATCATCCCGGAACTTTCTGGAGCAGCACCAAAGCCTGCGCATGATTCGAGCACTCAGCAGTTGATTGGACGATATCGTGCGGGTCGTGGTCGGTAGAGATCCCTGAGGCATTACGCCGAGGGCATCGACTGCGAGAGGAGTCGAACGGATTCGTTTACCGCTCGAGCGCCTTCGATCATTTCTGCTTCAGTCGTGTTGCGCGAGAGCGAAAATCGAATGGCGCCGTGAGCAACTGCTGGCGCAACCCCCATCGCCAGCAGAACTGGAGATGGGTCAAGTGAGCCAGACGAACATGCTGCACCCGCCGAAGCAGCCACTCCACGCTTCGCTAGATTGATCAGTATCGCTTCTGCTTCCAAGTGTGGAAATGCAATATTGCTCGTGTTCCAGACGCGAGAACTCCCGCGAGCTTGAACAATTGCGATCGGACTACCTGCGCACACGAGTTCTTCGAATTGATTACGAAGGGTCTCCCCTTTCGACCACGCACCGATCGACACAGTTCCAGTGGCTGAAGAAACGTTGGCCGAAAGGTCTGACCCGCTCGACAACCAACGTGTAGCCATCTCTGCTGCAACTCCCATCCCAACGATTCCCGAAACGTTTTCCGTTCCGCCGCGTCGATCGCGCTCCTGAGGCCCACCAATTATTGCAGGACGAATCACAACGCCGCGGCGGCAATAGAGAGCGCCAACACCCTTTGGACCATGAAATTTGTGCGCCGAAAAAGTGAGCAAGTCAACTTCTATCGACGATAAATCCGTCGGCATTCTGCCGACCCACTGAGTTGCGTCAGAATGAAAGCGCACGCCGTACTGACGACAGATCGACCCTAATTTCGCAATCGGTTGCAGAACTCCTGTTTCATTGTTCGCCCACATCACAGAGACAATCGCAATCTCATGTGCTCGCGTTTTGAGTATTTGTTCAAGTGTCGCCGGATCAATCACGCCGTCGGGGCCGCCCTCAAGCCACACAACCTCACCACCTCGATCCGCAAAATATGCCGCGCTCTCGCGAACTGCACTATGTTCAAACCGCGTCGTCACGATGACGCAACGACGCCCTTTGGAAACCAGAGCCGAACCCAAGGTCGAGTCGAGTGGATCACTGAGAGAACCGCCAAGCGCAAGATTGCAAGACTCGGTCCCGCCCGAAGTGAGGATGATCTCGCGTGCCGAACAACCGACGAGCGCGGCGATTTGCTCACGCGCGCGATCGACTGAACCACGCGCACGCAATCCGTCTGGGTAGAGACTCGATGGGTTCGCCCAATTGTTGCGTAGCGAGTCCTCAATCGCCGACACGACCTCATCCGCTGGTTGGGTGGTCGCATTATTGTCGAGATAAATCACCAGATCTCCTCCAAGCATCGCGCACACTGTCGGCAACGATCAGGATTTTTATTGTGCATCTCAATGCGCTGCCAGAGAAAACGACCGAATGCGGGCGAGAGGAATCGAACCTCCACGGGTTTTACCCCACAAGAACCTGAATCTTGCGCGTCTGCCAATTCCGCCACGCCCGCGACGGTTCGGCATTGTATCACGCAATAACCACTCGGTCGACGCACTGGCCCGTGCGTCGACCGGGTTAAAAATCACCCCGCATAATCACCCGCCTCGGAGGTCAGACGACATCATGGGCGCATGGATCATATTGATCGCATGCAACTGTCGATGCCGTAAGACCTCCGAGCGGGAACCACTCGCTATTTTTAAATCACTTTCAAATCACTCGCTGCCGCGAGCCGTCCGCGGAGTAATCACCGCATCTGGATTCAACGCACGCTTGGCGATAATTCCTGAACGAATCTCGGCGGCGAGATCAGGGTTCTCTCGGATGAATTGCTTGGAAGCTTCGCGTCCTTGGCCCAATCGGACCTCTCCGTAACTGAACCATGAACCAGCCTTGTCGACGACTCCGTGATTCACGGCAAGATCAATTAGATCGCCAGAGACGCTGATTCCTTCGTTGAACATAATGTCGAATTCAGCTTCGCGGAATGGCGGTGCGATCTTGTTCTTGACGACCTTTGCACGCACGCGATTACCGACATTGTTCTCGCCATCTTTGATCGCACCAATGCGTCGAATATCGATTCGAATTGTCGAATAAAACTTCAACGCTCGTCCACCTGTCGTTGTTTCAGGACTTCCAAACATCACGCCGATCTTTTCGCGCAACTGATTGATGAAGATCACGATCACTTCACTCTTCGCGATTGCTCCAGTCAATTTCCGCATCGCCTGACTCATCAATCGAGCTTGCAAACCAACGTGACTGTCGCCCATTTCTCCTTCAATTTCAGCACGTGGAATCAGCGCAGCGACCGAATCAATGACGATCACATCGACCGCATTTGATCGCACAAGAAGCTCGCAGATTTCCAACGCCTGTTCACCAGTATCTGGCTGTGAGATCAGCATCTCTTCCAAATCGACCCCGAGGCGCTTCGCCCAAGACGGATCGAGTGCGTGCTCGGCATCGATGAACGCTGCGTTCCCGCCGTTCTTCTGTGCATTGGCGATCACGGTCAGTGCAAGGGTTGTCTTTCCTGAAGATTCTGGTCCAAAGATTTCAACGATGCGTCCCTTTGGAAGTCCACGACCTCCCAGAGCCAGATCGAGACTCAATGTCCCGGTGCTGATACCTGCGATATCTGGAATGTTGTCGCCAACAAATCGCATGATCGATCCTTTACCGAACGCCTTTTCAATCTGCCCGACCGCAGCCTCAAGCGCTCGCGTACGACCAGCAGATTCTGCAGCAGTCGCTTTCGCTGCGGCCGCTGTTGGCTTCGCCGACGACACTGGCTTCGCTTCAGTCGTACTCGCTTTCGCCGGTGTGGTTTGCTGCGAACCAGCCGATGGACCAGTAGAGCTTGTGTTCATGGGTGTATTTGTATCTGAGCTTCTCGAGTCAAGCTTGGCGGATTTCGCATCCGTCGCTTGGGTTTCGGTCGGCTTCCCAACGGCGGCGGATGGCGCCATTGACACGGTCCGTCCTGCGGGAGTGGTAGAGGTGCTGACGGGGGACTTTGCTGCGATGCTTCCGTTTGAAATCATTTGGATTCCTTTCCGCCTCACTCAGTTATCCAACGCAGGATAAGTCTGATCGAGGCATCCTTGCTTCGTTTGGTGTTTGTACGGTACAGAGAGTATCGGTTGCAGTCAAGGTTTGTTTGGATTTTTTTAGGGTTGATTTATGCGATACCGCTCAACCAACACAATAACCACCTCCCGAACAACTTTTTAAAGGGGGACCTTTTTTCTTGTCGAAATAGTCCGATAATTACAAAACCGACTCCAAAGCGAAACTGTACGCTTTTCGGCATATCGGGAACGGACATCAGCAACGAATCGCAGACATCACCTTCGAAACAAATCTCATGAACAACACGAACGAACTGCCCCGCTCCTGCGAGAAATGCAAGTCATCGGAAATGTTTACCACTTCTGTGAGCAGCGGCGGCGGCTATGCCCCAAATTACTTGCCACAGCTCTCGACAAAGTGGTGGATATCGCCGAAATTCGAGGTCGTCGTCTGCGCAAATTGCGGCCTCACGCAGTTCTTTACGCCTGCAGAAAATCGCGCCAAACTGTCAACAAGCAGTCAGTGGCGAAAACTCTAAATTAATAATTTGGCGTTGGCGCTCGGTACTGAGTCATATCGACCGAACGAAACCAATCAATCGTCCGCTTCAATCCATCTTCCAACTGAACCGTTGGCTCCCACTTCAACACGCTTCGCGCGAGCGTGATGTCTGGGCAACGTTGCTTTGGATCATCCTGCGGCAATGGCCGTGCCAATTCGATCTTCGTCGCACCCCCAACCAATCGAACCACACGCTCGGCCAATTCGCGAATCGTGAACTCAACAGGATTCCCGATATTCACTGGCCCAGTGAAATCATCTGGCGTATTCATCGCAAGGATTAAGCCGTCGATCAAGTCATCGACATAGCAAAATGAACGACTCTGCTTGCCATCACCATAAATCGTCAGGGGTTCGCCTGCAACTGCTTGACGAATAAAGTTGCTCACAACGCGACCGTCAAACGGATGCATCCTTGGCCCGTACGTATTAAAAATTCGCACAACCTTGATGCGGGAATTATGCATGCGGCGATAGTCAAACATCAGCGTTTCTGCCGCACGTTTGCCTTCGTCATAGCACGAACGCGGACCAATCGGATTCACATTGCCGCGATAACTTTCTGGCTGGGGATGCACATCGGGATCGCCATAGACCTCACTTGTCGAAGCTTGAAGCACGCGCGCATCCAATCGCTTCCCAAGTCCCAGTGCGTGCATGGTTCCCAGCACGCTCGTCTTCAACGTCTTGATTGGGTTGTATTGATAGTGACCAGGTGCGGCGGGACACGCAAGGTTGTAAATCTCATCGATTTCAAACTTATAACTTTCCGTCACATCATGGCGAACAAACTTGAAGTTTGGCTTCACTTCAAGATGCTCAATATTGTTTTTCTGGCTCGTAAACAGGTTGTCCAAACAGGTGACTTCATGACCTTGGTTCACCAATCGCTCGCAGAGATGCGATCCGAGAAATCCTGCCCCGCCTGTAACGAGAATACGTTTGATCATTGGCGCTTGAGTCTAGCAAATGCGATACTGCCCCCAATGACCGCTCGCGCAAAGACACGTCTGATTTTCGCCGCGATGACCGGCACGAGTATTGACGGAATTGATATCGCAGCAGTGCAAGTCTCTGGCCGCGGACTGCGAGCGCGCGCAGAGCTCGTTGGACAAGCCAGCGCGCCGATGGGTGAATTGACCACGCGACTTCGCGCTGCTCAAAGGCAAGAACCACTCACCGCCGGCGCATTCACAGCGCTTGCAAGAGATTTAGCGCTCGGGCATCTGCCGCCGCTGCGCGAATTGGCGCGCCTGCATGGGGCGCCATGGCTCGTCGTTCTTCATGGGCAAACGCTCTTTCATCAGCCCCCACTTTCGCTCCAACTCATCGACGCATCAGTTGTCGCACAAGATCTTGGATGTCCCGTTGTCAGCAATCTCCGTGCTGCCGATCTCGCCGCCGGCGGACAAGGCGCACCAATCACTCCGCTCTCAGATTGGATGATGTTCCGCGCGAAGAAATCTTGGCGAGCGATCGTCAACCTTGGTGGATTCTCCAACGCCACCATTCTTCCTCCCGCACCAACGATCGCCGCCGAGCACGCAGCATCCCATTCGAATACACGATCTCAAATCGATGAACTGCAATCGTTGTGGATCGACGGCGTGCGCGGTTTCGATCTCTGCTTATGTAACCAACTGCTCGATCACATTTCTCGGACGATGCTCGGAACTCCATTTGATAGTGACGGGCGACTCACACATGCTGGCCATCCCATCGAATCGAGTCTTGGACCAGTACACGAACTTCTCGAACAACAGCGGCTTGCGAAACGATCACTCGGAACAAACGACGAAATCGTCTCACGAGCGACTGGGCACCTCGCTGGCTTATCACCGCAGGATGCACTTGCGAGTGCGGCAGAAGCAATCGCTCGAACCATTGCGCGTGCAATCTCACAGGCGCTTCCTGACACCTGTATCGCGAATCGCATGAAGGTGCTTGTCGCTGGTGGCGGAGTTCGCAATGCTGGCCTGATGGCTGCCCTACGCAGAACAATCAACGCAACCGTACAAACGACCGACGAATACGGCGTTCCGGGAGATGCGCGGGAAACGATGGCGATGGCTCTCTTGGGAGTCCTGGCGTCAGACGGCGTACCAATCACCCTTCCTGCGGTGACAGGGCGCCAAGCAATTCGCGCGACGGATGGTTCGTTTCTGCGAATTCCGTGACAGCAATTCACCCAATCTTCACACAAATTCGATCCGCCAAAGCCGCCCTCGACCCATAATGGTCCTAGAACCCAAGGAAGGAACGAACCGAGTATGACTACAAATAGAACAGCGCTTGTTGTGGAGGATGAACCGGAGATTGCAGACCTCGTGAAGTTTCATCTTCAACGAGAAGGTGTTGATGTCACGACAACTCGCTCTGGGCGACGTGCTTTAGAACTTGCCCGACAATCGATTCCGGACCTCATGGTGCTCGATTTGATGCTGCCCGACTTGGATGGCCTTGAAGTATGCCGTCGTTTGAAAGAGCACGACGAAACGAAAGAAATTCCCGTTGTGATGCTGACTGCACGTGGCAGCGAAGCGGACATCGTGGCAGGAATCGAAATGGGAGCAGATGACTATGTCACGAAACCATTCAGCCCACGCGTCTTGATGGCACGACTTCAAAATGCAATGCGAAAGCGCAACGTCCAAGGAGTTGAGCAGCAGGACAATGTGCTCATTCGATGCGCAGGCAAACTGATCATTGACCGGGAACGGCATGTCGTCATGTGCGATGGCAAGACGCTCTCATTGACGATCACAGAATTTGAAATGCTCTTTATGCTTGCCAAACGACCAGGCTTCGTTCGTACGCGCGACCAAATCATCTCAAGCGTGCATGGTCCGCTCACTGTTCTCTCGCAGCGAACAATTGATGTCCACATCACTGCGATCCGCAGAAAAATGGAAGAATTTGGCGAATCAATCGAGACCGTGCGTGGAGTTGGGTATCGATTTACAGAAGGCGAACGGGAATAGCGCCCCCGACATCTTTCTGTAGCGGATACCTTGGAGCGTGTTCATGGCTCCACAGAATTCCAACACGCTTCCCCGAGTCATCCGCACTTCAGCCATGATTTTGTGCGGAGCAGGAATCGTCCTGGCGCTTTGTGGGATCACAGTGACTCCATCCGTGATCGTTCTTGTGCTCTCGGGAGTCGGATGGGCTTTCGCGACTCAAACGATCAACCGCCGACGGGTGGACCAGATTTACGCCCTACTCGCTCGAATCAGCGACGGCGAATTTGGCGCATCGCTTTCGGATTCCAGCGACGAACTGACACTCCGCCTGCAACGAGGAGTCGCTCGTGCGCAGCGCGGTTACGCCGAGGCGCTTGCGCGCGCAGAAATTGAACGGGACGAACTTCAACTGCTCTTGGAAGCGATTCAAACTGGATTAGTTTCCCTCGATGGTCATCTTCGCTTTCGAAACGCCAACGCTGTCGCAGAGAAGATGCTCGGACTCGACTCGCGCGAATACCGCGGACGCCTGTTAGCAGAAGTGATTCGGCAACCAGAACTCTTGCGATTTGCCGAGGAATCGCTTCATGCGACGACAGCGATGACCCGTGAAATCAAGTTGTCTGGCGGATCGGTCGAATCAATCATCGTCGCTGCTGATCCGCTGAAAGACTCCTCGGGCGTCGTCAACGGACTGCTCCTTGCAATCGACGATGTCACCAAAATCCGCCGCCTCGAAAATGTCCGAACGGACTTTGCTGCGAATGTCTCTCATGAGCTCCGTACGCCTATCACAAACATCAAGGGATATCTCGAGACGTTGATGCAGATCGGAGCGGAGGATCCTGAGCAGGTCGCTCATTTCCTCGCCGTCATGCATCGCAATACGATCCGCCTCTCGACACTGGTCGAAGACATCCTGCTCCTTGCATTTTTGGATCAACCGAAAGCGTTTTCGCAATTGGCATTTGCAAACGTTGACGCCCTTGGCGTTGCATGCGACGCGACCGAGCAACTCGAAGTTGTTTCTGCGGCGAAACAAATGACGATCGAAATGAAGATCGCTCCTGACCTGCATTTCATCGTCAATGCGGGGCTGATGTCGCAAGCGCTCGTCAATCTCATCTCGAACGCTCTCAAATATTCGCCAGCGAAGACACGCGTTGTCATTTCCGCCCAACTGACCGACGGACACATCGAACTGTTTGTCCGCGACGAAGGTCCCGGCATTGATGCCCTCCACCTGCCGCGACTATTCGAGAGGTTTTACCGTGTCGATGCGGCCCGCAGTCGCGAGCTTGGCGGAACAGGCTTGGGCCTATCGATTGTCAAACATATCGCGATGGTTCACGGCGGAAGCGTCGACGTCCGCTGCCCAAAGGAGGGCGGAACCGTCTTTTCTATGCGAATTCCGCAAGGATATCGAGCCCTTCACACTCTCTGAACACAAAGTGAACAATCGCAACGGATACTGCCACCCATGAAACCAACCAAAAACTTTCTGACCGCTCGTTTCCATTCACTGAACGCGTTTACGAAAATTTCTGCCAGCACGGCGCTCGCCATCACATTCTCGATTCTCGTCGCAGCGAATCAAGATGCGCCAGCGAATCTTGCAACGATGAAAGGTGCGATTCGCATTGACGGATCATCGACCGTCTATCCGATCACCGAAGCGGTTTCTGAAGAGTTTTCCAAAGTTGCCCCGAAGGTCAACGTCACCGTCGGCATCTCTGGAACTGGCGGAGGCTTCAAGCGCTTCTGTGTTGGCGAGACTGCGATCTCCGACGCATCGCGCCCGATCACTCCGAGCGAAGTCGCCCTCGCCGCAACAAACAAAGTCGAATTCATTGAAATTCCAATTGCGTACGACGCCCTTTCCATCGTCGTGAATCCCAAGAATGATTGGATGAAAAGCGTAACGATCGCCCAGCTCAAAAAAATCTATTCCGCCGGCGGGCCAAAGACGTGGAAGGAAATTGATCCATCGTGGCCAGACCGGACAATGAAGATCTACTCACCTGGGACCGACTCTGGAACCTTCGACTATTTCAAAGAAGCCGTTGTCGGCAAAGAAGGAAAAGTTCGCTCCGATATGAGCGTTTCCGAGGATGACAATGTTCTCGTTCTTGGAGTCAGCGGCGACCAGGATGCGATCGGTTTTTTCGGCATGGCATACTTTGAAGAAAACAAGGACAAACTTCGCGCAGTGCCAGTTGTCGGATCCGCAGGCTCGCCTGTTGCACCACAAGCTTCGACAGTCAATGATGGAACGTATCCGCTCTCCCGCCCTCTGTTCATTTACGTGAACGCCAAAAGTGCAGGAAAACCTGAAGTGGTTGCATTTGTTGACTTCTACATGAACAAGGCTGATGCCTTGGTCAGCGAGGTCGGCTATGTCATGTTGCCGACCGACATTCTTGCCAAGTCCAGCGCGAATTGGAAAGCCCGAAAAGTGGGCACTCAATTCGTGAAGGATGGCAACAAGGTCGACGGATCGTTCTCAAAAATCTATAAGTGATGAAATTGATCGGGGTGTTCGATGGACTCAAGCCATCGGATACCCCTTTCACCAATTCCAAATGACCTCGATCGCAGCTCGAAATGCAGCCGAAATTTCCCAGCGGGGACGACTGCGTTCTGCTTCAGCCCAAATGCTGTTCGAGGGCTCTATTAAGTTCACGCTCGTCGGGCTCACGCTGCTCAGCGTGCTCACAACGGTTGCGATCATCGCCGTTCTGATTGAAGAAACCGTTGGGTTCTTCACGATGGCAGATCATCCAGAAATTTCTGTTTGGAATTTCTTCACTGGGACGGAATGGAGTCCACTACTCGGAGCGCAACCTCTTTTCGGGGTACTCCCTCTGATCTCGGGCACGCTCCTCGTGACCGCAATCGCCGGCATCTTCGCGATGCCTGTCGGACTTCTGACTGCGGTATTCCTCAGCGAATACGCATCACCGAGGACGCGAACAATTCTCAAGTCCGTACTCGAAGTGCTTGCAGGCGTACCAACCGTCGTCTACGGTTTCTTTGCGCTCACATTCATAACGCCCTATCTCTTGCAGCCACTTTCCGAATCCTTCGGGACATACAACGCGATGGGTGCAGGGATCGCAGTTGGAATCATGATTCTGCCGATCGTCTGTTCGCTCTCGGAAGACGCTCTTCGAGCCGTGCCACATTCGCTCCGTGATGGGGCGTATGCGCTTGGGGCAACAAAATTTGACGTGACGGCGAAAGTCGTGATTCCTGCGGGACTTTCCGGCGTCGTCGCCGCATTTCTGCTGGCGCTCACTCGTGCGATTGGGGAAACAATGATCGTCGCCCTCGCTGCAGGAGGCTTGGCGCAATTGACTGCCAATCCAAGCCAGCAAGTGCAGACGATGACCGCATACATGGTTCAAATCTTTCTTGGTGATGCCCCTGCGGCCGGCGTGGAATATCGTTCAAGTTATGCCGTTGCCTTCACACTCTTTCTCATCACCTTCCTCATGACCTGGACGGGTGCGATCATCTTAAAGCGGTACCGCGAGGAATACGATTGATCACCGGACGCCCCATCACTCCCTCGAGGAGAATCCTTTCCAACCGGCTCATGTTGGCCAGTTGCCTTGCTGCAACGACGATCGCCGTGCTCGTCCTCTCCGCCCTCTTGATTTCGATTGCGATCGAAGGAACGAGTGCGCTCTCGTGGTCGTTCTTGACCTCCTTCGCGTCGCGTAAGGCATCCCAAGCTGGGATTCTCGCTCCGCTCATGGGTTCAGTATGGGTCTGCGCCATTTGTGCAATCGTCGCGATTCCAGTTGGCATTGCAACGGCGATTTATCTTGAGGAATATGCGCGGCGGTCTCGACTGAAGAGTCTCATTCAGTTGAACATCTCAAATCTTTCTGGTGTGCCGAGCATCGTCTATGGAATTCTGGCGCTCGTTGCATTCGTTCGATTCTTCGGCATTCGATCCAACGACGATCCATTGACATTCGGAAGTCCGGAGAGTTTCATGTATCTGCAAATTCCATTCGGCCCCAGCGTGATCGCAGGAGGATTGACCTTATCCCTCGTCGTGCTGCCGATCATGATCATCGCGAGCCAAGAAGCGCTGCGATCGGTTCCGCAGTCGTTGCGACAAGCTGCACTCGCCCTTGGATCGACCCAGTGGCAGGTGGTCTGGCATGTGACCCTACCCGCTGCCCTGCCCACCATCATGACTGGAGCCATCCTTTCGATGAGCCGCGCCATTGGGGAAGCGGCGCCGCTCTTGGTCATCGGTGGATTCCTGCTTGTCTTCCAAACACCAACAAATCTCATGAGCGATTTTACGGTTCTTCCCCTGCAGATTTACAACTGGGCGGGGCGACCACAAGCTGAATTCCACAAAATCGCAGCGGCTGCCATCATTGTTCAGCTCGTCGTCTTACTCGCATTCAATTCGATTGCAATCGTCATTCGGCAGAAACTACAGCGACCACTGCAGTCATGAAGACCATACCCTTACCCAAGACGAATATGGACCAATCCACAACGACTCCGACTTCTTCAACAAGCGCGCCAACGGTGCCAGTCGCGCTACGACCGCCGAGTGCGATCGAAATGAATTCGCTGTCGGCGTGGTATGCCAAGAATCAAGTTCTGCACGCAATCGATTTAGACATCGCCGCCAAACAAGTCTGTGCATTCATCGGTCCGTCTGGCTGTGGCAAGAGCACCCTCTTGCGCTGGCTCAACCGAATGAACGACACGATTCCAGGAGCACGAGCGACTGGAAAGATTTCGCTCCACGGCGTCTCACTCCTCGATGCTGCGCTCGATGTTGTCGATCTGCGCCGCCGAGTCGGGATGGTCTTTCAAAAACCAAACCCATTTCCAAAGTCGATTTTCGACAACGTGGCTTTCGGGCCTCGCTTGCACCGCATTTATTCGCGAACAGATCTTGAGGAATTGGTCGAACAGTCTTTGCGCGCATCCGCACTCTGGGAGGAAGTGAAAGACCGACTCTCAAGTTCTGCGCTTGGACTTTCTGGCGGCCAACAACAACGCCTCTGCATTGCGCGTGCAATCGCGGTCGGCCCAGAACTCCTGCTGATGGACGAACCTTGTTCAGCCCTGGATCCTCGGTCGACTGCATCGATCGAAGAACTCATTCGCGAATTGCGTACGACTTACACAATTGTCATCGTCACGCACAATATGCAGCAAGCGTCGCGTGTTTCAGATACCACCGCCTTTTTCTACGAAGGAAAACTCGTCGAGACTGGCGCAACAGATCTGCTTTTCACCACCCCCCGAGAACGTCGGACCGAGGACTATGTCACCGGCCGATTTGGCTGATCCATACAACGGAGAACACGATGGCAGTCAATCTACAAAATGACATTATTGAATTGCGCAGATCGCTCTTAAGCATGGGAGCGCTCGTCGAACAGCGAGTCAACGACATTGTCGATGCGCTGATTGACTCGGATCTAGAAACCGCCGAAGCGGTTCGCAGAGGTGACGACGAAATCGACCAGATGGAGTTATCGATCGAAGCCCAATGCATGCGACTCTTGGCGCTCGCTCATCCCGTTGCAACAGACCTGCGATTCGTACTTGCGGTCATTCGAATCAGTGGGGAATTGGAACGTATCGGCGATCTCGCACGGGGCATCGCCAAACGGATCATCAAGCTCAGTCAGGTCGACGCCGTCGAATTGCCTTCCTCGCTGATCGATCTCGCATTCGGTTCGCGAACAATGCTCTCTGACGTTCTTTCCGCGATGGCGAGCGAAGATGCACAACTCTGCCGTCAAGTCCGACGGTCTGATCAGCGCATTGATGACATCCATAAGACGGTCTTGGTCTGGGCTCGAGAAGAAATCCCAAAGAGTTCGGATTCAGCATCGATGGCGATTGAATTTTTGAGCATCGCCCAGCGATTTGAGCGGATTGCAGACTTGGCGGCACATGTTGCCGACGATGTGATCTTCCTGATCGAGGGGCGGGTCGTGCGGCACCAACCAGACTGACTGGGATTTTCACCCCATTTTGCCTGTCCCAATGTAAGCCTCTGGCAGTCCGACGACCGTTACGAAAGCCGATTTTGAGTTTGTTTGTAAGGGGGTTGCGATTTATAGGATTTCGTCTAGACTTTGCGACTCGCCATGCATTACCCACATAAAGTCAGCCGAAGAAAGAAAGTCCGAGCAATTGGATTTCTCGCACGCATGAAGACGAGCGCTGGTCGAAAGATCATCAACCGCAAGCGACGGCTTGGTCGCCGCATTAATCCGCGGTGAGTCCCTCTCCCGCTGCGCCCCTGAGAGGAATCATCCTCATCGGAATGCGCGGTGTCGGAAAGAGCACCGTCGGAGAGCTGGTTGCAGAACGCTTCAATTCATCCTTTAACGACCTCGATGATTTGGCATTGATTCATCTTGGCGCATCGTCCGTCCGCGATGTCTTCAAACAACGTGGTGAAGCTGTTTGGCGCAATGCCGAATCTGCGGCGCTAAAAAAATATTTCGAAGTATCAGCCCAAGGATTGCCGCGAGTGCACTCGCAGACTCAAGGGCTTCCCGTGCTTTCCGTTGGCGGAGGAGCCCCATCGAATCCCAGCTGCCGGCAACTCCTCATCGATTCTCGAGCGGCAGGATGGCGCACCGTTCTATTGACTGCACCGATCGACTTGCTCGTGCAACGATTGACAGCGGACATGGGAGACCGTGCCCACTTGACCGAACGCTCACTTGCTGAGGAACTCTCCCAACTCTCCTGCGAGCGTGCGGAGTTCTATTCGACTTTGGCTGATGCCGAGGTCGATGGATCAGCCGATCCTTCGACGGTCTGCGATGCGGTTGTGGCGCTCGCCTTTGCCTGATTCACGAGCGAAATTCCCCACGTGATTCGGACATGCGGCTCATCGCCGTCAGCGAAGCCGAGTGCTCGAAGTGCGAGCAGTGCTGCGGCTTGTTCAGCGGTCTTTTTATTCATCCCCCAACAACTCGCGAATCTTCGTTGTCCAACTTCCACGCATATTTCAAAGGCTTTCGCGTGATCTGGCCCCTTCTGATCGACCACGAGATAGTTGGGCGTTCCCGACTCCATCGACTGCGCAACCTGTTGAAGAACGCTCTTGAAATTCATCTGATGGCCCATACGTTCGGTCAAGTCGACATGGGGCTCGACGAATCGAAGAATGAAACTTCGCGCACGTTCCATACCTCCGTCGAGGTAGACCGCAGCGATGAGCGCTTCAAAGACAGAGCCCGCAATCGAGGATGGAATCGCAGATCCTGCAAATCCTTTGCCGAGCACCATGAGTGGTACGAACCCCGCCTCGTTTGCATACTCAGCGCATTTCACCCGACTGACCAAGTACGACTTGATCTTGGTCAATGCGCCCTCGTCAGCATCTGGATATCGCGAATACAAATGCTCGCACACGACCAAACTCAGCACGCTGTCACCCAGTAATTCCAAGCGCTCGTTGCTCTGAATACGGTGCGACACGAAGGATGAATGCGTCAATGCGCATGCGATCAACGATGGATCAAGAAAGACATGACCGACCGCACTCTCCACCTGCTGACGCACAGCGTCATCGAGTATCAATGAGATCCCCGCAATTCAACGCAGAATTGTTCACACATGTTCATGGACAATAGAGTTCATGGAGCCGATTACAAAGGTCGAGATTACTTCTCTGGACCGAAGTAGCCGCTTCCCAGATGAGTTGTCAGACGTGACGCATCGAGCGGCGTGTCAAAGCTCTGAAAAGTTGCTGCCATTCGGCGTGGACCGTGATCGCCATCTTCGTCGAAAATTCGAACCACTCGACCTCTTGTTCGAATCGAACCAAGAAGTCCAGGCAAGTGAATCTCAATCCCAACGCTCGATCCTTCTTCGAGTGGTTCATCAAGCTCAAAGCGCAAACCGTTGACCGAAACGTCATAGGCATGACCTTCAAATTCCAGCGGTTCTGAATTTTGTGGAGCAGGGGCGATAACAACTCTCGTGTATCCAGCCTTCGGAGCGAATCTATCCGCAGCGCGTCGGTTGTCTTCGTTGATTATTGTTCCGACCATGCTCAATTTGTTATCGTCCAATCAGTAGTGAATCTTGAATTCATGAACCCAACGAATACACGCCTTAAATATGTCATAGATTTACGACTCTGCAAGTCGGAGGGTTCTCTGATAGGATTTTTTTGTGTCCGAAAGTCATATTATTGAGAAATACTTGATAGATTCGGGCGCAGAATTAATTTCAGACAAGAGAATTGCCGTCATCGGGTACGGAAATCAAGGGCGGGCACACGCACTCAATCTGCGGGAGACAGGGCTTTCGGTCGTCATCGGAGGTCGCGCAAGTTCTGTTTCACGTGCGCAAGCAACTGCCGACGGATTTTCAACTTTCGATTCTTTGCAAGCCGTTGCTGAAGCAGACCTTGTCATCGTGTCGCTTCCAGATGAGGTTCACGGACAAGTGTGCCCACCGCTGCTTGAAAGAATGAAACCAGCAGCAGTCATAGGTTTTCTTCATGGTTTTTCGGTGCACTTCGGTCAACTCGCTGTCGATAAAGATCGCGCGGTCGTACTGGTTGCACCAAAAGGTCCTGGAACAGCGCTAAGAGAAAGATTCTTGCAAGGAATGGGGATTCCAAGCCTTCTAGCAGTTCACCAAGGAGGCTCCGACCCCGCGCGGACCGAAGGGCTCGCGATTGGTTGGGCGCATGGAATCGGAAGCGGCCGAGCTGGAATTATCCGAACGACTTTTCGCGATGAGACCGAAACCGACCTCTTCGGAGAACAGACCGTTCTCTGCGGTGGATTGACTGAACTGATTCGTGCGGCGTACGAAATCTTGGTGGACGCGGGATACCCGCCACTTTTGGCGTACACCGAGTGTTGCCATGAGGTCAAGCAGATTGCGGATTTGATCTGCGACCGAGGAATCGCTGGGATGAGTAACGCAATCTCGAATACCGCGCGATTCGGTGCAATCGATGCGGGGCCGCGGTTGATCGACCCAACCGTGCGTGCGCGAATGAAAGATGTGCTGCGAGATATTCAAGATGGAACATTTGCTCGTCGAATGATCTCTGACGCAAGTGCTGGTGCTCCCAGAATGAAAGCGGATCGTGCAGCCGCCACGAATCATCCGATGGAAGATACGGGTCGCCAACTGCGTGCGATGTTGCCGTGGCTGAAGTCCAATGATCACGGGACAAAGTCACAGTAAATAGCCGATAGAGTTCCGATGACTCCCCTTGACGCACTTATTCTTGGAATCGTTGAGGGGGTCACCGAATATTTGCCAGTCAGTTCGACAGGTCATCTCATCCTCGTTTCGCGGTGGCTTGGACTCGCCGGAACCGAAGAGGCGAAGAGATCCATTGACACATTCAACATCGTCGTGCAGGGAGCCGCCGTCCTAGCGGTGATTGGACTCTATCGACATGATGTGATGCGGATGATCCGTGCGATTCTCGCTTGCGTTCGAGTCAGAAGACCAATCGAAACGCATCGGCGTGATCTGCGACTCGTTCGCAATCTCTTTCTGTCATTTCTACCCGCTGCGATCATTGGAAAAACTCTGGGTGACTGGTTTGAAGCGCACTTCTTCGCTCCTGGTCCCGTCATTGCCGCACTCGCACTCGGTGGGGTTGCAATGATTGCACTCGCTCCATGGGTGCGCGACCGCGCGCGAAACGCATCCGACACTGGGCGAGATGGCTCGACACTCTCGATCCCTGCTGCACTTGGAATCGGAATCATGCAATGCTTGGCACTCTTTCCTGGGACGAGCAGATCAATGGTGACAATTCTTGGAGCACTCGGCACTGGTATGGCGCCCCGTGAAGCTGCGAAGTATTCCTTTCTCTTAGCGCTCCCAACACTTGGCGCTGCGTGCGGATACAAATCGCTCGGCCTCATCAAGTCGGGCGGAATGATCGAACAGCTCGGCGGCTGGATGCCCCTCACCATTGGCTTGGTCGCTGCGTTCGTCAGTGCAGCGCTGAGTGTGTATTGGCTCGTCGGCTATCTCGGTCGCGGAGGATTCGCACTCTTTGGATGGTGGCGAATTTCCCTTGCGGCGATCGTCAGTGCGGGGCTCTACCAAGGCTGGATTCACTTCTAGCCTGACGTTGTTGAACGCAAGCGCAAGGAAACACAGATCGCCTATTCTGCGAGCGTGTCATCGTCCTCCTACGTTCAACTTGTTCTTGGCTTGAGAAGCCTCGCGATAAAGATTGTTGTTTTTGTCGTGCTCGCAGCTGCATTTGCATGGTTCATTGGCGGGTCTCTTTTTCCAGGATCGCAAGTGGTCAATTCCCCCGAATTCGAATGGCAAGGCTCGAAGTGGCATGCGCAAGTCACTGGCAATGGTCGGGCTCCTGCTCCAGTGCAGTGGTGTCTCGTTCGCATCGACGAACACGGCGATGAAACCGTGGCGGACCTCAGCGTTGCAGGAACGTGGCGAAATCTTCAGGGGCCGCATTTTCAAACTGGCGTAATGATGTTCGGCATCCAAAGCGAACAGAAAGGCCTACAAACTTGGTGGACTGCGCAGATCGACTCTCAGGGAAGGGTTGCCACGCATCAATGGAATAATCCCAACGAACTTTTTACTGCACTCGGCACCTCCACCACCGCTGCAGCACCCGCTTCGCCTTGAACTTCGTCCACTGCGTCGCCGAAGTAATCGAAGCCTCAAGATCAAGAGTGCGTGGACGAATCAAGTTCTGCGCGAAGACGATTTTCATCCCATACTTCGACGCCCAACTCTTGAGCACGCGCAAGCTTTGATCCCGCTTCGGCACCTGCGATCACGATGTGGGTCTTTGCCGACACACTGCCGCTGATCTTGGCACCGCGTTGTTCGAGCAATTCTGTCAGCACACGGCGGTCGAATGTCGCAAGGGTCCCAGTCAATACGATGGTTTTTCCACGAAACGGATTCGGATCATTCGGCGATCCCGCCGTCGCTGCATCGTGACCAAATTCCTTGCTGTCGAGCACAACGCCGCACTCCGCAAGCTGCCGAAAAGTCTCTTTCACTGCAGGATCGGCAAAGTCATGCGCGAGCGCAGTCGCCGTGATCTGCCCAATATCTTCCAGGCCCTCAAGGTCTTGAGACGTCGCCGCCATGAGTGCGTCAACATTTGGATACTTGCGCGCAAGCGTCTTCGACGCACTCGTTCCTAGATGTCGAATGCCCAGTGATGCAAGCACGCGAGCGAGTCCACGACCGCGTGCCTCGTTCGCACTTGCGATAATCGCATCGACTGTCTTTTCGCCAACACGGCGCTGGACGACTTTCCCAGATTTGTTGACGCTCTCGGATTCGAGTTTCGCCATTGCCTCGCGTGGCAATCGAAAGAGATCCGCGAACTGAGTCACAATCTTCGCGTCAACAAGTTGATCGATCAATCGCTCGCCCAAACCATCAATTGCCATTTGATCACGACCCACGAACCATTTCAGACGCTCACGAAATTGCGCTGGGCAATTGGGATTCGCGCAGAAAAGTTTCGGCCCCTCTTGAATAATCGGTTCACCGCACGATGGGCACTCGGTCGGTGGTTCGATCGAACGTTCCGTCCCAACTCGTGCGCTCAGGACGGGCCCGATGACTTGAGGTATGACCTCACCAGCTTTTTCAACCTGGACGCGATCTCCAATTCGAATGTCTTTTCTGCGGATTTCTTCGATGTTGTGCAAAGTCGCATGGCGCACCGTCGAGCCCGAGACGACGACTGGCTCCATCGTTGCCCTGGGCGTCAGGGTTCCACCCTTTCCCACTTGCCACTCGACGCGCACCAACGTGGTCACCTCGCGTTGAGCGGGATACTTAAAGGCTGTGATCCAACGCGGACTCTTGCCCGTGACGCCAAGTAATTCCTGCTCCGCGAAATTATTCACTCGCACGACCATTCCATCCACACCGAATGGCAGTCCGCCCCGCTGCTGCGCGAAGGATTCAATTGCGACGATCGCTTCATCTGCTGTCTTGCACTTGACCGCAAGAGTGTTGACTGGAATTCCCCAATCGCGCAGTGCGGCGAGAAAATCCCAGTGACTCTCAATATGAGGACCACCGACGATTTCACCGCGACCATGCGCAATGAAGGCGAGTCGACGCGATGCCGCAACAGCAGGATCAAGGCTCTTCAGCGTCCCCGCCGTCGCATTTCGCGCGTTCGCGAGCAACGGTTCACTGCGCTCTGCTCGTTCGATATTGATCCGATCAAACTCCGCATTGGGCATATAAATCTCGCCGCGAACTTCGAGCACATCAGGAATCGCGAAGGAGTGCTTCCGTCCCAACGAAAGTCGCAGCGGTACAGCGCGAATCGCACGGACATTTTCAGTCACATCATCGCCCACTGCGCCATCACCGCGGGTGACGGCGAATTCAAGGGCACCATGAACGTAGCGCAAGCTCACTGCAACGCCGTCGATCTTGGGATCTGCGACCAAGTCGCAGGGATGACCGAGCGTTTTTTCGCACCGCGCAGCCCAATCGCGAAATGTCTCGATTTCATACGTATTGTCAATCGACTGCATCGGCCGACTGTGTGTGATCTGTTTGAATCCAGCGATCGGCTTGCCGCCGACACGTTGGGTCGGGCTCGCAGGATCCGCAAGCGCAGGGAACTTTTCTTCGAGTACTGCGAGTTCACGCAGCAATCGGTCATACTCCGAATCCGCCATCAGTGGTTCCGCGTCTACGTAGTACGCAATATTCGCACGATCAAGCAGATCGCAAAGATGCGCAATCTTCGACTCGGCCATCTTCTCCATGAAATGAATTGATCAGCGTCGCGCGAGGCGCCGCGCCTTCAACATTGCCTTGGGAGCGCAGTGGAATGTCGCATCGCAGCGACCAACACGCTTTTCCTTGCCCGCACCGATTCCGGGAACTTGCTGCAGGATTTCGAGTTCGATGTCAATATTAAATTCGCGGCCCACTGCAATCTTGTCGGCCAACTCTTCTTTACAAACAACGTGATAGACAGCTGGGCCAACGCACGGCCGGAGAAATTTGTAACTCAACTTCTTGCAGACAACGATGTACTCCCCACCGCAGCGCGAGAAGAGATACATGCCACCTGCAACTTCGCTATTCGCCAGAAGAGCCGCACCCGCCATTGCGTTGTACCAATTACGGTTGATCCGACGAAAGGGAAGAATGGCGACGAATCGATCTGCCGCGAGACTCTTCATCGAGATGCCGGAGCGGAAGGCATACGGCAACCAAATGAGTGAGCAGACTCGGTGCCAGAAATTATTACGCGTCGACAGACGTGAGACATACGCCTCGATTCTTTCGGCGAGAGTTAACGGAGGATGCTCGGATTTGATCGTTGTCACGTGAAAACTTCTTTGAACCATGATGATAGCATTCCCTCTTACGAGATCACTTCTATGTCGAAATTGGGCGTTTGTTCGTGGAGTTTGAGACCGCTGGATGCGATGGATTTGGCACGCAGGGTTATTGCCTTGGGCATCCCTCGAGTGCAGCTCGCGCTCATCCCATGTCTTGATCAACCAACTTGGCGTGGCGCAATCGACGTTCTGCGAGGCGAGGGAGTCGAAGTTATCAGCGGCATGCTTGCAACGGCTGGGGAGGATTACTCAACCCTTGAATCAATCGCCCAAACTGGTGGAGTTCGAAGCGACCTCAGGTGGGGCGAAAATCTTGACCGCGCATTTCGCGTCGCTGACTTGGCAGAGCGCACTGGTCTCCCTCTCGTCACGTTGCATGGAGGCTTTCTTCCACACGCATCCGACGATCCAGTTCGAAGAACCATGCTCGATCGACTTCGAACGATCGCCGACATCTTCGGACAGCGTGGCATCGGAATTGCACTGGAAACAGGTCAAGAGAGCGCTGCGACCTTGGCGCAGGCACTTCACGAACTTGATCGGCCTTCGGTGGGAGTGAATTTCGATCCTGCGAACATGATTCTGTACGGAATGGGCGATCCACTTGAAGCGGTTGAATCACTCGCTCCGTGGCTACGACAAGTGCACATCAAAGATGCAATTGCGACCAAGAACCCTGGAACGTGGGGTACGGAAGTACCCGTCGGCGAAGGGAGCGTCCCATGGGCTTCATTTCTCGCAAGCGTGAATCGCATCCGAATCGGCGGCGAGGGAATCAACCTCATCATTGAACGTGAATCGGGCGCTTGCCGCGACGAGGACATCGTGCTTGCGCGCGACCTCGTGCGCAAGCTTGTTCCTACAATCGACTAGCACATGCCGACCTACGTCTACTGCGTTGTACTGCCCGATGGTGGCGATGGAGAACACTTTGAAGTCTTTCAGAGCATGTCTGAATCCGCATTGACGACACATCCAGAAAGCGGTCTTCCAGTTCGGCGTGTGCCGGTCGCGAGTCAAATTCAATTCGGCAGTGACAGCCAACGACTCTCGAACAAGAATCTCGACCGATTGGGATTCACGAAATACGAACGCGCTGGCAATGGAACTTGGGAAAAGAAAGCGGGAAAAGGCCCGCCAAGCATTCAGCGCGACGATGACTAGGCGCACATTCGCCACTGTTGGCTGGGGAGTCTTCTGCGCTGCCAGTTGGACATGGTGTATCGGAATGTTTCTTCCGTTCGTACTGCTACGGCAATTCGGATGGCCAGGATTCTTGGCTTTCCTCATTCCAAATGTGATCGGCTGCGCAGCGTTTGGATACGTGCTGACTCCAGCTCGTCGGCAAGTCGTGCGCGAACGGTGTGGCGGAGTCTGCCTCTGGTTCTCACTCGCGACACTTGGATATCAAGCATTCTTCGCAGGATGGATGCTCGCACCGCCGATCGCTCTGGCAGTGGTTGTGATTGGGCTCTTGCTGGCTCGATCGATTGAGGACCGCGGATGGTTGATACTTGCGGTGATCGCAACGATTGCGAGTGGAGTGTGCGTCGGATGGGATCAGTTCTTTACAGACCACCCCACTTCGCTCATTCAATTGCCCGCAGGCGGGACCAATCCTCCTGCAACGCTTCTTGGACTCATTCCAGTCATTGCCCTTGGATTCTTGACCTGTCCATACTTGGACCTGACATTCCACCGTGCGCTTGAAAAATCGCCAAGCCGACATGCCTTTCTAATCTTTGGCGTGGTCTTTGGCGCGACGCTATTTGGAGTCGCTTCATTTTGGAATTCCACAGCAAATGGACCCCAACTCGGAATCGCTCTCGTATCACTCTGGACGATTCAACTGACCTTCACCGTCGGCGCTCATGCCCGAGAAGTTCGACTTCGGTGGCGACTTGCTGCAATTTGGGTTCTTCTGCTTGGCCTGGCTCTCGGCTGGATGACCAGGGTCGCAGCCGCCGATTGGCTCGGCGGCGGCGAGGCGATGTATCTACGAATATTGGTCCTTTATGGGCTTGTTTTCCCATTCTTTCTGCTCTTTCGACTTCGCAGGGTGCCCGATTGGCTCGGATGGCTTGCGATCGTTGCCAGCATGCCGTTCTACGAAATGGGGTTCATGCAGAACCGAACGGACATGCTTTTCATTCCAATTTGTTTGCTTTGTGTCCTGCTGATGGCATCATTGGATAAGGCACGATGGAAGGATCGAGCGAAACCATGACCAATGTTTCAATGAGTCCCATCAGCAAGTCTCAGTGGAATGCAACGACGGCGCGGCACTTGCTCAACCGCGCTGGCTTTGGCGGAACAAGCGCACAAGTCGACGCACTCGTCGCGATGGGGCCCGATGGTGCGGTGGACTATTTACTGAACTACGAAACTCTTCCCTCGGAGGAGATTTCCGCCACCCAGTTCGATCGAGACATTCGACGACCGCTCAACGATGAAGAACGCCAGTTGCTTCTACAAGCGCGTAAATCCAATGACGAAAACGCGCTTGCGCAATTCCAGAAGCTGAAAAATGAGCACGATGGATTAGATCGCAAGCAGGCGCAGGAAGTTCAGAAATGGTGGCTTCGACGCATGATCGAAACGGGTCGACCATTTGAAGAAAAGATGACGCTCTTTTGGCATGGACACTTTGCGACGGGCTATCGCACGATCGAAGATAGTTATCACATGTTTCTGCAGAACCAACTCTTTCGGAAGTATGCAGTCGGCAATTTCGCCCAGTTGGTCATGCGCATCCTGCGCGATCCTGCGATGCTGAAATATCTGGATAGCGACGAGAGTCGAAAAGGCCGCCCCAACGAAAATCTCGCACGCGAGTTGATGGAACTCTTCGTGCTTGGCGAGGGCAATGCGTACACGGAAAATGACATCAAAGAAGGTGCGCGTGCACTGACTGGCTTCACGTTCGAGGACGATGCGTTCAAGTTCAATGCGAGCCAGCATGACGGCGAATCCAAGACCATCTTGGGCCAGACAGGCGCTTGGGATGGCGATGACTTTGCGCGCATCATTCTGTCACGAAAAGAATCGTCAGAATTCCTCTGCCGAAAACTCTATCGATTCTTCGTCAATGACGGACCAGAGATGCCAAACTCCAAGACAAAGGTGGTGTGCGAAGCATTGGCGTCTGAACTTCGCAAGAAGCAATACGAATTGAAACCAGTCCTTCGAATGCTTTTTCGAAGTCAACATTTTTATGACACTTCCAATCTCGGCGCGACAATCAAGAGCCCAGTGCAACTGACGGTTCAAACGATTCGTGAACTGGGAGTACCGCCCCGTGACCTATCGACTCTCAACTCAGCAACGGACTTGATGGGCCAGAGTCTCTTTATGCCTCCCAATGTCAAGGGTTGGGAGTGCGGCCAGACGTGGATCAATACAAGCACCTTCTTCGTGCGACAGAATCTCGCTGTCTATCTGATTACTGGCAAGCGACCCGAGGCATTCGACTGGGACGAAAACTTGGCTCACTGGGACACCACAGCGCTCGAAACTGCGATCACTGCACGAACAAACGGCGATGCCACGAAAGAGTCAGATGCGCTGATGGATATTGTTTTAGCAATTGATGGATCAGCGATGCGTCGCCAACAATTCAAATCGTATGTACAAACCCTCGGCGGACCATTGAAGGGCGAACGACTCGTCGCTGCGCTCTGTCTCGTGACCGCGATGCCCGAGTATCAACTCTGCTGACCAACTGAAAGATAACTATGGAACCAACCACACCATTCTCGCGTCGAATCTTCCTGCAACAAGGTGTCACCCTTGCTTCGATGGTCGCGACGATTCCATGGTTTCTTCAACATTCTGCGCTTGGCGTGCTTCCTGCCAATAGCCGTGTCACCAGTCATGCTGGCGTTCCCGAAGACAAGATTCTTGTCGTCGTGCAATTAGGCGGTGGGAATGACGGCCTCAACACAGTGATTCCATATGCGAGCGACGAGTACTACAGAGCGCGGCCACAGTTAGGAATCGTGGCTCCTGGAAAGAACAACGGAGCGATCGAACTTGACAAAAAAATCGGAATCGGATTACACCCAAATCTGACAGGATTTAAGCAGTTATTTGATCGAGGCCAACTTGCGGTCATTCAGGGAGTGGGATATCCCAATCCAAATCGTTCGCACTTTGCCTCGATGGATATTTGGCATACGGGATCATCCAAAGGTCGTGGCGATGGTTGGATCGGACGCTATGTGGACTGCTCGTGCAATGGATCGCCACAAGCCGACGCAGAGATTTCGATTGGTCGAACTGCGCCACTGGCAATGATTGGATCAGTCAGCAAGCCAGTTTCATTTGAGAATGCGAAGCTCTTCCAGTGGATGGGCAAGGACCTTCCAAGTGCAATGGCCGACCCGTACGAAGCGATCAACCGCGCGGGCGCGCTCGAAGGAGTCACCCCTGGGTCGCAATCAGCATTCTTGATGCGGACCGCACTCGATGCACAACTTTCAAGCGATCGCATCCGAGCAGCGATGGCAAAGACACCGCTTGTGGGATATCCCAGCACAAAATTGGCGACGCAGTTGAAGTCTGTTGGCGCAATGATTCGCGATCAGATGAAGACGCGCGTGTACTACGTTTCGATCAGTGGATTCGATACACACGGCGGACAAGCTGGCAGCCACGGAAATCTGATGCGCGAACTTGGCGATTCAATACTTGCATTCCAAAATGACCTGAAAGCACAAGGAAATGACGGCAATGTTGTGACGATGGTGTTCAGCGAATTTGGACGCCGCGTGAAGCAGAATGCTTCCGGCGGAACCGATCACGGGACGGCGGCGCCAATGTTTGTCATCGGAGCTGGAGTGAATGCCGGAGTCCATGGAACCCATCCGTCGATGACCGATCTTGATAATGGTGATCTAAAATTCACCACGGATTTCCGCAGTGTCTATGCGACCATTCTGGACCAGTGGATGAGCGAACCGTCAAAGAAACTTTCAAGCAAAGTGTTGGGGCAGGCGTATCCGAGTTTGAAGTTCTTGCGGGGGTGAGAGGGGAAGCGCGGCCGCATGATCGAATTCACGGGATCGTGACTAGCGCCGCAGATGAGGCGATGCGAATGTTGCTCGATGCGAAGGCCTATGACACTTACGACAACAGGTTTCTTTGGTGAGATTGGCAGGCAAGGTTTACGGGCAAGGTTTACGGGCAAGGTTTACGGGCAAGGTTTACGGG
>CAIXJC010000014.1 GCA_903919715.1 uncultured bacterium | reverse complement strand
TCTTCGGCAATTCAAAAATCGCAGCGAATTTACATAGCGATTTCGACTGACACGGGTGCGAATGGGACTTCCCGCACAGTACGACTTGATATTGCCCCGCCCATCTGAAGCACTTCAAAGGGAGCTGCTGGACCTCTTTTTGGCGATGCATTATAAACAGATTTTGAGCATTGCTCCAGCTCCCACAAGAAACCATGCAATGATCACAGCCCACTACAAATTTGCATAGGGCGAACTCACAACGGTGTATCCAAGTCCCGACGCCATCAGCAAGCTGACGAGACGTTCCATCATCATCAACATACTGAATTTGTTTCCGCTCATCATTCTTTCCTTCTTACTCGCTTGTTGATAGGACTTCGATTTTCAAGTGTCGCGTGCGGGCGCGCGATGATCTGCGCGTCGTTGAATGTGCGTCAGCGCCGAATGGTCTTCACTCGCGAGTTTGCCTTGAACCACTTCGCGAGGTCGGCTTCCGAGAGATCTCCGGCGGCCAGGGCGAGAAACGATGCCGCTGCGTCGACCTCGGTCGCAGTCATCCGCACGCCATTCAACTCCACGAACAAGAACGACGCGATCAGCGCAATCCGCATGTTGCCATCATGAAATGGATGATTCTTTGCGATCCCAAAAGCGAGCGCTGCAGCGAGGTCGTAGACAGTCGAATCAACTTTAGATCCTGCCTTTTTCTTGCAGCGATTGAGCGCAGAATCCAGCAGGCCTCGATCGCGAATTCCCGCAAGACCACCATGCTCGGCGAGGGACTCCATATGCAGAGCCTCAACAACACTTTGCAAAACGAAGCGCCAAGAACGAATAGTTCGCGACGAAACCGTGGCTGCCTTTGATGTCTTGCGGCTCGTCTTGCGAGCGGGCTTGCCAGTGATCTTGCGAGCGGGCTTGCGAGGCATCATTGCGCCAATTTCCGAAGCGCACTTCGGTATCGACGAGCGATAGAGCGACCCGCCTTCAGTTCGGCCTCAAGCGCTGGGTCGTACGGAGTCAATTCGATTCCCCTAGGAGTCTCAACAACATGCAACTGGTCGCCGCGAGCAATACGCAAGCGCACGACAAGTTCCTTCGGCAAGATAATTCCGACCGAATTTCCGACGGCTGTGACTCGAATAGCACTCATATAAAAAAGTATAACGTTTGTTAAACACTAGTCTAGTTGAAGTACGCCACAAATTTCGTTGCGGCGAGGATGCGAAGCAGTGATTCCTCGCGTTTCATGTAACTCCGCAACGCGGGATTTCTTATGAATGCCTTGAGAACGGAAATGACCTGCTCGGTTTATGCACCTCGAGTAATCGCAGTCGGCACCCCCGCTATTCGGGGCCACCCTTGACAATGCATTCGCATCCCTGCGCCTTACACCAAAGTCGATACACGTTGAGAACATTTGGGCGAATTCGAGTGACGGGCAACTTGAGAAATCCCTGCTTTTGTGCTGCCTCAAAGAGAATCCGCTCTTTCTGCGTGAGTCGATGGCCAATGTTGCGGCTACCTATCTTTGCGCGCGTAGGCATGCCACGGCTGAGCCGCTCCACATCATCTTTATCTGGTCGAGACATTGTTGAAATTATAACTTCGTGCGCGGCGCCACTGAAAAAATAACCGACAAACTTGGATTCAAAAATTCAATCATCAAGCCTTCAACATGAGGCATAGAGTAATCACGAAAGGTTTCCTGGAAAAAACAGGAAAGGGTTCTTCATGCAATTGGTGTGGATCAAACGCGATTTACGAACGCAGGATCACGCTCCGCTCGCGGCGGCGCAGGCATCGAATCAGCCCTACCGCATCATTTTTATATTTGAGCCAAGTTTGATGTCGCACCCAGACTGCTCGCTGCGGCATTTGCGTTTTCAGTGGCAATCGATTCTTGACATGCAAAGTCGTTTGGCATGCGTGGGGCGGACGGTCGATGTTTTTTGGGGCGAAGCCGATTCGGTTTTTGGTTGGTTGATGGAAAAGTATTCAGTTTCAAAAGTGTTGTCGTATCAGGAATCGGGCATTCAAAAACATTCACTCGTGATCAGGCCATGCACAAGATTTTCGCTTCCCGTCGCGTGCAGTGGACGGAGTTTGAGCGCAACGGAGTCTTCAGAGGCATCAAAGATCGAGTGTCTTGGGACAAGCGATGGTTTGAGGTCATGAGTCGGCCAGTGATTGTGAATGACTATCAACAAGCCACGGATTCGCAGGGGGAAGTCTTGTCTCATCCGTTCGCGCCGCCATTGGAAATGATTCAGGAGTGGAACACGCCGACGGCGGGCATGCAGGTTGGCGGCGAAACATTGGCGCGGCAATATCTGCAGGGTTTCTTGGCCGAGCGCCATAAGACCTATCACTTTCATATTTCGAAACCGTTGCTCAGCAGGAAGTCGTGCAGCCGAATGTCGGTGTATCTCGCCTGGGGAAATATGTCCATCAAGCAGGTCTATCAGGCGGCGAAGTCATGGCCCAAGGAACAAAAAAACAATAAGGCGATGACAGGTTTTTTGTCGCGCGTGAAGTGGCACGACCACTTCGTGCAAAAGTTTGAACAGGAGTGCGCATACGAGTTTCGCGCGGTCAATAGGGCGTTTGAAGATTTGGGTGCGCAGAACAACGAGCAACTGCTGCGCGCTTGGCAAGAGGGAAAAACTGGATATCCCATGGTGGATGCGAACATGCGCGCGGTGGCCGCCACGGGTTGGATCGACTTTCGAATGCGCGCGATGTTGGTGAGTTTTTTATCTCATCACCTGAATATTGATTGGCGCCAAGGGGTTTACCATTTGGCCAAATATTTTCTGGACTACGAGCCTGGAATTCATTACACGCAATTTCAGATGCAGGCGGGCACCACGGGAGCGAATACTGTTCGCGTGTACAACCCAGTGAAGAATGGTGTTGAGCACGACAGCGGCGGCGAATTTGTGCGATTGTGGGTGCCCGAGTTGGCGGCTTTGCCTAATCATTTGATTCATCAGCCTTGGGCCATGTCGGACATGGAGCGTTTGATGTTCGGCGTCGAACTTGGCAAGGATTATCCATTTCCCGTGGTTGAGATGCAGGGCAGAAAAAATCCAATGGTGATGCAAATATACGAGCGTAAAAAAACGCAATTTGCAAAAGTGGAAAAGGCGCTTGTGTTGAAAAAACACAGCAGGCGACCCGCAAATGATCCTTTTACATTTCTTCACAAGTGTTTGAAACTCTCCGTGTTCCTTCGAAGTCACATGCCTATTCTTCGTTGCTCGTTTGACATGTTGTAAAAACAAACGGGGTTGAGCAATTGATTTGCATAGTAAGGAGTAATCACACAACATGGCACTGATTCACAAACCAGAGAATTTTTAGGGGGTTTTAAGAGGAAGAAGCATCGTGACCATGAGACACGCTCCTTCTGGCGAGATCAAACTCGCCAATATCTTAGTGACCACAAATTCTGGGGAGGTCCAGAGTTTGATCTTGACCATGCGGAGATCCAAACACATCGAGCGATTCAAGATCAGGCAGAATGCTTATCAAGGCAGTGGGGACTTGACCGTGCTCATGTCAGTGAGTAAAATTACTCATTGCATTGAGTGACCCGGCTGACAGTTCCCCGTTCCAGCGTGAACACGCTGCCGTTCTCGCCGCTCGGCTGGCAGAACCGCGGCGTTTTCTGCATGTGGTGGCGGGCCCACGTCAGGTAGGCAAGACCACGATGGTGCATCAAGTGTTGGAAGCGTCCGGCCGACCCCACATCTTTGTTACTGCCGACGAACCAGCCCTCCGCGACACCGCCTGGCTGACTGCACAATGGGAGCGTGCCCGATTGCTTGCCAGGGACGGTGGGAAGGTCGGGGCGGTACTGACGCTCGACGAAGCCCAGAAGATCCCCGACTGGTCCGAGACGGTCAAACGGCTCTGGGACGAAGACACCCGCAACCACCTGCCGCTCCAGGTGGTCCTGCTCGGCTCAGCGCCGCTGCTCGTGCAGAGAGGATTGTCCGAGAGCCTAGCTGGCCGCTTCGAGATACTGCATCTGCCGCACTGGTCATTTCTAGAGATGCGCGCGGCATTCGGGTTCAAATTGGATCAGTACCTCTACTTCGGGGGGTACCCCGGTGCCGCACCGCTGGCGAACGATCCCTTGCGTTGGCGACGCTACCTCCTCGAGTCGCTCGTAGAGACCACAATCTCGCGCGACGTACTGTTGCTGACCCGCGTAGAAAAGCCCGCACTGCTGCGGCGACTGTTTGGCCTAGGATGCAGCTATTCCGGGCAGGTGCTCTCGTACACCAAGATGCTCGGCCAACTCCACGACGCTGGCAATACGACCACCCTGGCGCACTACTTGGAATTGCTGGCCGGAGCCGGGATGCTGACAGGCATCTCGAAGTACTCCGGCAAAATGGTGAGAAGTCGCGGCTCGAGCCCCAAGCTCCAGGTGTTCAACACCGCCCTGCTGACGGCCCAATCCGGGCTCTCCCCTGCGGAGGCTCGCGCTGATAGTGAGTTCTGGGGGCGGCTGACTGAATCTGCGGTGGGAGCGCATCTGGCCAACGCGGAGGCGTCCGGCGATTGTGAACTGTTTTACTGGCGCGAAGGCAATCGCGAAGTGGACTTCGTGGTGCGTGCGGGCCGCAGGCTCGTGGCGATCGAGGTGAAAAGTGGCCGCACCCCGCTCGCACACTCCGGCTTGGCCGCGTTCAGCGAAGCGTTCAAGCCGAAGCGCACACTGCTCGTGGGCGGCGACGGCATCCCATTGGAAGAGTTCCTGTCGCGCCCGGTCACTTACTGGCTGCAACC
>CAIXJC010000013.1 GCA_903919715.1 uncultured bacterium | reverse complement strand
TGCTCGAGGTTCCACTGCGAATTGCTGTTCGCCCACGAACTGGGCAGTACGCTTTGAGCGGTATCGAGCACCCCACTTGATTCGCCGGAGTACACCGCATATCCGCTCATTGTCATCGTGCCCGAAGACGCCGAGCGATTCGTGAATGCCGCCGACGCGGTGGAGACAAGCGCGAGCGGGGCGAGTGCTATCAACGTAAAGACAGAGCGCGAGAGCAATGAATGGGTCACAAAATTCTCCAGAAATCTTTAGTAGGTAGGGAAAGGGAACGAAAAGAAACACAATCGGAAAAGGGAATTCCGACAACCGACAGTAACACGTATGCGCATATTCGCAAATGATGCTGTCTTCGGGAGACAGCCAGCGAAGCGGCGTTTCAAACGTAAAACCGTTACGCTTCGTTGATTCAATGGCCAAAAAATCTGCGAGCGAAAAATCTGTCAATGAGCTCTCGCTCGCTCAATTAGCGGCAGGGCTTGAAGCTCCCGCAAAGGCCTTCGCAGACGCCGTGCGATCCATGGCTAAAGAAATGATGCCGAGCAATTTGGGCGTTCGCGCTTGGGGAAGAACGCTGAAAGTTGACAAGTCGTTGGCGTCCAAGTTGTACCGAGTGATGAACGCGAGCGATCTTGCGGGAATCGTGACGGCATTCCCCGGACCAAGAGGGATCGCGATCCTGAAATCGTCATTACAGAAATGCGGTTGTTCTCCCGCACGATTAGACGCGTTCAATTCCTCCGCACGAAATCTTCGGCGGTGCATTGATGATGTTGACGTCAATCGCGAAACACTGTGCGCGATCGCGGCAGGCGGTCGTGATACAGACTCCCAGCGATTGCAGCAACGCAAGGCCCGCCAGAGTGCGCGCAGCGCGCTGGCGCTCATCTGGGGAGTTGAGGCCGATGCGCGCATCTCGTCGAATTTGATCGCGCCGTCCAAGACAAAGGGTTGCGCCGATGTCCTGATCCTCGGTCTATACGAAGGCTTTCGGCAACTTCGACCGAATCAACCTTGGTGCCTTTATTCCTCAACCGCGGAATTCAAACCGACGGGCGACAAAGCTGGCAAAGCAAGCGCCTTGAAGTCCTCGGCTCTGCCAACAATTCGCGACGTATTCCTGCTGCCCGACGAACCATTCGCACCGATGATTGGCGAACTCTCCGACGAGTTCGCTCACAAAGCTATCGCGATGCACCCAAACGGCAACAGTCGCGACCTGTACTTTCATGGCGATCGCCTTGCACGCGGGCAAAGCGCACGAATGGCTGTCGGCGAAATCACACGAGCCGCTGGCGAGATCTATGCGACTTATCCCAACGATCTTGGAAGTGTTCAAGCTGGTATCGGCACGCCGATGAAATTGTCGATCTTGGAAATACTTTTTCACAAAGATATTGCGCGCGACAGTGACCCATCTGCCGCACTCTTTGCGAGTCTTGCGATCTCTGGATGGCGCCGCAAACTGGTGGAACCCATCCGCCTGCCGCTCGAGGAAGAAGTGAGTGAAGTCCCAGTTGGATCACTGCCGAAATCTCTTGCGAAGTTGCTGCCGACATATCGTCGACTACTGACCTGTGGTGCGGATGCCGCGCACACGAAACTGCAGGACTATCGCTGCTTTCGAATCACCATCAAGAACCCACCGCTGCTCTCGACCATTGCAATGCGCTGGCGGCTTGCGGAGCCGAAGACTGCACGCCGTAGAGGGTGAGCAGCGAAAGTTCAATCGACTTTCAAGTTGTGTTTCGGTGGCTCAGGTGTAACGGCTGTAACAACGCGCCATCTGCACCCCCCCTGTTACGGGCAAATCGTAAGAGTGCAGCACATCGTTCTGCCCGTAAGGTGGGGCTCTACGACAACGCTCCGATTGACTCGCTCACGCACCGTCACTTGAGTTGGGGCAACTATTGAATTGCAATCTCATTCTTAAAGATCGTGGCAAGCTTCTGAATCGCAACCTGATAGTCGTCATAGCTGACCTGCCCTTGCTTGACCCGCAACGCCTTAATCTCGTTTGCGCCAGCGAACAACGCCTCGGTCATTCGAATTGTGCTTGGCTGATAGTTGATGCGCAGACGCGGCCATAATCTCTGCAGCGTGTCGCTTTGCGCCCAATTGAGAAAGTTTCCAAGCCAAATATTCACGCCAGTCTTGTCGTGGGTGTAGATCGTCTTGTAATCCTCAAAGATTTGGAACACCGAAATGGCGAACGCAACTTGATGCATGTCTTGCGAAGAGGCGATCGAAAGATCTGGATACATCTCAGCCGGCAGCGAACCCAACTTTTCGTAATCCTGTGCAAGCCGAAAATTTGGCGCAATCCACAGATCCTTGATGATCTTGATGGTGGACAACTCCAATGCCTTCTCGGTCGCCGACTCTTGACTGCGCGCCTGGTGATACAACGTCAAGGCCACGAATAACCCGGCTCCACCCGTAAGCAACATCATCAATCTGTAGATTGTTGATTGCTCAATGGGTTGATTCTGGGCCGGGTCCTGACAGAGCAAGTACACAAACACAACGCTGAGAGCGATCATTGAGAAAAGTAAATACTTTGAAAAAGTCACGGGCGTCCTCCTGGCTGAATCAATTGTGGATCCAAAACGAACTTTGATTTTAATCGGACGGCTCGAATAGGCAAGCGCGGCTTGAACTTGGCGCGATCACTTGCTCAACGTTCGACGATCGCGCTATCGGCGTTTCGCAACTCTTCATAAAGCGTTGCCGCGTCTGGAGCGACGCACACTCGTTCGCGTGTTGCGGCATTTGCGAAAATTCGACTGACTCGGTGCAGAACCTGAATGTGCTCTGTGATCTTGTCTGGAGGCGAAGCGAGTAGCACAATCAATCGAACTGGCCGACGATCAATCGCGCCAAATTCAATCGGCATGGCGAGTCGGCCGATTGCGATCGCAGGACGCAGAACGCTGGCACATTTTCCGTGAGGAATCGCCAAACCTTCGCCGATCCCCGTCGATCGCTGCTGTTCCCGCTCCCAAACCGATTTCTTAAAGAGTGCTGGGTCACTCACCACTCCGACGCCCGCAAGCGCATCAACCAATTCTTCAAGTGCACCGCGCCGATCTGTGGCAAGCAGCGGAACACGAATCGCTTTGGGGTCGAGGATGTCGGCGATGGAGAAGTTCATAACCAATGGAGGTCGAAGCATAGCGATCGGCATGCAGAACTGACGCCTCGAATTGGAAGAAGTTTGGAGGCGACGCCTATGACTCGCCCGCTGTTGATTTGGATGGCATCTTCGCTCGAATCACAGCGGCGCGATCTTCTGCCTGTTTTGCTTGGGCTTCGTCGCCAAGCAATCGGTGCGCCTCGCCCAAGAGCTCAAAAAGATGCGGTTCGTCTGGCGCAAGCTCGATTGCCGCAACGAGCGTCGCCACGGCATCCGCTGGCCGCTGAAGTCGCAACTGTCCCAGCGCAATCGCACTGCGAATGGAAACGTTTTTCGAATCGTTTGCGAGTGAATTTTCAGCGGTACGAATTCCCTCCTCCACTTCATCGACCGTGCCGTGCTCGATGAGCAACATCGACAATCGCCGCACTGGAAGGGTCGAGCCCGTCTGACGATTTGCCGCCTCTCGTGCGACGGCAATTGCATCTTCAAGGCGCTCCCCTTGCAATAACAATGTCACTCGCTCGTCGACCATTGTGATCCATGTCGGATGAGCTGCGACCACCGCACGAAACCATTCGTCGGATTGTTCCTCGTGACCTTGCGCATTCAGAACTCGAGCGAGAATGATGGCGGTCGATTCCTGCGGATTTTCATTCCATGCCTGCCGAAGGAGTGCCTCGCCCTGCGCGAACTCGCCCAAGACCGCATGAAGCCAGACCAAACGAATTGCGATGCTTTCGTCTCGAGATGTAAAGAGCGCCAAGCCGCCCGAATCAATCGAACGTGCGCGGGAATACCACTTCAACCCATCACGCGCCGCCGACTGCATCGGTGGTGGAATGTCGGCTCGTTCTGGGCCGAAGACTGCAGACTCTGGCAGTTGAACCATGAGATCACTGCGATACGCCAACCATCCGCTGACATTGACTGCGAAATTATCTGCGAGCCCCACGGCGAGAACTGCGGTAATGGCGACCCATGCGAAACCAGCGGGCTGGATACGCCGCTGCCGAACCAAACTCATTCGGTGAAAACCAGTGGGTAATCGCCGCAAGACATGAGCAGTTTTCCACGCCATGAATGCGAAGCACGCCGCAATTCCAGACGCAAACAAAAGTGGGACGGTCGACTTCGCAGCGCTTTCGCCGAATGGGAAATAGACCGCATAGAAAGCGAACAACGCAACCGCCAAGAGCGCGCATTCCGCGGACCATGAGAGATCCCAATTCTTGGTCGCATTTGGTGCGAGTGGAATACCAACTGCGGGCCGTCCGAATCCAAATGAAAGCGCTTCCTTTGGACAGACCGAAACGCAGTCCATGCACTTCATACATCCCGAATCAACAACCATGCCATACAGCGCAACTTCTTCGTGGACGCGAACATTCGAAGTGCACACCGCCGTGCAGTGACCGCATCCTTCGCATGCATCGGAAACGCGAATTCGCCCCACTGCGAACTCATCGACGGGAGCGAAGACTCCACCATACGGACATGCATATGTGCAATATCCCTTCTGTCCAAGAAACCAAACCGTGACGAAACCGCACACGAGAAAAAATGGAATCGCCATCATCCACCCTGGAAATGTTGCCAGATAATCGGTTGTGGTCATCTTCCACGAGAGCGCGACTGGCAGAAGGTCAGGCTGAACGAGTGGCGCGATCGCAAATCGATAGACCGCAGGCCAAAGAAACATATATGCAGCGAGTGCGACAGGAATCCAGCGCAGTAGACGCGAACGAAATGCCTTTGGGCGAATTCCGCTCTTGTGCAACAGCGATCCACAGAAATCCTGCAGCATCAATATGTGACAACCCCATCCACAGAACCAACGGCCCAAGATTGCAGTCGAGAGAATCGCCACGGCAAAGAAAATGAATCCGACCGTGATTGCACCATGCTTAATCGTCTCCATCGACTCGCTCGGCTCAACTGGCGCGAGCGTCACGCCAACGGCAAGCCACTGAATAAGGTGGCCGATCATCAGCAATTGCACGATGACAAGAATCGTGAACCGCCGCGCGGTCATCCTTGACTTGCGAATCGGCTGGTTTGCCGGAACGGAACAGGTCCTCGGCGTTGCAAGAAGCGGAAGCGAGACAGGTGCGCGAGACATCCGCGCAATTGTACGCCTCGCAAGCGACTCCTCCTCCTATACTCCTCTCTCTTCATGGCGCGGGATTACTACGAAGTTCTTGGAATCGGGCGAACGGCGACCGCCGACGAGATTCGTCGTGCACATCGCAAGCTTGCCAAGGAATTTCACCCCGACAAGAACAAGCTGCCCGAAGCTGCCAAGCGTTTTTCCGAAATTCAAGAGGCATATGACGCCCTTTCAGATCCGAAGAAGCGAGCGGAATATGACCAATTCGGACATGGAGGACCTTCTGCGAATCCATTCGGCGGACGGAGTGCTCGTGGCGGGCAATCAAGCGACGGACCGTGGCAAAATGTTGACCCAGCCGACTTTGAAGAAATGATGGGCGGCCTCGGTGGCATCGGAGATTTTTTCCGAACTGGTGGAGCGCAGCGCGGCAGTGCAGGACGACCACGACGAGCCGCCGCACAGGCGGGCGAAAATATTGAAACCGAAGTAACGGTTGATTTCATGACCGCCGCTGTCGGAGGGAGTCGCAGCGTCCCCACGCACGATGCGCAAGGGAAACCCACTTCGATTGATGTGCGAATTCCGGCCGGCATCGCGAGTGGTGGAACAATGCGAGTCGCCGGCAAGGGCCACGAAGGATCTGGCGGCGGACCGCCAGGGGACCTGATGCTCATGATCCGAGTCGCACCGCATCCTTGGTTTTATCGCGACGGGATGGATGTCTCAATCGATATGCCCATCACGATCATTGAAGCAGCGCTAGGAACCTCGGTCGATGTTCCACTGTTAAAGGGCTCCATCACTTTGCGCATTCCTGCAGGAACATCCAGCGGGAAAAAACTACGCGTTGCTGGCAAGGGAATTGCGCCAGCCAATAAAACACCAGGCGACTTTTATGCCGTCATCCAAATCGTTGCCCCAGTTGCGCTCGATGCTGCAGATGCGGATATCCTGAAGTCGATCGGCGATAAGTTGCCAAATCCGCGCGAGAAGCGCTGGGGCTGAGATTCTTCAGGATTCCCTCGGTTGAGGGTGGAGGTCGACGAAGGAAATCTCACGCTCAACGATAACGAGTGACCGCATTGAGAATCGTGCGCCGCACCGTTTCGGAATTGCGAATCACCGACCACTCCATTTGATGGTCAACACGCACACGCGGATGCTCTCGCCGACTCTCGGACTTCGCTGCCTGCGCAGGCGCCTCTTCGAACACGCGCGAATTCCTTGCCCGCCGTGCACGGCGAACTGTTCGAGATGGACCACGAAGAATTGCCAGCGATCCTGTTCGGCCGATCCGCTCACTCCAGCGCCGCGGTTGACCGATGCCCGCAACTTCAGTCAAGAGACATTCTGAGACCTCAGGTATGACGCCACGACGAACCACGATTCTGCGATCAGTCAGAATGTAAAGACGAACACACCAGTCGACGGTCTGCCATGCGGCGCGCGCAAGGACAATCGCAGTCGACGCAAAGAGTGCGCCCCGAAAATCCCACGGAATCGACGGGTCAAGCGACGCAAGCATTAACAACACTCCTGCAGCAACGGCCGCGGGCAATACACGCACACTTGTCGAAACGATGAACCATGCGCTGGGTCGAATCATCAACAGAACTGTTTCATCATCACGAATAACCCCCACGCCCGCACGAACTCCATCAGAATCACTGGCAAGAGTTGGGCTCACCGCGCCGATCTCGCTCGAATTCCGTCCGCGCCGAGGACACCTACGAATGGCATATTGCGAAACTCGTCATTGAAATCCAATCCATAGCCGACGACAAACACATCGGGAATATCGAAACCGATCATTTCACATTTCGTCGAGAGTGCTGGCTCGCGCTGTTTTCGAAGTAATACGCAAGCGCGCAGCGACGCAACGCCGAGCGAACTCAATTCGGTGCGAAGCAATCGAAGCGTTCCGCCAGAATCGAGCACTTCATCGACGATAATGACATGCTTGCCAGCCAGATTTTTGGGGAGCGCCGACGAGAGCACCGCTCCTTGGCTTGTTGTGGATGCGCCATACGAAGTCACGCTGACCATTGATATTGCAACGCGAGTTGGAATTGCACGCATCAGATCAGCAGCGAAAACGACGGCGCCGGTCAGCACTGCAACCAACACGACGTCTTTTCCGTCAGCGACTTCGACGGAAAGTTCATGACCAAGTTCGCGGACACGCCGCGCGATGGATGCTTCGTCGATGAGTACCTGTTCGATACCTTGATCGCGCCAGTATGCGGGGACGAGAGGTGATGTGGTCATGCTTCCTTTCCGATTCTCTTCATGATCATCGCTTGTGCTGCTTTGCCATCAACCGATCCGCCAGCCTGCTTGACCACGGCGCCAACGATGCGTCCAATCGCCGCCATTTTTCCTGCGCGCACATCATCTGCGGCTTGCTTGTTCGCAGCAAGAGCGGCATCGACCCATGCCTCCAACTGTCCTTGATCGTTGCTGACAATTAAATTTGCTCGGGCAGCAATAGCCGGTGCGGAATCGGGGGATTCACAGGCGAGTCCGAAGAGTTGCTCGGCTCCCTGCGCCGAGATCGAACCAGACTCACGCATCGCAATGATGTCCGCAATTTGCCGAGGAGTGATTCCAAGATCAGCAACTGCGATTCCATTTTCATTGGCACGTCGCGCGCCGGCATTCAAGACGAGTTTCGCGACGAGCGTCGAGGACGCTGCACCTCCAGCCGCCTCCACCGCTTCATCAAAGAAAGTGCAGAGCGATGGAAGGTCCATCAATTGCCGCAAATCTTTCTCGCCAATTCCCGCCGCAACATATCGATTGCGCCGTGCCGACGGAAGTTCTTTCATCTCTGCTCGAACTGCTGCGAGCCACCGATCATCGATTTCAACTGGGACAAGATCTGGATCTGGGAAATATCGATAATCATGCGCATCTTCCTTTTCACGCTGCAAGATCGTGACATTCGCCACATCATCCCACCCGCGTGTGGACTTCATGCCACGTCCCTGCTCTCGACCAGTTTCGATCCACTCCTTCGTCTGACGTTGAACCTCATAATCGATCGCACCTCGCACTGCGCGAAATGAATTGAGATTCTTGATCTCATTGATCGGTGTACGCACTTCGCGCCCATCGGCAAGCGTCAGCGCAAGATTCACGTTGGGCTCGAAGCGCATGTGCCCCTTCTGCATGATTCCTTCAGTCACTCCAAGAAATCGACAGAGATTGCGAAGTTCTTGAGCAAATGCAACGACGTCTTCTGACGTTGAAAAGTCTGGCTCGGTGACGATTTCCAAGAGCGGCGTCCCTGCACGATTGAGATCGACGAGCGACCCGTCAAATGGAACGCCTCCGGGAAGTTCGTGCCCAAGCTTTCCCGTGTCTTCCTCCAAATGTGCCCGCACGATGCCGATTCGTTTCGTCGATGCGTCAGGCAGCGTCAGATCAAACCACCCCTTCGCGCAGAGCGGCATGTCGTATTGACTGATCTGATATCCCTTGGGCAAGTCGGGATAAAAATAATTCTTACGGTCCCACTTCGATTGCGATGCGATTGTGCAATTCAAAGCGAGCCCAACCATCATCGACATTTCAATCGCGCGGCGATTCATCACTGGAAGCGTTCCAGGAAGAGCCGCAACAATTGGATCGACCAATGTATTTGGCTCAGCAGAAAAGTAATCTGGATGAGCGACATTGGGCGCACGAGTAAACATCTTGGACCGCGTCGCCAATTCAACGTGTATCTCCAAGCCAACGATCAGTCGGAAATGCGTAATGCTGGGACGAGTCGATACGGTCATAAACTGAATCATACGAATTGGCGCATCTTTTCGATGGCACCAGTCATTGCAATGCGGATCATTCCCGCGCAGGTCGATCACGCGCCGACCAACCTCTGTGATAGCGTGATGCCGTGCGATACACGATTCACTTTTCAGTTCTGATCGCGGTGGCATGCGCCCTGAATCCACTGGGCCTGCATGCTGTCGGCCAAGCCCCTGCGGATTCGCCACAACAGAGCCCAACGACTCCAGAGTCGCGACCATCTCGCGACACGACCCGTGTGCGCCCAACGCCTCCCCCAGACTCTCCTGAGGTCATCGAGCGAATGCGACGATTTCGTGAAAGTACGGTCGATCCCACTGATCCTGCATCGACGCGAACTCCACCGAACATGACGGCGACGATGAGACCACTTCGTTTGTATTCACCACCGCACGGTCCCCTTGAAATCCTCGTGCGGCGCACCGACGGCGGCGAATCGTTCACGATCATGCTGATTGATCAGTCGGGCGAAGTCCTGGGAATGGCGAAGGACATTCAGGGTCGTTTCAATGTGCTTGACGTCATTCCTGGAATCGCCACATTAAAACGCGCAGCGTGGCTGCAACTCGTGCAGAATGATCGACCACTTGGCGCTCCGATCGTCATTCAACCGATCATCGAGCCACCACCTGTGCGAACGATGCGTGCATCGCGACCTGACAGCACTGCGACGTTTACAAAAATCGTCGGGTGGGGAGATCATCCACTCGATGCCGACGATCCGAAAATTGACGAAGTACGAAAAACATGGATCGCCGGCGATCCGCCAGTCTTGTCGGGATTCAAGGCGTACGCCGACATGGATGTACTAATCCGTACTGATCACGGAGAAATTCTCGTCGCGCTCGCTCCCGATGAAGCGCCGAGCACTGTCTGGAACTTTCGCACGTTGGTTCGTGATGCTTTTTATGACCACGGCGGATTTCACCGCGTCGTGCCCGCCGATCGAGAAGGACGGCCGTTTGTCATTCAAGGTGGCGACCCAACATTGACGGGAAACGGTGGACCTGGATTTGCGCTAGCACTCGAACCGAGCGCACTTGCACATGACTATGGAGTGATTTCGATGGCGCGTGCGGATGATCCGCATTCAGCTGGCTCGCAATTTTTCTTCGCACTTGGACGCGAAGGAACCGCACGACTCGATGGGCAATATTGCGCATTCGGATATGCGATATCGGGAGCTCGAACAATTGACTCAATCGCAGCGACACCGATTGCCGACATCGCTGAAGGTCGACCTGTGAACATTCCAACCATCTTGACGATGCAACTTGTCGCCGCTCCTGCACGCATGCCAGGTATCGACCGGCGAAGTGACCGAATCAAGCCGCTCGCCAAAGTTGGAGAAACACCGCCGACATCTCGGTGATCGCAGCAAGAGAATGCCTCAGCGCAATCACAAGACGTCGTATTTATCGCGGCGACCGCGCGCTTTTTCAACTGGATATTTCTGCGCGTTGATTTCGATTTTCTTCTGCCCCGCCTCGATCAAATCAATACCAAACGCATCGGCCATCAGAATGCAATACAAGAAGCAGTCCGCAACTTCCTCGCGAACCTTCGCCTGAACCGCCCCATCTGCGACCATCGCACGAGATTCGTCCGTGGTCTTCCAGAGGAAAATCTCCAAGAGTTCGGCGGCTTCGAGACTCAGCCCTTCCGCGAGATTTTTGGCGTCGTGAAACTGCCTCCACTCGCGAGCATCGCGAAATGAAATCATCGCATCCCTCAACTGTTCGTAACGATCCCCGCCCTTCGCGGCGGAATCGCTCACGAGACAGTGACCTTGATCATCTTGGGAGTATTTTTTGGCGTTCCGTTTCGATCGCATTGGAGTGCCGCGATCTTCTCGATAGTGTCCATACCGGAAGTGACTTTGCCGAATGCCGTGTACTGACCATCGAGATGTTTGCAGCCATCACGTGAGAGGCAGACAAAGAATTGACTTCCTGCACTGTTGGGATCCGCCGAGCGAGCCATCGAAAGCACGCCTGCGTCATGATGACGATCATTGAATTCTGCCTTGATCTCCCAACCTGGACCACCAGTTCCGTCGCCATCTGGGCATCCGCCCTGAATAACGAATCCCGCAAGAATGCGGTGGAATGTTAAGCCATCATAAAAACCACTCTTCGCCAATTTCAGGAAGTTCTCCGAGTGCTTTGGAGCAACATCATTCCACAGTTCGACATCGAAATTTCCAAGCGATGTTTCAAGGCGAACAGTTGGAAACTCTGAACTCTTCTTTGACGATGCCTTGGACGTGGTCTTTGACGTAATTTTTGTAGTGGTCTTTGCCATAAGGGAGCAAAGGATAGCAATGCGCCACGACTGGGTTCAAGGGGGTGCAAGTGAGATTCAAGCGATATTCGAGGGGGATTGAAGGATTCCAACCGAGGCGATCAAAGCCGCCGCCCTTACGGTCCGATCCACTTTCCCGATTCGAGGCGTTGAGAGCGAGTCGGCCGCAGATAATTTCGCCCTTCGAAGACCGTGACATCTCCTGTCAGCAAGACACTGGTCGATGTTGTGCTCGACCGCGCATCCGCGATCAATTCGCTCAGCTTTGTGCACGGCAGAAGTTCGAGCGCAACGTCTCCGTCGTCCAACTGGCCAGATGCAAAGATGAATCTCCACGTACCTGTGACTGGATCACGCGTGATCGTTCCACGCCGGCTCTGCAATTTCATTGGCGGCATTAACGGCGTTGCAGAATTGATCGATAATGACGTTTGCGATGTGGTGCGCGCTTCGATCATCGGCATCGCCGCGGAGGAATCGCTTGCTGATGCAACGGCACGGGACGGTTGCTCGGTTCCAGGAGGAGCGGCAACAGCGGGCGCTGATGCGTCGGCACTCGATGCAACCGTGACCACACGTTCATTCAGTCGAGTTTCAAGATCCTTTGCGAATGTTTCTGGATCGACGCTCTTTGCTTCTGGAATCACAACTGCAGCCGCAACTGGCTCAGTCGTTGGCTGCGACATTGGCTGAGCGGCCAGCGGAATCGAAGCACTTCCGTTTGCTGCAGCAAGCGCGCCCTTTGAGCCAGGCGGAAAGAGTCGAGGCGTCGGGGGACGTTGAATCCGTCGATCAACTGGAACAGCGAATGTTGGCAAGAGAAAATTTCTGCCGCGAAAGACGAGAACTTGTCCGCTGATTTCAAATGATGGTGCTGACGTTCCATCTTTCACCGTGGATACATGCCGACGAATCATGTCGGCAAGAGGTTCCGCTGGCAGCAGAATCAGCGAACGATCCGAGGCTCCATCCAATCGATCCGTCAGTTCGAATGTCCAGACGCCGAAAAATTCGTCGCGTCCAAGAGTTCCAGCGGCGTGAGTCAGAAATCCGCCCTCGGCAATCACTGGTGCAAGAAAACGTCCTGATGCGAGAATCTCTGCCGCTTCTTGCGCAGGCGTGATCGCGGGACCCGAATGCGCCGCAGCGGGCGGCTCGATTTTAGACCCACTCACCTTCTCAACCGTCGGAAGCGTGACGGATGGAGCGATGGGCGCAGATGGCTCTGGCTGATCTGGCGCAACAGGCGGCGCTTTAGGCACAGACTGCACTGACGGCGACTGAGCCGAAGTGGAGTGCTCGAACGCCGACAACGCAAAAAGAGTGATGAAGACGACCGCGGAAATGGTTCGCGAGAACAAGATCACGCTGGTTCGACGGTGACCGTGAGTCCGCGACCTTGCAGACGTTCACAAATCAGTTCCGCATGTTCGCGGTGCGTGTGCGTGACCTGAGATGCACCTTCATGATGGATTTCATTGGTCTTCGTGACAGCCATGTTCATTTCAAGTCGCGCGATCTCACGCAGGCAACGAATGACAAAGTCGAATGTATTGACATTGTCGTTATGGACGATGACGGCCCATGGTCCCATCGGACCAGCTCGCATTGGCTTGGGGGCAATCGTCGTTTCAGGGGCAGTTTGGGTGGCTTGGCTCATATTTGATATCTCCTTAAGTACTTGGGGATGTACTTCTGGGAGTTTACGGGAAACCGTCCATTTCGGAAATGTTTTTCTCGCCGTTTGACGGCACGGCAGATACAAGCCACCATAGCACTTCCTTGGCCGAGTACCCAAGTGGCCCAAGGGGACGGATTGCAAATCCGTTATTCGTGGGTTCGAATCCCACCTCGGCCTCTTCAACCGCCCCAAACTCAATTTGGGGCGGTTGTCATTTTTGAAACCAGCGATTTCTCTCAGGGCTTCGCCGTCGCTGCGGGAGCCATACGCCCAAGAGTTTTATCGATCTGCCACAAACTGCTTGCGATGCAGACCAACAATCCCACAATCGCCAATTTAAAAATGGCGCCACAGATGCGACACTTTGTTGGCTTGCACGAACACGAACTTGATGTCGAACAACATGATTGACCCGTACCTGATTCCATAGAAATCCTCCTTGCGGCGAAAATGCCGTACAAAGTCCATCGGTCATTCCTGCAGATCGACTTGATTGACGAAATTAGTTCTCTTGAGGGCGGGTTCGATCGACCCGCCGAGCCGCGCGCCAACACCAGAGGCCTGCCGCCACAGCGACGATCAACGGCCACAGCACCACGTTGATGACAAGAAGCCGCTGCCCGAGCGAATCAACGTCCTGGCGTAATCCAAATTGGACGCCTCGCAATTCCTTGCGATACGCATTGACCTTGGCCTGCAATTCTGCCAGTTCTGCTTGCTGTTCTGCGGACAACAACATCTGGCCAGATTCTTGACTGCCACTCTTACTCTGCAGTTGTGCGATATTGATTTCCGCCTTGCGCACTTCCAATTGAAGGTCTTTTTCGCGAGCGATGTATCGCTCCTCCGCTGCCTTGCGAATTTCCTCGACACGTTCAAATGGCCTGCGAAATTTCCCCCGCGAACGAAGCGTCGCCACGGCGGGGTCCCCTGCCATCCGTTCAAGCAATCCAATCACCAATGGACCGTTGTCCGAGAACGCACGCTTCATTCCAGATTGTGGATCATCACGCACCCACGTCTCGTCAGCCAATAAATCTGCGTCGGCAATGATCACGATGTTTGCATCACCGATTGTTGGACCGTACGCACTTCCAATCGGACCAGAAATTCTCGCTGCCAAAATGCGTTGCACGCCGTCGGGCTTGCAATCGCGAAGCAACTGCTCTGCATCACCGAAATACCCCAACTTCAAAGTCTGAATGAGTTGCGAACGATCACTCGAAAAGATGATCGGATCGATCTTCGGCGCAATCGCGGGATCCCCGCCATTTACCCGCTGAATCTCGCCGGCACTCTTCAGATTGATCGCATCAAATCCGCTCACAAGGGGATCCGATTGATTGAACGCCGTTCGAGTCAGACTCAACCATGCCAAATAGTTCAGTTCGCGCATCGTTCCGCCAGGGCCTGCTGTCTGAATGCGCGTGGTGTAATTGAGATCGCCAACCGCCATGTCGCGCGGAATATCCAAACCCCATGCGCGAAGAAGCGGGAGGTCGTACGTCGTCGCTGCGACTTTCATTCCCATCTCCCGCGAATCTGGATGCTGATCCGTCTCAGCAAACGGATCGGCGAGCACGAGCAGCGGATGACCAGCAGTCGCCCAAGCATCGATCGAACGAAGCATCGGCTCGGAGAGTTTGCGAGGTTGAACGAGTAGCAATGCTCCCAGACCTGACGGAATTGCTGCCGCATCAGCAGGAATCTCCACCACATCAAAGAGCTCTCGCATCTGCTCGATCACGAAAGGTCGAGGACCAAGCGGAGCGGCCGAGCCATCTTGCATCATGCGCGCTGGCTGCAATGGCATGCATGAAAGCAATCCGACCTTCGGCTTGGAGGATCGCCCCACCGTGGCGATTGCTTTCGAAACTTCGTACTCGATGAATGAATCGCGATCGGCCGAAAAGATTGGTATCGCCTTCGTTCGCCCAGTCGGACCGACTGCAATCAACCCAAGGATCGCAGTGGCGCCGCTGTTATTGACTGGTTGCACAATCAGTCCCCCCGCGCGTGCGTCATCTTCGCTCTCGCTGAATGGCTGCGGATTGATGACGTGCAGTTCGAGCGACCCCTTGGAGAGATCGACCAATTCATCCAAGTATTCCTCAACGCGCTGCGCATGCGCACGAAGTTCTGGCATGTCGGCAATTGATTCTCGCGACGCATACAGATCCAATCGCACAGGTTCATCGAGTGACTTCAAGATCGCACGCGTTCCAACAGAAAAACTGTAGAGCCCTTCCTGTGTGAAATCGATTCGCCAACCAACCAAACCGAATGCTGCCGCAGCGTTGAGCACTATCAATCCGACGAGGATCAACACGATCATCCCGAGACTGCCAGATTGTTTCTTGCGAATGCTCATCGCGAGCCTTTCCAATCCAGAAGCAGTGCGTTGATCCACAGAAATGCAACGATCACCGAAACGGGGTAGAGCACGTCCCGCACATCGAAAACACCACGAATCAGTGCCTGAAAGTGCACCAGAGCGCTCATCGCCGCAACCGCCTCAATGACCGATTTCGGCGCCCACTGCGCGAAGAAATCCAGCACCACTGGGAATCCAGTCAAGAGCAGAATGAAACATGCGGCGACACCAAGCACAAATGCGACCACTGCATTTCGAGTGCACGCCGAAAGACATGCGCAGATCGAAAGCATCGTTGCAAAGAGCAGTGCAGATGCGATATAGCTTGCAATGATCACTCCATGATCTGGAGTTCCCAACCACGAAATTGTCATCCACAGCGGAATCGTTAACACGAGCGAGACACATGAAAATGCCCACGCTGCGAGAAATTTCCCAAGCACCAAGTCTCGTGTTGTCAGCGGCAGTGTCATCAAGAGTTCAATCGATCCACTCCGGCGCTCGTCAGACCACAAACGCATTCCCAGCGCTGGCATAAAGAAAAGTCCGAGCCACGGCTGCCACTGAAAAAAAGCGCGCAGATCAGCTTGGCCTCTTCCATAAAGACCGCCGAGTTGAAATGTGAAGAGCGACGCCAGAGCAACGAACATCACCAAGAAGACTGCGGCGAGGGGCGTCGAGAAATACGCATAAAACTCGCGGCGAAAAATGCTGGCAGTGCGGACAAACGCCGATGGGGTTGGAGGAGGCCCTTCGCTCAAGACTTTCCTCCCCGAGCCTGCTGAGTTTTTGGCGCACTCTTTGCGGAAGTCAGCGTTCGGAAAATATGATCGAGTCGATTCTGGGTAATTCCCGCAGGGACTCGAGCATCGAGCTCCTTGGGCGTTCCATCAAAGACCATCACGCCTCGATTGATGATGACTGCGCGCGTGCAAACCGCTTCGACTTCCTCCAAGATGTGCGTCGAAAGAATGATCGCGCGGTTCTGGCCGAGCTCTCGAACAAGTTGCCTGACTTCGAATTTCTGATTTGGATCCAAACCATCAGTCGGTTCGTCCAAGATCAAGACTGGCGGATCGTGCAAGAGTGCCTGCGCGATTCCAGTGCGGCGTTTGTATCCCTTGGAAAGAGTCTCAATTCGTTGACCACGGCAAGGTTCGAGATGCACTCGCGCCACGGCTCGATTGACCCGCTCGACAATTTCTTGTCCTCGATATCCGCGTGCGCGTGCGGAGAATGCGAGAAAATCCTCCACGCGCATTTCTGAATATGCCGGCGCTCCTTCTGGGAGATATCCAAAGTTTCGCTTCGCCCCAAGTGGGTTCTGTGCGAGATCGACGCCGGCAATCTTGATTGTGCCACCGTCAGGCTGGAGAAACCCCGTCAACATGCGCATCGTGGTCGATTTACCCGCGCCGTTTGGGCCGAGAAATCCGAGAACTTCACCTCGGGCAACGCAGAGATCAATCCCACGCACAGCTTCAAGCGAACCGAAGTTTTTACGAAGCCCAATCGCTTCGATCAGCCCAGAGCGTTCATCCACAAGAGTGTTTTACCACGCCGCAAGAACAATAGCGAGATCGATGCCGTCAACGAACCCATCATTGTTGATGTCAGCTGTTGGATTGCTCGTGTCCCACGCACCAAGCACAATTGCAAGATCGATTCCGTTCACAACTCCATCGCCGTTGATATCAGCAGGATTCGCAGGCGGCGGCGTGAACATCACGATGAGTTGTGGATTGTTTGAACCCGCTTCACGAGATTCGAATCGCTTCGCAGATTGGAGAACAACTTCGTTTCCAAGCAAGCCCCATCCGAGATTCATCGCTGGAGAATCAACCCATTCCTGAACATCCGCCACAATTCGCGCGGTCGATCCCCATGTGTACCACCCAACACCGTTGACATTCGCCGAAGCGCTCGCAGCAGTACTGAACTCGCCGCCAGGCGTGGGCCACGGCACATCGGGATAAAATCGATTGATCCACGTTGCATCGCCGGGCTTCGCTGGCGCTCCACCGCCGCCGAATGCGAATGAAGTTCCTTCACCCCAAGACAAGAGCGACTTTTTCAAACTGACTGCAAATGCTCCCGATTGCGCTTGGCTCATATAAAGCTTTAACTGCACACTCGTCACAATAGATCCGGGAGGAATGCCTTGAAAATTGAACTGGATCAGTCCACGCCGAAGAGTTCCTCCTCCCTGATCTCCGACTCTTCCAGCATAAATGTTGTACGCCGCGCCGAGCGCAAGTTGACTTGAAGAGTCCGAGATGAGCGTTGCATCTCGGGCGGAACCAAGCGTGACTGTCGTCGCGAGAGTAGCGAGACTGAACACCAGCGAAAGTGCGGTCGCAAAGAAAAATTGACACACCCAAGCTGACCGGCTCATCCAGTCCATCCCGAAATCAGTGAAGTGAGGTCGGCTCCTCCTACAACCCCGTCGAAGTTGAGATCGCCGATACCAGCCCCGCCCCAATTGCTCAGCATCATTGAAAGGTCCACTCCATTGACGAGACCATCGCCATCAATATCGGCAGAAAAGATCACGCGAGGCGTGACGGTGACTGAAACCGTTTTTTCGACATATGACCCACCAGAATCCGTGCCGCGCAAAGTGATCGTGTGAACTCCTGGAGCCAAGTTGGCTACAAAGATCTGTCGGCCGGTTCCGATCGCTCCCGCGATCGAAGAAGTCCAAGTGAATGCCGTATCGGGCAGGAATTGATCCTCCAAATCCCAACCTGATGCGTGCAACAGAATGGATGCTCCCGCGGGATAGGACTCATTATTGTTCGGCGTGATCAAATTGATGTCTGGCGCATTCACAAGCCACAAGTTTGACCAATCCGACTCGCCAGCAATCGAGCCTTCTGCCTGACCACCAAAAAGTCCAAACGCCGCTGGCATTTCCGCATCAATGACATTCAACCCATCGGTCATGCGCAGCTTGATAATCCCTTGGCCACTTGGCGCAACTGGAATATCAGAGAGTGAAAACTTCATCGACGCCCCACGTTGATTCACTCCGATGGCTGACCATGATTGGCCTCCATCGCAGCTCAACAAAAGATCAGCGGAAAGTGCATCACCATCTGCATCGGTCGCATCCCAAAAGAGCTCGACGAATGGACCTGTTTTATTGTGACTCGCAACTCCAACTCCATCGATGGTTCGACTTCCAAGGCTCACCACATGAGGCGCTGACGCAGTGCGCGTCCGAGTCGCCAGCAAGCGCCCGCTCTTCAAGTCGCGCAAATCGATTCGTGCGGGCGCTTGATTTGCAACAGTCGCAGGAATAAGAATCGAGACTGGAGAATGTTCGTGCATATGAGCCTGACCACGCAAACACTCTGCGCATGATTCGCGCGAAGTTGCGGACCGCCAGCGCACGCTTGAAAGCAAATCTCCGCCTGCGCCGAATGATTGCAACAGCAAGTCGCCTCGAGCATCATCCGCAGTTGGCGCAGCCAAATCGATTTGATTGACAGGCGATAAATCGATCCGGCCAGTTTTATGTTGATACGTGCCGCTGATCTGCAGCACGCGCTGCGCATCAGATGCGGGATCTTCGCCACCACCTGGAGGGGAAAATGCACTGCACTGCGAACGGCTATCGGTGAGGCAATCGAGATACGTTCCCGAATCGACCCACGCCACGTTGGTCAACTGCCCAGCAACCATCACGTCATACTGGCTTGCCGCATGCGTCTGCCCAAGAGTGAGTGGATTCGCCAGATGATGTTCGACATCAAATCCCACCACGCCAATCGTGTTGGACGTATGAGATCGTCCCCAGCAGTGGCCTATTTCATGTGCGAATGTTCTTTGAAAACGCGTTGATTCAGTATTGCCGAACGCTACATCGCCCGGAATTCCGTTTGCCTCTCCATTGCCGCTGAATGGATTTCCAGGCAACCATCCGAAAAGAAACTCAGGGCGGGCATGCCCCACTGCTGGAATTTGCGTGAGACGAATCGTCTGAAGCGTGTTCAGAAGCGACGCGTCAGAGGCATTGATGTCTGATGTCCAGTTGAGTGGCCCAAGTGGCGAGCGGTGATAATTCAGCTCTGCCACGGCATAGATACCACGCATAAATGAATCGCCGATACCAGGCTCGATCGTTGCCGCAGGAGGTTGACCTCCACCAAGCGTGTAGTTGACCGAAACGTATCCGACATCGAGCGTCTTGCGGCATGCAAAGACTGCGTTACTCACTCGAAAGAAATTATTCGCCTCATTCGTTTCGGCAACTTTATTGAGCGGATCAAGGACAACTTCGAAATCAACATCGCTGCTGACTGGCGCAACAATTGTGAAGTTGATCGTGTCATTGACATTCTGCGAGCTTGGCGTAATCGGCGCCGTGATGGGGCCATTGCGTGAAAAGAAAGGCGAGCCATCCACCTGTAGGCCGCCAACGTTGACCCGAATGATCGCGTCAACATTCGCCTGCGATGTTGTTTGCCCCGTGACGGAAACCTTCACTCGAACCATCGTGGGTCGGCCACCAACCAATGTTGTCGTTCCAAACTGCGCGCCTTGAATCAGTTCAACACTCGTCACTGCGAGATCGACCGCCATCGCAGTCGATGCGACAGTGGCCATGACGACCGCTGACGCCATCATCTGAAACCGTGGGAAACTTCGAGTCATTTTCCTGATATCTCCTTGCGACACCCGAACGAGAAAATACGCGCCCTACTATCCCCAGTTGCTCAACAATATGGCCAAATCAAGACCATCAACACTGCCTGATGAGTTGACATCCGCTGATCCAGGACCGCCCCACTGAGCGAGCAAGACAGCGAGATCACTTGCATTGACAATGCCATCACCGTTGATGTCGCCAGGACGAGGCGCACTGCCGACCGTGATTGCGATTGCAAATCCCAACGTGGCATCGCCTTCGCCGGGAATATTTTCATCGCTCGTCAAGAGAGTTCCGCTGACCTTGGTGACACCGGCGGGAAGTCCGACTGGATTCACGCGCAGATGCAGCACTCCCGCCGTTCCTGCGATTGACTGTGGCAATGTGCCGATCACTGAAACTGCAGATCCTGTTGGCAGCTGGACAAAGTCTGCGTCGAGCATTGACTGCAAGGTATTCCATCCAACATTATTAATCGGGACATCCACATTGACTGGGCCACTTCCAACTGGAACCGTCACAGGTACGGAGATCGTTGTGACAACCGAAGCCGATTGCCAAGAAGCTCTTGCATGGGAAAGCACCGAAAAAGTTGCCGGCAAGACGATCGCAGCATTTTGCGCCCCTTCGGACGACGTGGCGACTTGGGCTTCAACATTCAAAACGCCAACAGTTCCAGTATTCAATTGCAAAGCTGCAGTTGCGAACGCGGGAGTCAATGGGGCGATACCACTCACCGATCCACTCAAGCCACTTGCTCCAGTCACGACATAGTCGAGTTCGTCAGTACCAAGCGGCGTGACAACTGCGGCAACATTTTGCACTTGAACTTGCGCCTGCACGGACGCTCCTTGAATAACGCGCAGCGGAATCGAGAGGAACGATGCCGCCATCACCGCAGGAACTTGATAATCCACAATGACTGGAATGTGATCGGAGGCATTAAAAATAGCCAACGCAAGCGCGTTCGAACGGGCCGATTCGGCGGGATAATACGAATTCCCATTCGTGTTGATCGCGAGGTTGTAGTGCAACCCGTCATTCCCAAACGATCGATATGTCCCTAGAATTATGCTGATTCCCTCGCCATCCGACAGTCCACCAGTTGCGAGATGGATATCAAATCGATCGTCCATTCCACCGCCAACAAGTGAGCCAGATACATCGCGCGGACTTTGACTGTGAACAATTGCGTGCGCACTTCCGCTCCAACTTCCCGTTCCAAGAGGATCGAATGCTTGTGCATTTCCCGCCGCCAAGAATGCGAGATACGCCGGCTCCGTATTGTTGTACAAGTTGTAATCGCCAACGAAAATCGCACGGACTCCTGCGCCAAGCGCATCGGCATTTCCCCGAATCGCCAATGCGCCAGTTTGACGGTCCGCTTCAAATCCGACGGAGGCCTTCAAATGCATGCTGTACAAATAGAAGCGCGCCGCAGTCGAGTCATATCCATTCAAACGAAAGAGCCAACGGTCCGCATTGCGACCAGCGCCCGTGAAGATGTCCGCATGAGAGGCTGTCGTCTCAGAAATAGTTTGCACGCGGTAAAACGCGCACTCAGCGCCGGACGAACTGTCTTCGGTCCCAGAGGTCGTATACGTTGCACGGTTATAGGTCGCTCCAGCGGGAGCAGCCCCATTGACAAGTGACTGCAGTTCGGCGACGGTGCTCGCACTGACCTCCTGAAATACAAAGATGTCTACTGGCTTGGCCCAGCCAGCCTTGTTATCGGAATGAGCGGCTGCGAGAACTTGCTGGAACGACGGTCCGTCTCCACCCATGTGCGCAGAATTGTAATTCACGATCCGAACCTGACCGAACGCAGGAATCGCGGCAGGAAACGCGGCAATAACCACAGCGATCGCCGTGCAGGATCGGAACGAGATTCTCATGGAAGGAACATAGCCTTGAAATCGGTTCGTGGCGCATTTTGTTTGCAATTCGTATACAAATATGCCCCCCCATATTGGAGAAAACTAATGAAAAAGATATTCGGATCCATCCTCGCCGTCACCGTCGCCCTTCTCTTCCCACACTCTGCACAGGCGCAGCAGATCACCCCCGAAATATTCACCCTCCAAAATGGGATGAAATTCGTTCTCATCCCACGCACTGATGAGCCAAACACCATTTCGGCTGGCTGGCTGGCCAAGGTCGGCAGTGCAAACGAGCGCCCCGGCATCACTGGCATCTCGCACTTCTTCGAACACATGATGTTCAAGGGGACGAACACGATCGGAACTGCCGACGCCAAAAAGGACGCCGATTTCCGTGCTTCCCAGAAGACACTGCGGGATGCGATGAACCAATACGTTTGGACCACTCAGTACCAGCGGTTTTTCCTCGGCGAGATTGACGATCCGTGGAGTGCGTCCAATGACACACCAGCACTGGCCAAGATGCGAGCAGAGCTCAAGACATCAATGGACAGCCAGCAAGGTCGCCTCAACACGACAGCTCTTTCAGCACTAAAAACGGAACTCGGCAAGATCGATCCGAAGGCTGCCGACGGCGCAAAGAAGACGCAAGAGATCAAAGCACAGATCGCCACGCTCGAAGCTGACCAGAAGAAGATCGGCTCGATCGTCAAGGATGAATTCGATCAGATTTATACGAAGGGCGGCGGAAGCCGAATGAACGCCTTCACTTCACACGATCTCACTTTCTTCTTCATCACTGTTCCAAGTAACAAGTTCGAACTCTGGTGTTGGATGGAAAGCGATCGCTTGAATGACAGCGTCTTCCGCGAGTTCTATAGCGAGCGAGATGTTGTTCATGAAGAACGTCGCCTGCGCACCGAAAGCACGCCGACAGGAACTTTTCAAGAGCAATTCGATGCGATGTTCTGGATGTCCAGCGGATATTCATGGCCCGTCATCGGATGGACGAGCGATCTGAACTCGTACTCCATGGACGAGGCGATGAAGTATTGGAATATCTATTACCGCCCAAATAATCTCGTCGGCTTCATCGTCGGCGATTTCAAACCAGCCGAAATAAAGCCACAAATCGAGTCTTACTTCTCGCGGCTACAAGCTGGAGCGACTCCACCACCAGCCGTCATCACTCTCGAAGCGAAGCAGATGGCGGAGCAACGGATGAATGCACAGGCTGATTGCCAACCACAGGTTGAGATTCGATATCACACGGTTCCATTCCGCCATGCGGATTCGTATCCACTCGACATGATGTCGCAGATTCTCAACGGACGCACGGGACGACTCTACAAGTCCATGGTGGAAGGAAGCCAGATTGCATCCGAAACTTCAGCGCAACAGGACAGCCGCAAGACCGCAGGATTCTTCGCCTTCAGTGCGGAGACCAAAGGCGATGGAACTCCCACCCAACTCGAAGATGCTTGGTACACCCAACTCAAGCGCCTTCAGGACGAACCAGTCACCGACAACGAACTGCAGAAGGTGAAGAATCAAGTCGCAGCGGATTCGTACCGTGGCTTGCAGGCGAATTTCCGCTTGCTTGTTGGCATGGCGTATTCCGAAGCGCTCGGCGGATGGGAAGAAATCAATGAGAGTCCAAAGAAACTTCAAGCGGTGACTGCCGCAGATATTCAACGCGTTGCCCGCAAGTATTTCGACGCATCGAATCGATCTGTTGCGACATTCCTTCGCAAACCATCTGCTGCTGATTCCGCTGTCGATCCTGAAATCGCAAAACTTCCTGCTCCAATGCAAGCACGAGCAAAGCAAATGGTCAGTCAGATCATGAAGGAAACGGATCTCAAGGGACTGCAAGAAGGCATCACTCAGATGGAAGCTCAAGCAGCACAAGTGCCTCCACAAATGAAGCCGATGATGGATTTCATGCTTAAGAAAATGCGCGAACGCATTTCGCAACTCGAAACAACTGGAGGTGCAAAGTGAATTGCCCAACAACACACATCGCAAACCAACCAGCGAATCTGAAGAAGGACATAATTATGAAGACGACTCTGACCATCATCGCAGCAGTTTCAATGGCATCAAGCGCATTGGCAGGAACAACCACGATTCCTCCACGCCCCGAGACAATCACATATCCCCCGCTCACGTTCACTCCGCCCAAGGGGAGCGAATATCGAACGACTCTTTCCGATGGAACGCCGGTGTACATGGTGCCGAGCCATGAGTTTCCGCTGATCAATCTGACGATCACCTGCATGGGTGGAAGTGACCTCGATCCAGCCGATCGTGCTGGACTTGCCGCAATGACGACGTCCATGATGCGCCGCGGTGGAACAAAGGAAATGAACGCCGATCAAGTCGACGAAAAACTGGAATTCATGGCGACGAATCTTGGCATTCGTTCAAACGATTGGAATAGCGCTGCATCGATCGACTGCCTCAAGTCGAATTTCGACGCGAGCTTGGCGATTCTCATCGACCTCCTGAAGAATCCAGGATTTGATGACGCGAAGTTCAAGATCGCCAAGGGCGATGCGATGGAAGCACTGAAGCAGCGCAACGATGATGCCGCATCAATCAGCGGTCGCGAATGGGCATATCTCGTCTACGGCGAAGATCACTTCGAGTCCCGCCAGCCAACTGGCGCAGGCATTGAAGCAATCACCGACGACGAAATGGAAGACATGGCCGAGAAGATTTTTCATCCTGGCAACATGATCATTTCTATCACTGGCGACTTCGACCCCAAGACAATGCCAGCGACTCTTGAAAAGGCGCTTGCAGGTTGGGCGAAAGGCGCGAAAGGTGCGCAACCAGTCGCTCCAACTCACGAAATGAAGCCTGGCGTGTATTTCGTTGAGAAAGACATTCCTCAAGGAAAGGTCACGATCGGACTTCGCTCGATTCAGCGAGAGAATCCTGACTTTTATGCATACACCATAATGAATGAAATTCTTGGTGGCGGCGGGTTCTCCAGCCGCATCATGCAGCGCGTCCGAAGCGATGAAGGATTGGCATACAGCGCAGGATCTGGATTCCGCGCAGGTGCTTTTTATCCTGGGATTTTCCGTGCCGCGTACGAAAGCAAGAGCCCGACAGTTGCTCTTGCAGCCAAATTGATCTTCGAAGAATTCGTGCGAATGCGTACAACACTTGTCAGCCCATCAGAACTTGAAACCGCGAAGAATTCATTCATCGAAACCTTCCCTTCGACCTTCGCATCCAAGGCTGGAATGCTTGGCGTTTTCGTCAGTGATGAATGGACGAATCGACCTGCGGGATACTGGGAAAATTATCGCGAAAAGATCCGCGCTGTGACCCCAGAAGACATCCAAAGAGTCGCACAGAAGTATCTCGATCCTTCCAAGATGACGATTCTCGTTGTCGGCAAATGGTCGGATATTTCCAAAGGCGATCTGCAAGGTCGAGCGACGATGGAGCAATTTGGTTCTGCAACCCAATTGCCAATGCGTGATCCAATCTCTCTCAAACCAATCGCAGCAGCGGCGCCAACTCCGACGGCTGCACCAGCCCCAGCAACTGGTGGCTGAGTGATTCGTTCGACTGATTCGTTCGGCTGATTCGCTTGGGATCAGGGATAGATCACTGTTTTCCAAGTGCCCAGCGCAGTTCTGGCATTCGCAGAATCTTTGCGCCCACGAAGAATGCGCCTCCTCCAAGACCAACAAGTCCTAGGAGAACGCAGACAGTCACGATCCAGCTTGAGTTCGTCGGCGTGAACATCATCACGCCAGCGAGCACGGCGGTCATAAATATCGACGCGAAGACTGTGTGCCACCAACTTCTGCGAACCTCACCAGTCACCATCGGCCCAACACGGCGAGCAAGAAGTCTTTCCAAGATGATCATCTGAAGAATCGCACAGAATGCTGTCGAGAGCGCCAACCCTGCAGTCTTTAGCGGCGTCCAAATGAGCGTGATATTCAGCAGGAAATTGAGCGCCACCATACTCACCGCCACGAGAACAGGCGTCATCGGTTCGCCACGCGCATAGAACGCTCGAGTCAGCAATTGATTGGCGCTATAAGCCCAGATTGCTGGCGCAAACGCCATCAGGATATTGGCGACCCGCTCGGTGTCTTCGCTCGAAAACGAATCTCCTTGAAAGACTGCAGCGGTTAACGGCACTCGCAGCAACATCAAGCCGATGCTTGCTGGGAAGCCGATAAACATCACCAATCGCAGCGCACGCGCCATCGAAATACGAAAGGCAGCCGGATCATTCGCTTCGCGCGAAAGTTGTGGAAAGATCGCAGTTGCGACCGAAATTCCAAAGACCCCCAGCGGAAATTCGTACAGCCGCTGTGCGAATGCCATCGATGCCATCGATCCCTCTTGAAGTGGAAAGGCGACACCAAAGATCGTCGGTCCAATCAACGTTGGATAGCTTGCAATGATCCCATCGACAAATGTGTTCACTTGCAACACACCTAAACCAAGCGCCATCGGAACCGCTTGCCGAATGACTTGTACAAATTTCGCGCGTGATTCTGGGCAGATCACACCACTGCGAATATCGAGGTTGCGTAGCGACCATGCACTCCAAATCCATTGAAGGATGCCTGCGACCAAGACGCTGACCGCAACAATCATGATGTGCGCGGTCGGATCGATGACTGCCAACCCGAATCGTCGCATCATCGATGGCGCCAATCCGACGCTCGTCAACACAATCATCAAGTTCAGAATGATCGGAGCCGCAGCGGTCGGTCCAAATCGGTGATGAACCTGCAGCACTGCCCCCATCAGGGCGACAAGGCAAATGAGCGGCATATAAGGAAGGAGAATCCCGACCATGCGTGCGGAGAGCAGCGCCGATTCCTGCCCGGATGTCGGCCAGAAAAACCAAAGCAAGAGTTCGCCCAGAAGACAGATTCCCGCAAGAAATACAGCGACGCGAGAGAGAACCATCCGAGCAAGTGCCTTGCCAACGGCTGGGTCCCGATCCTGAACTTGGGCATACACGGGCAAGAAACTCGAGGTCAACGCACCTTCGCCGAACAGGCGACGAAAGAGGTTTGGCACCATGAATGCGAATGCAAATGCATCGGTGACCACGCCAACTCCGAAGACGCGACTCATCGCAGCATCTCGCGCCAAGCCAGTGATCCGGCTGAGGAACGTCAATGCTGAAACGGTGCGTGCGTGAAACTCAAAGCTTCGAGCCATGGGGTAAGGTAGATTGATGCCATCGGCTCAATGAGACCATTTGCACCAATCATCTTCACGCTTGTTCTCTTTGCAGGTGCGTCCTCCTTCCAAACTGGTTGCAGCAGCCAGCCAGAAATGGTGCTTGAGAGCGACATCCCAAATGTGGCTGGCTTTGATCCGATCATCACCCGCGACATTGAGCGCAGCGGAGATCAAGTCACCTCAGTCGAAGTGATCTACCGAGGCGACCTGAAGAATTCCAAAGACAATATCGAGTCGACCAAAGAGAGGTTTAACGCCGCTGGGTGGGAACTTGTCTCTCAGCAAGCAAGGGGAAAGACCACCATTCTGAATTTCACCAAGGATTCCCGCAAAGCGCGAGTCGACATTGCGCTGAATCAAATCGAACCGATGATGAGCCCCGCACTCTTGCGTGTTCGGTCAATTTCTGATGTGGATGCTCCCAAAGCGCCAAGCGTTCCAACAACCGCAGCGACCACTTCACAAACGATCATGCCCGAAGGCTTTGCGCCACCGCCAAACAAATAGGCCGCCGGCTCTTATCCCAACAACGCGCTGACCGCAGCTGCCGCAACCCGCCCCGAGCGCATCGCTCCATTGATCGACCCGTCGGTCACATGATCACCAGCGAGAAAGAGCCCCCCTCCCTGATCCATCTGAGGGCGAGCCTCTAAATCATTCGGATGCTGACGTGGTAGCGCATGGGCAATGCGATCAATACAAACAAGTTTCCAGTGGCGAGTTGCCTCGTTGCCGAACCAGTTGGACATCTGAGAACGCGCGTCGCACTCGAGATCTTCATCCCGGCGAGCCAGCGCAATCGGATCAATCACATTGCCGCTGATCAGACTCGTCCCCTGCGGCGCATATTCGCCAGCGACCGATGTTGGCGCGCACAGATGATTGACTGGACCGGTGCCATCTCCATCAATCAATGAGATCGCTTCGCAAAGTGACGGAGGAAGTTTCGCTCGATCGACTCGCCATGTGATCGCCGCCGTCGAACACCATGAGCGCGAAGGCAATGACGGAAGCAGCGACTGCGCACCGTCGGCATCGAGCGCAACGATGATCGCGCTCGCCTCGTGTGTTTCGCCAGCAGTCGTCGCGACACGCCAACGAGTCGGGCTCGCATCCTCACTCGTGCGAATGACTTCGCGGACAGTCGTCGCCGTGCGGACCCGCGAATTTGGAATCTGTTCAATGAGTTGCCGTGCGATCTCCCCCATTCCTGCGACTGGAAGTGCCGCGACACCTCGCGCAAACATAGCAAGACGAAACTCGAAGGCTGCTGCGTCAGCACCGAGCGAACCGTCAAGAAAGACTCCACCGAAAAACGGCCGAAAAAAACCATCAACGAGCTGATCGGAGACTTTTCGCTGCTGCAGCAGATCCCTCGCTGAATAGCCGTGCGATACATCAGGATCGGTGATCGAAGGAGCAAACGCGGCACGGAGAGCGATCGGCAAGATGCGGCAAGCATCCGCCACACTCATCGCACCCGTCAACGCAGAAGCCACCGCCTGCAATGGATGCCGCAGTGGATTTGCCAATCGAGTGAATTTTCCGGCGCGCTGTACGAGCGCGCCAGATTGAAATGATCGAAGATCGAGTTGTTTAAGATCGATCATCCCGCGCAACTCTGGATACGCAGTCAACAACACCGCGAAACCATGATCGATTCTGCAACCATCGATCACTCGAGTTCCTACGCGACCTCCTAGGCGCTTGGAGGCTTCGAGCAATATCCAATCGATACTCATTCGCTCGCAGTGAATCGCAGCACAAAGCCCAGCAATTCCGCCACCAATAATGATTACTTGCCTCGGTGCCATCAATCGATCCTACGCCTTGATTCGAACAAATTCGGTTGCGCACTCGGGGCAAATCCCAACCTCACTCGAAGACGATGTGCCCTGCAAATCATGGCCGCAGGCAAGACAATTCGACCCCTCATTCGCCAGATGTCGACGATATGGCACGGACATAAAACGAAGGATCAACGCAATCCCAACAATCGCAAATGCGTACGAGCACAAATCGAGCATCTCCGCCGAGAGCCATTGATTGCCGCCTAGCCGCAAAGTGACCTGCATAAAGAAGAGGACGGCCATGATTCCAATTGCTCCCAGCAGCGAAAAAAGAATCAGGCTTCGGCGGGAAACAGGCGCAGCGCCTCGTCGCACTTCCGCGGGAGGCACCCACTGCGCACGCCGCCACTTTTCACCACAGCTGCCGCAAGTTCCTGCAAGCGCAGTGTCTTCCTTGGAAATATGTTGTCCGCAGCAAAAACACATTCGTTCACGTGCGATGCGCAAGACTGCGGCGCGCAGTGCGGAACGCCACGTCAATTGAATCGCAACAGCAGCAAAGAGAACGCCGCCCAGAAATGCGGTCTGCCAAGGATGTTGGTCGCGGAAAATTATTTTGCCGACAGCCACTGTCAGCGGGACTCCCACAAGAACTCCAAGCGCTGCGGATGTTGCCATTGCAATCCAAGTAAATGGGCGGCAGAACATTTCGCGCTCCGCGGCATCAGCAAGCGCCGCCCGCATCTGCGAAAGTGTCGATTTCCCCTTCGCAATCGACCTCTGCGAAATCAAGAGGAAAGCCACTCCGATACCGATCATGTCGGCACACCAATCCTCCAAGGATGTCTGCCGATGGAACCATTCGAGCGACTGCGTTCGCTCATCGATTGCCGCGAATGCGGTCATCACAAGAGCCAGCGCCCAAAGACTTCCAAGCCAATGTGTTCGCCAGAATAAAAATGTGAGGACGCCAAATGTCACTGCGTGAAAAATTTTGTCGCTTGGCGCTTCAGGAGCGAGCGTCAGATTCGGCCAATGCGTCGCCACCGAGACTGTCAGAATTGCGAGGACCAGAATGATCCGCCAACATCGAAAACCTGCGGTTCCAAGCTGAGTGATTGGAGGAGAAACTGAATCCGTCACGACGCAGAAATCCCGGCGGATGCGGAAAGTGCAACCCGAGATTCCACCGGTTTCCATCGCTGCCGAATTGCTTCGGCGAGCGCGCGATAATCGGCAGCGCCTGCGCATGTCGGCGCATAGTCGAAGATTGTCTGGCCAAAACTTGGCGCCTCCGCCAATTTAATATTGCGCCGAACCGCAGGTCGCAGGACCACGGCATCTTGCCATGGCAAACCGCTCCCGCGGAACTTTGCAAAGTAACTATCCATTTCCTCGACGACTGCTTTGCCATGACTCGACTGTGATTCGTGCATGCACAGCAAGACTCCCGCCACCTTTAATCGTGAATTCAACGCGCGCTGCACCAACAAAACGGTCTCTAATAATTTCTCAAGGCCGCGAAGTGCGAGATACTGCGCCTGCGTTGGAACAACGACTTCATCGGCGATTGTCAGCGCATTCACCGTCAAGACTCCAAGACTTGGAGGACAATCAAGCAACACAACATCAAACGATGGCATGACTGGAGCCAACCGCTCTGCGAGAATGTGCTGCATGTTCGGTTGAAGTGCAAGTTCACCTTCAACAAGCGCGAGTTCTGTGTCACTTGGAATGAACCAGAGATTCGAGCGCGCCTCGCGTATCAATTCGCTCGCTGCAATATCGGGATTCATAAAGAGATCGCGCACCGTTGGCTGATCGGGAGCAGGCTCGTGCCCGAAGTGCAGTGAGAGATTCGACTGAGGATCGAGATCAACAACCAGCGTTCGCAGCCCTGCGAGTGCGAATGCCGCGCCGAGATTCGCGGTTGACGTGGTCTTTCCAACACCACCCTTTTGATTCAAGAGTGCGATGACTCGTGGACTGTTTTCGTCGGCGAGCGCTTCGGTCGATCTCTCGGGTTCCAATTCTTTGGATGCCGAGGAATCTCCTGACTTCTTCGATGTGAGAGCACCTTTCATGGTGCGAGTGTAACGCTCGAAAGACTCCAACTCGATAAATCAAGTGGGATTCCCTTGGCAATTGGATGGACCCCAAGTGGTGCGACCCCCGCAAACTGGCGCCTTGCGAAGATTGGCGGCGCATCCGATCCCGCACCGTCGATCACTCGGTTTATCGATATCTCCAATTGCCCAGCTCGTCCATCGGCGGCGGCGACCCATCTATCGGGAAGCGGCAGGCGCACGCGCCAGCGGTCTTTGGATCGGTGCACCGCCAAAGCCTCTCCCACCGCAGCATCGTCTGTTTTGAACTTCCCATCAGAACAAATCGTGATCGTGTGCGTTGATCCCCGATCAATCGTCACCGTGACCTGATCGCTTTGGGGCGATGCGTCCGCAGGACAGCGACATTCCACCAACAACTCCCAGCCAAACGGGCGACGCCGCAATCCAGCGCTTGTTGACCATTCGATTGGCGGCGATTTCAGCATCCCGCTGCGAATTTCCGTCAAATTTGCGGCCGGCAGAAAGACGCCAAGCCCAAGGCCTGGCGGCTGAACGGCAATTCTCCCAAGACCAACTTGCACTGCGATGATGTTGTTGGCATCTTCGACGAGCAATGTCGACTGCGCCCGCGCCTGCGATTCGAGTGCGCTGCGCCCCGCGCTTGAACCAACAAGATTTGCAGGTGGCAGTAACGACGACAATCCATGTTCTCGCAGTGCAATCGCCAGCGATTCGTCAATCTTGACCGTATCCGCTTCGGGCGGTCGCGTTCGTGGAACTGAAAACATCTGAAATGTTTCAGGGACGATCTCGACTGTCAGGCTCGCCTCTTTCTGGTCCGGCCAACGAAAAGAAACACTGTGCGCTTCGCCGCGAGGATTTGCGACACCAACCACAACTGACTCGCCTCCATCGTGATCGAGCCAGCAAAGCAACGGGGAGCGACTGTCGAGCCAGAGATTTGTACCTTCAGCCAAAACAATTCCGTCCGTCTTTGGAACGAGCAATGCCCGAAGAAGCGTGTCGAGCTCCTCGTCATCCGTTTTCCACGCTGCCATCGTGACTTCAGTTCCATCAACGAGACCGTGAGCGCGCCCAACGAGATCCCCAAGCAATCGATTCGATGTCACGCCATCATTCACTTCAAGACGCGCAATTGCTGCCGACCAAAGTCCCGCAATCGCACGCGCATAGAGCACATCGAGTTCTCCACCTTCTGGCGGTGGCGCTGAAATTCCCAGGCGATACGCCTGCAAAACCGTACGGAAATACTCGCTGGGCGCAGTTGGATCTGGAAGATCTGCGGCCGCCAACGAAACGCCTGACTGGCGTGCGGCGATCGGCGTCGCCAATCCATCCATCCACAGCGGAATAATTCTTTGATCGCCCAAATACATCTCGTCTTCACTATCTGTCGGCAGAGGCACCAAGAGCACGATGTCCTCATCGCCCTGCGCTGGCGCGGTCACGGTCACTCGCGAAGGCGACGCCCAATCTGAACGTGCAATCTCTTGCAGTTTGATTCTTGCCACACGCCCGATCAATCGTCGACCATCGCCAAGCCGAAGGTCCGTCAACGCGGGCCAAGCGATATCCGCGTTTCGGCGCACAATCGGCAGAAGCATCACCGACCCGCGAACTGCAATTGGAGTCACAATTGTTGTAGCGATCGCCTGCGTCAGTGGCAGGTCGACAAAAATTTCCTGCGATGGAGAAAGCGGCGACTTCGGCGATGTGCGTTCGTCGGCGGGCGGCGCCACTGTCGCATGCGCAATCAAAGTTGCCGTGATGAGCTGGACGAGCAACATGCTCACTGCTGCCGAGACGAATGAGTAGCGCGCAGGATCAATTTGCTCAGCCGATCCTCGCGGTAAATGAAATCGACCAAGATTCTCGGCCGAACATCGGCTCCATCACCGACAAGAAAAGACCGGTCGACGCCATCGGGGAGCGTTCCACTCCACGCCGCCGTATCGGGCGCTTTCGACGCAAATTCTGCTGGCTTTGAATCCGACAGCTCGTCTGCACAATTGGTCGGATCACCGCCGCCGAATCCAACTTTGCTTCCGCTGACCGCAGGCAGTTTCTGCCCAAGCGGCACACTCACGCCAATCTCTCTTTCGACCCTCTCCGTGCGAGCAGCGGGCGCAACAGGCCCGGCGACTCTTTCTGCCGTTGCTGTGCCACCATTGGCAACCGCCGAACCTTCAACGCGAATCGCTTGCTGAGAGTTGACAGCTCCAGCGGGAACCATGCTCTTACAAATCAGTCGCGACCAATCTGGTTTGCCGATGTAGTACACGCCGCCAGCCGGCACCATCGCGTACTCGGGACCTTTCTTACGCCGCGCGTATTCGCCTTGGTCAAAGACCAAATAGAGACCACCGTCGGCGCGATAAAACATTCCAGACTTCCCTGGCACGCTGTAGACACGATCAAATCCTTGCGGCATTGCGAGTTCGTACGGCATGCTTCGTCCTGGCATCGTCAGCCCACCACGATCAGCGACCTTTGGCTCCACCGGATAATTCATCGAAGTATCAGTTCCCTTTTCCGATCGATCGATCTGCCCAGGAACGAGAGTTTGGGCGAATGCAGATGCGGTGATTGCCAATGCAACGGCGCATGCTGCGATCAACAAGTGGCGAGAAAGCATTGTGGGCAGAATACGCTGAATGGGATTTGAAATTCTGGACAGTGCTGTCAAAGGGAGATTGTTGGCCGACAAGCGCATTTACATCCGGTCTTCGGGAACAAAGACACTCGTCGTCGCCGCAAGGAGATTCTGATCGCCACGGCTTGTTCTGACGATGATTCCACGTGATGGATCCACTCGCAACACAACCCCATCCACCATTCCCGATGGAGTTCGAAAGAGCGTGCGAGTTCCGACGAGCGAGTCGCGCGTGGCGTATTCGCTTGCGATTGAATCTTCAGTTGCGGACATCCAGAAATCCAATCGTTCGAGCAGGATCCGTGCGAGATCAAGCCGATCCACCGCGAACCCCTGCAAAGCCAAACTGGTTGCGCGAGAGGAAAGTTCTGCAGGAAATGCTTGCTGCGTGCAGTTGATTCCCATGCCGATCGTCATAGCACGATCATGTCGCTCGACCAAGATTCCGCCAACCTTTTTATGCGCAATCATCAGATCGTTCGGCCACTTCAGACATACGGCTGGCGCGCCACCCGTCACTCTTCGGCAAAGGTCTTCGATTGCTTGTGCCGCTGCGATAGCTGCCGCAAGCGAAATCCACTCAGGAGAATTCGTGGCGACATTTGCGCTGATGGCAATCCCATCTTCTGCGGTATCGATCCATGCTCTGCCAAGTCGCCCACGTCCAGCGGTCTGACGGCCTGCAATCACGACATCGCCGACATCCAAACTTCGCGCATGATCCTGAGTCGATGCCGTCTCTCGCAACACGGTCACCGCTCTCCAGTTCGCGCAGCGGGCGATGGTCGCTTCCAATAGATCGGGCCACTGTGCGAGTGGACGCCCGCATGTCGCTCGCACACCGCTCATGCGCCGATGCACTCCCGAATCTTCGCAGACAATTTCGAAGCGTCTGCTGGCGCAATCTGTCCCGACTTCCAAATGATTCCTAAGCCTTCGCCCGAGCCACGTCCCGATTCACTGCCACCTCCGTACTTTGGGATGATGTGAAAATGGACATGCGGTACAGCTTGGTGCGCTGTTGCGCCGTTGTTCTGCAGAACGTTGTATGACGTTGCTCCAGTCGCAGCCAGAACGGCTCGAGCCACACGCGGCAATGCGAGTCCAAGCGCAGAGGCGCTTTTATCGCTCAATTCATGCAGGAATTCGCACTCTTCCACTGGCACGACAAGAGCATGTCCAAATGAAAGTGGAGCGATATCAAGGAATGCGATGACATGCGAGTCGCGATAGATCTCGTGACATGGAATTTCTCGAAGGATGATCCGCGTAAAGATCGAAGGCATGACGGCTCGTTATGGGCAGACACCACTTATGGAAAGACACCACTTATGGAAAGACACCACGCAATTCATACACACGTCCCAGATGTTCCAGCGCTGCCCCATACGCCGCGGTTCGCCAGTCACATTCGAATCTCATTCGCGCCAATTTCATGCGGCGCGTTGCGAGCACCAACGCTTGTTCGATTTCGCGATCAAATTGTGCCGCAGTCCATGGAATGAAAGTGCGATTCTGCGTCCATTCGAGAAATGATCCGACAACCGCTCCAGCATTACAAAGGACCGACGGCAAGACTTCGATGCCGCGCTGAAAGAGAATGTCGTCACTGTCGGCGGTCCACGGCGCGTGAGCCACCTCTGCGACGATTGTCGCTCCGACCCATTCAGCTCTCTCACGAGTCATGACCTGCTCACCTGCTGCGATCACCAACAAGTCAACAGGCTCACGGAAAAAGAGTTCTTCGCTCACCGCTTTCGTTCCAGGAACGCCGCTCAAGATCCCGTCCGCAGACATTCGTTCAGCGGCAGCTTCAGGCTCGATGCCTGCAGTTGAAAGAATTCCGCCTCGGCGATCAAGCACGCCGACCATTTGCGCACCTCCCGCTGTCAGAGCGCGAGCGACTTGACTTCCCATTTTTCCAAAGCCGCAAACAGAAAATCGCAGGCCCTGCAACTTCATATTGAAATCCGGAAGAATATCGCGCAGCATGTGAATGAATCCGCTGCTTGTCGCAGTGTCGCGCCCGTTCGCACCGCCGATTTCGACTGGTTTTCCGGTCACAATCGCCCTCATTCCCTGACGACTTCGGTCGGGCGTCATCTGCGCAGCCGTATCTGAAAACCACGCCATCACTTGGCTATCTGCGCCAACATCTGGACCTGGAATGTCATAATCAGGACCGATGTGATGTGCGATCGATGATGCGTATCGACGGACGACGCGCATCAATTCATCACGAGAGAGCACTTTCGGATCACAGACGACTCCTCCGGCGGCGCCGCCGAACGGCAATCGCAATAACGCACACTTCAGCATCATCAACATTCCTAAACCACCGAGGTCACTCTGTGACATCATCGGCGCGAAACGCATTCCGCCCTTGAACGGTCCAAGCGCATCATTATGCTGAATGCGATAACCGGTGTACATCCGATGCTCGCCGTCATCCATCAATACAGGAAAATGCACGATGATCTCGTTCTTAGGCCGCGCAAGAATCATTTGGACGTCATTGGGAATTCCCACAACTTCAGCGGCACTCAGCATGCGCTGAACCATCTGCGGATAAAGACCCGCCCCGGATGGCGAAATGTCGAGCAATTCCATAATCGAACTTTGATGTCGGACTGGATCAACTGGGCCTGCTCGTTTCATTTTGAATTCTCCTTTTTCTGAACTGTTGGGCCGACAAACGTCACGACTCCCCACCACTGCGGGACATGCATATCGATGATCCACTGCGGAGTCCATGTCCAATTGTCTTCTGATTTTCCTGCGACCTTTTCATACGATTTGCCGCTCTTTTCAAGCGTCCACTGCACACGCGAAAAATTGATGCGCCACTGATCGCCAGCGTTGGGCGGCCGAGCGACTTTCTGAAAAGTCACATCGCCTCGGGACTCTGCAACAGGCGTGAACATCGACCACGGCATCGCCATCTCAACGCACCAACTTCGATCAACATCGGAAGAATCATTGAGCGTTCCGTCGAGTCCAATTGCGACTTTCATCCCCACGGCGTTCCAAGCATGATTCGCCTTCGCGCCCGCTCGATAGGCCTGCGGCAAATAGAGATCAAAGATCGTTCCAAGTGCGTTCACTTCGACTTCGTAATACTCACGAGTATCTCCGTCAGGGTCAACAAAGATCTCAAAGTCGTTATCGTGAAAAACAATTTCATCGTGGTTCTTCAGAGTTGCCCAAAGATCCGTCTCGGACAATTCTGCCAAAACGTACAAAGCATTCTCATCCCACACCATCTTGACCCGCGTTCGCTGTCGCGGCGTTGCCCGAGTTGGCCCTTCGATGTCGGTAAAATCTTCCGACCACGGCACGGATGACCACACCGCGTCATCGCCTTTACCGTCAAGTTTCGGTGACGATTCGACAGAGTGCGCGGCGTACTGACGCTGGGAATACAAGGGTGCAGCCGACAATGCAGGCTCTTGACGCTGATAGGGCGCCTGGGCAAGAACCGACGGAGAGTCGGTGCGTGCGAAAACGGGTTGACACCCAGCGACCGTCGACGCAATCACTGACACGACTGCGCTGTGAAGCGTAATCACAGTGATTCGCCGACGAAATCGACTCATTTCAATGCCGCCTGAGCCGCTGCAAGTCGTGCGACTGGCACACGGAAAGGCGAACACGAGACATAGTCGAGCCCGCATGTTTGGAAGAAACGAATCGACGATGGATCGCCGCCATGTTCGCCACAGACACCAAGCTTCAACTTTGGCTTGACTGAACGACCCTTCTGACACGCCATCGAAACGAGCGCGCCAACGCCGTCGACATCGATCGACTGAAAAGGATCGCTGTCAACGATTGCTTTTTCCAGATACGCAGGCATGAACGAAGCGATGTCATCACGGCTGAATCCAAATGTCATCTGGGTCAAGTCGTTCGTGCCGAACGAGAAGAACTCTGCGACTTCAGCAATTTCGTTCGCAGTCACCGCAGCCCGAGGAATCTCGATCATGGTGCCGATTGGAATCTCAAATTTCTTAACGCCACGCTCCTTGGTGCGCTCCTTAAAGACAAGATCAATCGTCTGTTCAGTCAAGGTGCGCAGAATCGCAAGCTCCTTGCGCGTTCCAACCAATGGGATCATGATTTCCGGCCGAGCATCGATGCGCATTTGGCGACATTCGATCGCCGCCTCGACAATGGCTCGAACTTGCATCACAAGAATTTCGGGATAAGTCACAGCGAGGCGACAACCTCGGTGTCCCAGCATGGGATTCGCTTCGTGCAATTGCGCTACTCGGCGCTGAACATCCACGAGCGGAACACCCGCTTCATCCGCAAGAACCTGCTGCGCCGCTTCGTCATGTGGAACAAATTCGTGAAGCGGCGGATCCAACAATCGAACGGTCACAGGCAGACCATCCATTGCGGTAAAGATGCCGATGAAATCGCCGCGTTGATAAGGCAACAATCGCGCCAATGCGGATTCTCGCTGTCCGACCTCGGTGGAAAGAATCATTTGTCGAACCGCCTTGATTCGATCTGCCTCGAAGAACATGTGCTCAGTTCTGCACAGACCGATGCCGATTGCACCATATTCGCGCGCGCGTTTCGCATCTGCTGGCGTGTCCGCATTCGCACGCACCCCCATCGTTGCATACTTCGTCGACCACTTCATCACCTGTGCGAAATCGCCAGAAATCGCCTCAGGAATTGTTCGCGCCACAACGCCCGGCATCACTTCGCCTGTTGTGCCGTCAATCGAAAGCGTGTCGCCTCGGCCGAACGTTCTGCCCTTCACCGTCAGCGTTCCAGCTTCGGTGTCGATCGAAAGTTCTCCGGCACCCACGACGCAGCACTTGCCCCAACCGACTGCAACAACAGCAGCGTGACTCGTCTTGCCACCGGTCGAAGTCAAAATTCCTACAGCCTTGTGCATTCCAGCGACGTCTTCGGGAGATGTCTCCTTGCGAATCAGCAAGACGTCTTCGCCAGCGGCTGCACGTTCGACGGCTTCTGCTGCCGTGAACGCCAATTTCCCAGTCGCTGCACCAGGGCTCGCGGCGATTCCGCGCGTGAGAATTTCAATTCCGCGCTTGTCTTCAGTTCGGTAATACGGCAACAGCAACTGCACAAGATCACCAGCTGGAATTCGCTGGAGCGCCGTTCGCTCATTGATCAGGCCCTCACGAACCATCTCAACTGCTGTGCGAACAGCAGCCACTCCGTTTCGTTTTCCATTTCGAGTCTGCAACATAAACAAACGGCCACGTTCAATCGTGAACTCAATGTCCTGCATGTCGCGGTAATGGCGTTCAAGTTTCTTGCGAACTTGCAGCAATTGCTTCCAAACTTTGGCGTTCCATTTTTCCAACTGGCTGATTGGAAGTGGGGTGCGAATGCCAGCGACGACATCTTCGCCCTGCGCATTAATCAGGAATTCGCCATAAAAAACGTTCTCCCCAGTCGATGGATCGCGTGTGAATGCGACGCCAGTACCAGAATCCTCGCCCATGTTTCCGTACGCCATCGCTTGCACATTGACGGCAGTTCCAGCAAGTCCCTTGATGCCGTTGATCTGCCGATACGCAATCGCACGAGTGCCATTCCAACTTTCAAAGACTGCGCCAACCGCCGCTTCGAGTTGCTTCATCGGATCCTGTGGGAACGGCTTGCCAACGTGCTCTCGGTAGACCGCTTGATATGCAGCGCAAAGTTCCTTCAATCCCTCGACAGGAACAGCTGTGTCTTCCGATGTTCCATACTTTGCCTTGATCGCATTGAACACATGTTCGAATCGGTGATGATCCACTCCCATCACGACATCGCCGAACATATTGATGAGCCGGCGATATGCGTCGTATGCAAAGCGCGGATTGCCGGTTGCGGTCGCGAGTCCTGCGACGACCTCATCGTTGAGTCCAAGATTCAAGATGGTGTCCATCATTCCAGGCATGGAAACCGCCGCACCTGATCGCACTGAAACCAAAAGTGGATTTCGTGCACTTCCAAACTTCTTGCCGAGTTCTCGCTCGAGCATCCGAATGTTCTTGCTGACCTCATCCATCATTCCAACGGGAAGGCGATTGCGACCTGCGCTATAGAGCGCGCATGTTTCCGTTGTAATGGTGAAGCCAGGAGGAACCGGCAAACCAATCGAAGTCATGTCGGCAAGATTCGCTCCCTTTCCACCCAAAAGCAGTTTCTGTGCCGCAGTTCCCTCGGTCCTCGTCTGACCGAAGAAGTAGACCATCTTGGTTCGCTTGCCTTGCGTACGCGACTTCGCAGGAGCCTTGCGCTTGACGCCAGCCTTTGCCAATTTGGCCTTGGTTTTATTGCGTGAAGGGGAAGGTCGTTTGGCGGTGGCGCTTGGCATTGTGGTCTCCAGTGGAAAGAATTTCATCGTACTCGACCCACACTGTTTTGATGGCGTATTCCACCGACTAGGATGGACGAATGGCCCCTTGTGGATCAATTCGTGAACTCGACTGGACCTTCAGTCCACAGCAGGTCATGGCATCGTGGCGCCGCGATATTCCGCTGCTCGCTCTGGTTTCTGGAGGGCAATCCCCGATCTTCGATCAGTGGACCATTCTTGCGCCACGCCTCGAAGTCGCATCAGTGAATGCGCAGAACGGCCGTGCAGCAGATCTTCTCGATCTCGTCCGAGAATTTGCCCCGCCATGCGCTGGTGCATTTGTTGATTCTGGACGGTTGCGCCTCCCGTTCGTCGGAGGATGGATCGGATTTGCTGGTTATGGCTGTGCGCCACTTTTCGAACCCCGCGCACATATCAAAGATGGCGCACACGGTCGCCAAGATCCTGTTTCGATGTGGCCAGACGCGATGCTCTGCCGAGTTCCACGTGCGCTTGTCTATTCCCACGCACTCGCTCGATGGTTCGATGTTGGCGATCCAGATGCGGATGATGTTGTTGCGATGGTCAACACCGATTCGCAGGACGGTCCGCAGGACGAGTGGTACGCCCTTGACAATGGACGGTTTGAACCGCGCTCAACCACGCAAAATTTTCAGCGGATGGTTTCTCGCACCGTCGACTATGTTCGTGCAGGCGATATTTTTCAGGCGAACATCACCCAGCCATTTCGCGCGCGCATTGCGGGCAATATTCGTGCGTTCGCACTTGATGCACTCGAAAGAACCTCGCCGCGGTATGGCGCATACCTCGAACTCGATGATGATCGAACGCTGCTTTCGTTCAGTCCAGAACTCTTTCTTGCGCTCGATGGAGAAAGTCGGCGCGTGATCACTCGGCCGATGAAAGGGACACGGGCCGACCCCGAAGAGGCCGAGGAATTGATGGCAAGCGCAAAGGATGCGGCAGAACTTCACATGATCGTCGATCTCATGCGCAACGATCTTGGACGAGTTTGCGAAATCGGATCTATCCGCGTCGACGAGGCGCGAATGCTCGAACACCACCCGACAATCCTGCAAGCCGTCGCAGAAATATCGGGGAAACTCTCGCCGTCGAATGGTCTTGCCGACCTTTTTTCTGCGTGCTTTCCACCAGGATCCGTCACCGGCGCTCCAAAGGTGCGGGCCATGCAAATTATCGACGAACTTGAATCGGCTCCGCGTGGACCATATTGCGGCGCGATCGGACTTGCGAGTGGATGCGGATCTGCGCTCTTCAGCGTCGCAATTCGCACAGCGCAATTGACTCGGTCGCATGTCGAACATGAGTGGACTCTCGACTATCACGCGGGATGTGGCATCGTCGCCGACAGCGAGCCAGCAGCTGAAGCAAGAGAATGTTTGGCAAAGACCCAGATTATTCGCATGGCTCTGGCGTCACGCGCCGCACTCGCTGAAAAATGCTCGACACACACATGAAGTGGGTTGCGGATTACGAAGCGGCACTCTTCGCATTTCTGCGCAAGGAAATGGCGACTTCACCCGAGCGTTGGCACGCGACCCTCCGAGTCGTTTTTGCGACAACGCTTTCGATGTTTATCACGCAAACGTTTCATCTCTCCGAAGGCTATTGGTCCATCATCAGCATCATGATCATTTGTTCGCCGAGCGTCGACTCATCTGTCCTGAAGATGATGCAGCGACTTATGGGAACGATTGCTGGCGTCGCAGTTGCGTACATCATCACAGCGGTTTTCTATCAACAATTCTGGTTCTATGTCGCGGCGTTTTACGTTGCCATCGTGTTGGCTGGACTGGTCATCGCACGAAGCGAACAACCATATGTTGGATGGGTCTTTGCTTTATCAATCTTGATTGTCGCATGGGATTCGAAAACGGGGTTTGATCGAATCGGCGGAATCTGCTTTCAACGATTTTGGATCGTCGCGATCGGCGTCATCACTTCCTGGATTGCGCTTGCTCTGATTTACCCCGCCAAGCCCATTCGAGATTTCCGCAAGAAATACATCATTGCCGTCAAAGTTGAAATCGAACGAACGAAGTGGATCATTGCCCGGCTACGCGCAGTCGACCAACCAATTGTTGCGCTACCACCTCGTTCGCTTGATCCACTCGACGCACAAAAACTCTTTGTCTATCTTGCCAATGGTGCGTTTTCCAATCTCGATGTCCGCGGCGATCTCGCTCAATTGACTGACCGAGTCACGCTGATAAGCGCCATTGGTTCGATCACCAGCAACACGATTGCCTTGACCAAACAATTGAACGACACGTCGGTCGATCGCGCCTTGCTCGAACCCACGGCCGAGTTGATGAACGCACTCACGGGGATCCTTGGGCAACTCGCTGATTGGGTCCAGAGCCCCATCGATCTCGTGACATCACTCCAGTCGAATCCGATCGACTTTGAACCCCTGCGACTTGCGATTGATTCATTCGCACAAGCGCATGAGGTGCGAATTGATCAGCTTGGAATTCGCGACGGAACGGGCCGTTCGCCTGCGATCAATCAAGCATTTATGGCGACGATCTCGATGTGTCGGGCGTTTCACACAACCTATTCCAGCGCACAAATCGAGAACGGAACGTCCGTCAGCGGAGCCGGCGCCAAACGAAGTGAAGTGCTGCGCATGATCTCGACTCCACTCCTTGCGCCAGGACTGCGAGATGATGCGCAAAGAAGTTTCTGGTTTTCAATCAAACTCGCCACTGCGTGCGTCATTGGCCTGATCTTCGTCACCGCAACCCAATTTCCAAGCCTCGGCACGATGTTGGTCACACCGTTGATGGTGGTCGGCGCAACCGGAGGATCGAGCGAAGGCACACGAGCCCGCGCGCGACTACGGCTCATCGGCACGATCGTCGGAGGACTCGTGTCGGTCTTCGCGATCATTTTCCTCATTCCAACTGTCGACAGTTCTCCAGGGTTACTCCTGATATGGATTGGATGCAGCGCGCCGCTCGCCTGGATCATGACCGGCGGACCAAATATTTCATATCTGGGAGTCCAAGCAATTTTCTGTCTTGCGATCGCCATCGGCACATCGTTCCAACCAACGATTGACTTAAGTCCCCCGTCGGCGCGCATCGTCGGAGTCTTTCTTGGAACGCTCGTAACACTTGCGCTTTTCAACTGGTTTCGCCCTGATTTCGCGCGCAATGAACTCATGCGGATCTTCGCTCTCACATTGGAACGTGTCAGCAAAATCTCAACCCTTGGCTTCCCATCCAATCCAGGAACCTCAACAGATCTCACTCACCTGCGATACAAATTGCTTTCGCTCATTTTGCGAAGCCGAACACTCGGTCAGACATTGCAACGCGAGCCGCGAGCCAGTGAACCAACGATCTCGAAGGAACAGGTTGCGGAAATTACAGACCACTTGACATTGATTGTGTACAACAACAACGCACTTGCGCTCAATCGGATCACGGCACGGTTGACACCCGAGACAATGTTCAGCGATCTTGAAGAACTCCATGCGTGCGCCGAGTCCATTCGCTCGACGTGCATTGTCGGGTGCGATGCAATGGAGTCGGGCGAATACAGCGAATTTGCTCTCCGCGCACAGCAACTCGAAGCGGAGTCGCATGCACTCGAACAACTCATTCCAACAATTCGGATGAGACCGCGTATTCGGGCGATGAACGCTGCATCCAGCGAATTCATTCTGGGACAAGTTGGGATGTACCGCGTCGCATCGATGCGTCTGTTCGAATTATCAAACGTGCTCAATCGAATTGCGAGCGAGCGAGCGCAATTTCGCAGCGCAAAGCAACCATTCCGCCCCTCTGCACCCTCAGTCGTCACCGCATGATTGACTGTCAGATGTTCGTCAACTGGCTGTTGACTTCGGTCGATCTTTAACTCGAGCGGAGATGAAGTGGCTAACCTTGGGAGCCAAGAAGTAGACATACGCCCACACAATGCTCCAACTGATGCACCAGTTTGGAAGCCAAACCCAAAATTCGAGCGCGCCGGTGTTCTTCACAGTCATCACGATGCTCGTGCATACCGTCACCGAGCCAGAGTTCGCCAAGCTTGTTAAGAAATGTTTCATTGTGTGATAAGGAACACGACTCGCTTCGTGAGATGACCGTGCACGAAAATTGCGGGCTAGAGCATTTCTGCGGCAAGACTCGCGAGTTCGCTGCGCTCGGTCTTCGAGAGCGTGACATGTCCCGCAAGTCGATGACCCTTCATGCGCTCGATCAAGTGTGAAAGCCCGTTGCTGGCCGCATCGAGATATGGGTTGTCGATCTGTGCGATATCTCCACACAGCACGATCTTTGTTCCGTCTCCAACACGCGACACGATTGTCTTGACCTCATGCGGCGAAAGATTCTGAGCTTCGTCCACAATAATGAATTGGTGGGGAATACTTCGCCCGCGGATATAGGTGATCGGCTCCAAGACCAATTTGCGAGAGGCAATCAATTGATCAATGCGCTGCTCGGTCGTCTTGCTATCGGGCTCGGATCCACCATGACCGCCACGCGTCGACAAAAGATATGCAACATTATCGAAGATCGGCTGCATCCACATCGCCAGTTTTTCATCCTTATCGCCTGGCAAATATCCAATATCACGACCAAGTGGCATGATCGGACGAGCGACGAGCAACTTATCAAAGCGCTCTTCTTTGAAAACCTTGTGCATGCCCGCTGCGATCGCAAGCAGCGTCTTACCCGTCCCTGCGGGACCGATCAACGTGACGAGTTTGATTTCGTCATCGAGTAGCAGGTCAAGCGCCATCGTTTGTTGGACATTGCGCGCGATCACGCCGTAGATCGGCTTGCGCGGACCAGTGATCGGAATGATGTGATCCGTATCGGCGAGTCGACGCGCCAAGCCAGTGTGTGACGGATCATTCTCGTCGACAAGCGAGATGAAATGATTCGGAAGGAGCGTTGCGACTTCATGGCGTCCAGCCTCTGCATGATGCGGAATCGCTCCAGGTACTGCTTCGATTCGAGCGATGGGCAACTGGCGCTCTGAATAGAGATCGTCGATCAATTTACGTGGGACACGGCTGGTGATAAAGCCAGTATTCAACCAATCAGCATCAACTCGGTCAGCCTCGAAATCTTCGGCAGTAATGCCAATCGCATCACACTTCACGCGTGCGTTGATGTCCTTGGAAACAAAGATGGTGCGCAAGCCAGCGTCCTGTAGGGCATGAGCGACGCCGATGATTCGGTTGTCGGTGATACTGAGATCTAAGTCGTAGTTCGCCGACGGCTTGAACCGCATGACGCGAACGGATCCACCTTGCTCATTCCAAACGACGCCTTCAAAGAGGTGGCCAACGCCACGCAGCCGATCAAGTGATCGAATCACTTGGCGTGCATTGCGCCCCTTCTCGTCGTTGTTCTTCTTGAACGTGTCAAGTTCTTCGAGCACAGTCAGAGGAATGATCACCTCGTGCTCTTTGAACTTGAAAATCGACTGAGGGTTGTGAAGAAGCACATTTGTATCGAGGACAAAGTGCTTGCGTACCTGCTCCGCACTCGTCGTAGTGGGCGCCTTCGCCTCTGACTTGTGGAAGCCCGTTCCCGGGTTTGGTCGGCTCATCATGGATATCGGCATAATACGATTTGATTTCGTCCGTGACGAATGAACCTTGAATTTGTACAAGCGGGTAGCGTGATCCCCAATGACAAAGCGAGCGACAACACGAGCGACCAAGCCATCAACAAGTCGGTCATCAGGGCGAGCCAGAAAGGTCGGCGATCTGGTCAAAGCGCTTTCAAAAGTTGCTCCGCCAGCGCTCGCGGCGACTTGGGACAATGTGGGATTGCTGATTGGGGACGCCCAGTCTTTCTGCGAACGCGTCCTCTTGACGATCGACCTGACCGAAGATGTGATGGCGGAGGCGTGTGAACTTCATGTTCAGGCGATCATCGCCTATCACCCCCCGCTTTTCGATCCAATTCGCAAGCTCGTCTTGCAAGATCCATCCACTGAAACTCTTTATCGAGCGGCGCGCGCTGGGATTGCCGTTCTATCGCCGCACACTGCACTCGATGCGGTCGCAGGTGGGGTCAACGATTGGCTCGCTGAAGGGATTGGCGACGGTGAATGCCGACCGCTCGACTCCGCATCGTCGCTTGCCGCACGCGAGTCGTTCAAGATTGTCACACTGGCGCCTGCCGATGTTGTCGACCGCATTTGCGCGGCGATGTCGATCGCTGGCGCAGGACGCATCGGCGACTATTCGCAGTGTTCACATTCTTTTCCTGTGCATGGAACTTTTTATGGCGGCCCCACAACGGCACCGCGTACTGGACGCAAGGGAAAACTGGAACGCGTGATCGAGCAGCGCATCGAAATGATCTGTGGCCCCAAGGCGCTCTCGGCTGCGCTCGCCGCACTGCGAGCTGCGCATCCATACGAAGCGCCAGCGATTGAAGTGCACGCGCTCGCTGCGCAACCAAGTGTTCGCGAAGGACAAGGTCGGTTGTTGAGACTTTCAGAACCCGCAACCACTCAAGAAATTGCGCGCCGACTTCGGAAACATCTTGGCCTCAAACGCATCGAGTGCGCGGAATCTTCCACACCAACTACTTCGCATCACGAAACGATCGGAATTTGTGCGGGCTCTGGCATGTCGCTCTTCGCTGCGGCGGCCGAAGCGGGCGCGACGCTCTTCTTCACGGGCGAAGCAAAGCATCACGACCAACTCGCAGTTGTTCGAGGAGGTCGCACACTGTTGCTTGCAGGACACACCAACAGCGAACGCGGATATTTGCCAAGACTTGCTGAGCGAATCGCTCCACTTGTTCCAGGCATGGCATTCACGCTTTCAAAGCGCGATCGACATCCGCTAGTTGATTTCTAGAGTGTTGGGTTTGGGTTGTTGGGGTTACTAGGCATTAGACGTTTTTGTTTTTACGAAAATTTCACGGCCCGTGGGTGGACAGCCTTCGCAGCCCACTAAATCACGCGCGGCGAAGGCCGCGGAATAAATCAAAAGTTGAAAGGGAAAAGAAAAAAGGAAAAAGGTTAATCGGCACTCCTCGCGAAACGGCAGCCGATATTGGCGCAGTGGGTGCCCGGGGCGCCGTTGACGCGACCCGAGGCACGGCAGAGGGTGTTGCCGTCCCAGCCCCCGCCGCGCAGAACGCGGTCGCCAAATTCACCCTGCGCAGGACCCGTTGGATCAACCACACCGTCTGCGCAGGATTTGTAATAGCCAACTTCTTCGTACCAATCGTTGGTCCACTCCCAAACATTGCCGATCATGTCGTAGAAGCCAAGTGCATTGGGCGCTTTCTTTGCGACTGGGTGTGTGGCCGAATCGGAGTTCTTGCTGTACCACGCGATCTGATCCCGTTCGCCGTAGGTCGCTTTGTCGACGCCCGCTCGACACGCATATTCCCACTGTGCTTCGGTTGGAAGTTTCATCCCTGTCTTTGCGCAGAACTTCTGACAGTCATCCCACGAGACCTTTTCGACTGGATTTGTTGCCGCGAACAATTTGTTTGGTGATTCTGCACCAGCTTTTTCTTGTGCCTCTTGCTTGGTCAGCCCCTCTTGCATGTACTGCGCAATCTTTGTGTCGCGGCTTTCGCTCGATATTTTAAATTGACTCGGAGTCTCTCCCATCACCTTCACCCACTGCACTTGTGTTACTTCAGTGCGCCCTAGATAAAACGCCTTCGTGATTGTCACTTCGTGCGCGGGTTTTTCACCATCGTGCGCTTCTGTATCTCCTGGACTCATGCCCATTACCAACTTGCCTGGCGGCACGAGCAACATCTCCATGCCACTTGCTTTGTCCTTCACTCGCCACGGCAACTTTGTTTCCCTGATGCGCTTGAGAAAATCCGCATTGGTGACAACCTTGGGATCGGGATTCTGTTGGAGAACTTCGGCCCAAGAAAGTGGCGATGCAGTTGCAGCGGGCGCGGGCTTTGGCATCGGCTTCGCTGAAGCAGTGCCACCTTGATTTGCACCAAAAAGTCCCGCCACCATCAACACCCCAACCAACATCAGCACGGTATTGCGAACGGAATTGATCATTGGGCTAAATGGTACCTGTCGCGATTTCGTTCGCGATCTTGAGTCGGCATGGGGCCGAATAGATTCCAAATCAATTCAAGGCGAAACCCTTTGCAGGCACGCCCAACGAAAAACGCCGCGAGTCATGATTCAGCGGAACTGCTCATGAAACCTACGGCGTTTTCTCCTCAGCGCTGCGGCGCGTGAAACCCCTCAGCGCTGCGGCGCGTGAAACCCCTCAGCGCTGCGGCGCGTGAAACCCCTCAGCGCTGCGGCGCGTGAAACCCAATGGACCTGATCGGGCTCGAACCGACGACCTCTTCCATGCCATGGAAGCGCTCTCCCAATTGAGCTACAGGCCCTACAAATCGAAGCGTATCACATCGACGCTGTCATCGATGTGCCGATCGACGATCACATCGCCGAATCGAGAGCTCCTGCCAAGACAGTTTTCGATACCAAGCCAACCATCTTCTTATGAATCTGGCCGTTCTTAATAATGAGTAGTGTCGGAATCGACTGAATTCCGAATTGCAGCGCCACTTCGCGGCTGTTATCGACATTGACCTTGCCGACTTTCGCCTTGCCCTTGTAATCATTCGCAAGTTCGTCGATGGCTGGACCGAGCGCACGGCATGGTCCGCACCATTCTGCCCAGAAGTCGACCAAGACTGGAACCGTTGATTCCATCACATCAGCCTTGAAGTTTCCATCGGTGAATTCGAGCGTGTTCTGACCAGCCATAAGAGCGTCTCCAAAAAGGTTTGAGAAGAATTGCGAGGGGAAATAGTATCAGCGACCGATGGTCGGAGTGTGTCGAGAAATATCTTGTTTTTCCGATTATTTCTGGCTATCGATTTGGGCTTCAATTTGGGCGTCGATTTGGGCTTCGATTGCCTGACGAACTCGAAGGGCGTCGACGTGAGCTCGAATGTCATGCGCCCGAACGACCGCAACTCCCGCCTGAGCCATCTCCAATGCTGCGGCCACGCTCGCCGCCACTCGCGCTGACGGTTGCGTCTCGCCAGTCACTGTGCCAAGAAATGATTTGCGACTTGCGGAAACGACGACCGGATATCCAAGCGCAACGACTTCGCGCATTCGCGCGATGAGCGCAAAGTTTTGCTCGACCGATTTTCCAAATCCAAGTCCAGGATCCAAAGCAATCGCATTACGCGCAATCCCCGCAGCTTCGGCCGCATGCGCACGATCGCGCAACCAGTTGCAGACTTCCGCAACGACGTCGCAGTACTGCGGCGCTTCGATGTAACGATCGCTATACGAATCGTGGCTCGGATTGCAGAGTCGATGCATCAGGACATATCCACACTTGCGTCGAGCGACGAGTGCGAACATGCTTGAATCGTCTTGCCCTGCACTGACATCATTGACGATCGTTGCTCCAGCATCGAGGGCGGACTCGGCGACGATCGCGCGTGTTGTGTCAACTGAAATCGCGATCTCTGCTGGCAATTCGTTCCTGAGTCGCACTATCACCGGCCGGGTTCGCTCGATTTGCTGCGCATCAGAAACAGACGCCGCGCCCGGCCGAGTGCTTTCGCCGCCAATATCCACGATGCGCGCACCGTCATCAACGCATGCTTTGGCAAATGCGCAGGCACGTTCGATATCGTTGTGCTCTCCGCCATCCGAAAAAGAATCAGGGGTCACATTGATGATCGCCATGACGGCGGTGCCTGCGGTTGCGAGTGCGTGCGAAGCCCCACGCTCGCTCGGCGAGCAGTGCAGCGTGCGGTCGGGCGAGATGCGCCAAAGCGACGCAGACTGACTATTTGGGAACAACGGTGCCACCGCGGATTTCTTTATTGCTCTCGCCGCTCTCAGCCGGTTCAACGTTTCCGCGACCTCCACCCACGCCTCCACCCAGCGCACCTTTCAAAGCTTGGTCATATCCCGCGGCGAGCACTGCAGTGGGAATCATCACTGCAGCTTCGAACGCGTGTGGATCAGATCGAAGTGCGATCGCAATCGGCGGGCTACGAGTAGGAATCGCTGGCAGCGACATTCCACCACCGCCGAACGAGTCGGCAATTTGCTTAACAACTTTGAGAATTTGCCCAACAGAAATGAACGCTTCGACTTGAGCGCCTGGCACGAGCCACGGCTTCATCGCAACGAGCACGCTTTCATCTTTGAGTGACTCGCCGCCATTTTCAGCTGCGATTGCTTGATCGAGCACGTCGGGGCGCTGACTGAAAGTGATGACAACCGCTTTGGGCATGACTTTCACGAATCCATGCATTCCCCGCGAACCGAAGATTGCTTGACGCGTGAGTTGGCGCATCGCAACGCCGCTGAGATCCGCGCCTTCGGCTTCGCTCGGGCCGAGCGGAGTTTCTTTCAACTCGAATGCATCAACCACGACCCCGCTCTTTAATGTTCGTCCATCCTCCCATGACGGTTCTTGTCGCACACCTTCAGTGCTTCCACTCTTTGTCATCAAAGAAGACTTGAAGAGATCGCGAATGGCTTGCGGCTGATCTGTCTCGATCAAGAGCGCGCAATCATTCAGCGCTCCGCCCGCAAGAATCCCTAACTTCGACGGATACGCTGCGAAGCGAATCGAACGGACGCCTTCCTTTGCTTTTGAGAGCCACGCAGGAATGAGATCAGAGAGTCCAAGCGCTTCGGTCAATGCGTCAAGTTTGTTTGCACCACCCAACGCCTGCGCATCGATCGCGCCTGCGATATAGAAAGGCGCCTTTGGCAATCCTGAAAGCGTCGCAGCGCCACCGCCAACAACGGGCTTCGCATCAGCAGCAATCTTCGTCAATTCACTCTCTGTCGAATACACGGAATATGCGCGCACCGAAAGTCCCAGCGCATCTGCGTCGAGGACGAGCAATCCATCTGAGAGTCCTGCGAACAATGCGCGAAACTTTGCCATGCGTCCAGCAAACTCACCCGTGATTCCCTCAGGCGCTCGACCGCTCTGCTGCGCTCGATCCGATGCCGTGTCCTGCGCCTCAGCCAGTGCGATTGCACTTGCCCATGCGATCACATCAGCACCGCGCGCAAGAGCCATGCCTCGCTCGCCGATTTTCGTTGCGAGCACCGCACCAATTCCTCCCGCAGCGTCATATCCATCAACCGCCATCTTCGATGTCGAGACAAGGACATATTTCGCGAGGACCCGTGAATAAACGCGTTCGCCGCGAAAAGTTCCGACGCCATCATCGCCTGGCGCAATGTTTGCGGTTCGAAACGCCGCGGGATCGTCGCTTGGAATCAGCACAACAAATGGTCGTGTGCCGCCTGTATCGCCATCGGCCTTAAACACACTTGGAGTCCAAATCGCCATCGATCCATGTTCATCGAAGCCTTCACGGATTCCCAGCATTCCACGCAATTGATCGACGGGACGTCCAACAATCACAGTTTCTTTGCGATCCATTCCCGCGATGCATGCTTCAACATCGCTCGAAGTTTTGGCCAGGCTTGGAATCACGACGACACTGACCGCATCCTTTGGGATGAGCGCCAAGACATCGTCGAGCGCATCAGCACTTGATCCAGCTGTTGCGACCAGAGTTACCGCGAATGCGCATGCACGAAGCGATTGACGCAGCGGTTGCAGCAACTTCATGGTTTCGCAGTCAACGGTGCGGCGGCAAGCGCAGTCTCGATGGACTTCTTCAGTTCGGCACTATCAGGCTTTATGGAACTGCCGAAGAAATCGATTGGCTGTCCATCCTTGCCGATCACATACTTCGAAAAATTCCACGCCGGCAACTTACCCGTGCGCGTTCCAAGGAACTCATAGATTTCAGACTGCCCTGCCCCAGCCTTCGTCTGGGACTTTTCCATCAATGGGAATGTCACTCCGTAATTCTTGCTGCAGAAAGATTGGATCTCTTCTGGCGATCCCGGTTCTTGCCCGCCGAAATCGTTGCTTGGGATGCCGATCACCACAACGCCTTTGCTCTTCATGTCGTCGTACAACTTCTGTAGTCCTGCGTACTGCGGCGTGTATCCACACTTGCTCGCGACATTGACGATCACAACGACTTTTCCCTTGTACTGAGCAAGGTCAACTGGTTTCCCTGCAATATCCTTGATTGAGATTGAATACATCGTTTTCTCTTTCCACTTTTCAGTGAGTTCCGAACTTTGAGGTGCCGTCTGCGCGCATGCGACGCCAGTCGCAAGCAGAATTGCGGAGACGATTGCGTGACGAATGGTTGGAATCATGTGTGTCCTCTTAAGCGGTTATCTGAACGGTCATTCAACAGTCACGCTCTTCGCAAGATTGCGCGGCTTGTCCACATCTTTCCCTCGAAGAACTGCAGCATGATAGGCCAGCAATTGCAGCGGAATGACTGAAACAAGTGGCTGCAACTGTTCGATGACGTCGGGCACATAGAAAACGTCCTCGGCGATTGTGCGAATATGTTCATCGCCTTCGGTCGCGACTGCGATCACATGTCCGCCACGACTCCGTACTTCAGAAATATTGGCAAGGACTTTTTCGTATTGCGAATTGCGTGTCGCCACAAACACCACGGGCATCCCTTTGTCAATCAACGCAATCGGACCATGCTTCATCTCGGCGGCGGGCATTCCCTCCGCATGGATGTACGAAATTTCTTTCAGCTTCAGTGCGCCTTCGAGCGCAACGGGATAATTGACCCCTCGACCAAGAAAGAGCCAGTTCTCGCGCGAGACATACTTCGCCGTTGCTTTGCGAATCGCGTCCGTTGTTTCAAGAATGCGCTGAATCTTTTGTGGGATCTCAGCCATCTCCTTCAAGAATGACGTCACGTAATCCTGACTGAGGTAACGACGCCGTCCTATATAGAGCGAGAGCATCGCAAGCGCCAAGATCTGCCCAGTAAAGGCCTTCGTGCTGGCAACCCCGATTTCAGGTCCGACACGCAGATACACGCCCGCATCCGATTCGCGTGCAATCGTTGAGCCCACCACATTCACGACTCCAAGCGTCAATGCGCCTCGCTGCTTCGCCTCTTGCAGAGCCGCAAGCGTGTCGGCGGTTTCGCCCGACTGACTCACGGCAATCACGCATGTTCCAAAGTCGACGATGGGATTGCGATACCGAAATTCACTTGCGAAGTCATGCTCAGCTGCGATCTTTGCAAGATCTTCCATCAAGTACTTCCCAACCATGCTTGCATGCAGCGCGGTGCCTTGTCCAACCATCACGATCCGCTTCGCATTGGCGAGCGTGCGCGCATGATCGGCGATACCACCAAGCACAATCGATCCCGTTCGCGTGTCAACTCGTCCCTGCATCGTCATGCGCAGCGAACGCGGCTGCTCAAAGATCTCCTTGAGCATGTAATGCTCGTATGGCCCCAAGTCGATTTCGGCCAACTCGAATTCCAGCTCGCGAACTTCGGTGGTGAACGCCACATCGTCAATCGTTGCGGTTCGGAAAGCATCGCGCGTCAACTTTGCAACAGTGAAATCTGGAAGGGTGAAGGCTTGAGTCGTGTGAGCGACGATCGCGCTCGAATCGCTCGCCACGATGTATTCGCCATTTCCAACACCGACCATCAGGGGCGACCCCTTGCGAGCGACCACCAGCGTGTCGGGTTCCTGAGCGCACATCACTGCGATTGCATAGGCGCCAGTGACTTCCCGAAGCGCCGCCTGAACCGCTTTCTCCAAATCGCCGTGATAGAGCTCCCCAATCAGATGCGAAAGCACTTCTGTGTCGGTCTCGCTGAGGAAAGTATGACCCTTTTCCTCCAAATACTTCTTTAATGTCGCATAATTCTCGATGATGCCGTTGTGAATGATTGCGATCCCATGGCCAGACTTGACATCATCCTGATGCGGATGGGCGTTCGCCTCGGTCACACCACCGTGGGTTGCCCAGCGGGTGTGGGCAATACCGATCGTTCCGCTGAGTCCTTCCGTCCTCTGGGTCTTTTCTTCCAGCACGCGGACTCTGCCGACCGCTTTACAGATATGGAGTCCGTGATTCATCAAGCCGATTCCGGCCGAGTCATAGCCGCGATACTCCAATCGCTTCAACCCCTCGAGGAGGATTGGCATTGCTTGCTTGCGACCGATATAGGCGACGATTCCACACATGATTGTCAACTCCTTGAATGAAAGATCACACCACGAACCGAACCATAAGGTAGCGTATGCATTCAACAGGCGGCACGCGTTGTGCAGCCTCTCGGCAGGACGCCTTCTACGAGGACTTTGACGCATGGATGCGTCGCATACCCCTCACGACATCACCGATCGCAAGAACGCGATTCGATCCGACATGCGCACGCGCCTTGCGACGCTGACGGTGGAGCAACGCGCAGAGTGGTCCAACGCCGCATGCGTGCGCTTCGTTCGATCCGATGCTTTTCTGCGGGCCAATCGAGTGATGCTCTATATGCCAATGCGCAGCGAGATCGATGTCATTTCGATCGCTCTCGAAGCATTTCGCCGCGGAAAATCCGTTTGCGTTCCCCGCGTTGAAGTTGGGCGTAAGTCCATGAGCGCGATCGAAACAACCTCATTCGACGATGAGTCCATGGATTCAGATGCGCTTGGAGTACGCGCTCCAAAATCTGGGCAAGTCATCTCGCATGAAGAAATCGACCTCGTCGTCGTCCCTGGCGTGGCATTCGATACGCGAGGATTTCGCCTCGGTCGCGGCGGCGGATATTACGACCGCTATCTCGCTCGACTTCCTCGAAGCACCATTACGATCGGCATCTGCTTTGACTTTCAATTCGTCCCGTTGATTCCAACCGAACCGACTGACATCGCTGTTCATGCAGTCGTCAGTGATCGCCGCGGAGTGCAGCGTGATCCATCACTCACATTGCTCGCCGCGCAAGACCGAATCTTCACCAAGTAACAATCGCACGCAACTTCACAACTCTTTCAGGAAACCCACATGACACTCGACAGCCAATTGCCCCGTTCAGCTTCCGCAACTCTCTTTGGCGCGAACCGCCGCAAACTTATTCCCATCGCACTTGCATTGGTTGCAGCCGCAGGCGTTACCGCCGGAACATATTTCTTCACGCAAGGAGACAAGACTCCCACTGCCAACCGAGTCCCAGCGAACACCGTGCCGCCACTCAATACCGCTGCGCCCACTGCGCCACCGACGGTCGCTCAAAATCCACCTGAAACTCCAGTGATTTCTCCATCTTCTGGCCAACAACCAGTCGCCATGACTTCGCCCGTTTCGGCGACGACGCCCGCTGCGATCAAGAACCAAGCGGGAACTCCCGCGACCACCACGCCAACTGCGATCAACACGAATGCTTCGATGAATCTCACCACCGCGCTTGCGATGGCGAAAGCGGATCCTGTCGGAGCGCGACTCGCGCTGACGCGACTACTTGATCAACGCACGCTTGCGCCGGCGGGCGAATTTTCTGCGACGGTGGCTCTGCGCGAAATCAATGCGAAGCTTTTTCTTTCACCTGCTCCAACCGTCGGAGATCCCGTCATGCATATGTACTCCGTGCAGTCTGGCGACACGCTCTCAAAGATCGCCAAACAAAATGGCGTGCAACCAGACTGGCGAATCATTCAACGCATCAACGGCATGAAGAGCGAGAAGTCTCTGCGCGTCGGACAGAACCTCAAGCTTCCCGTCGGCGCATTTCACGCAGAGGTTTCGAAGAGCAATTTTCAAATGCGCATCTACGCTGGCGAAGGACCGAATCGCGTCATCGTCGCCATCTTTCCTGTCGGACTCGGCGAATTGAATTCGACGCCAACGGGAGCATTCATGGTGCGACCAAAGAGCAAGCTGATCAATCCAGAGTGGAAGAATCCTCGCACAGGCGAACACTTCGCATCGGATGATCCAAAGAATCCAATTGGAGAGCGATGGATCGGTTTAATCGGTGTCGAAGCTCACAATCAAGGGTTCAAGGGTTATGGCATTCACGGCACCGTCGATCCTTCTTCGATCGGCAGACAAGCATCAATGGGATGCGTTCGCATGAGCGATGCAGATGTCGAATTGGTATATGAACTTCTCACAGAACCAAACAGCACGATTGTGATCGCGCCGTAAACAGGAAAACATTTCACCCAGTCCACGGACCGCTTGACGACCATTCGCCACGCGCCGGACCATCGGGATGATTGCCGTTTGATCGAGTCGCTCCCGATGATCGGGGAGCTCGTGCCAACTTCGCCGCCAAGAGCATTGCTTCACGCATCGCTCCTGGGTCTGCCTTTCCTTCGCCCGCAATTCCGAATGCAGTTCCGTGATCTGGGCTTGTGCGAACGATCGGGATTCCAAGCGTCACGTTGACGGCGGAATCGAAAGCGACCATCTTGAGAGGTATCAATCCTTGATCGTGATACATCGCAACAACCAAGTCGTATCGTCCACTCAGCGCATCGCGAAAAATCGTGTCCGCCGCCCATGGGCCAGACGCATCGATGCCAGCGCTACAAGCCATATCGATTGCAGGACGAATGATCCGATCCTCTTCATCGCCAAAGAGTCCGTGTTCGCCAGCATGTGGATTCAGCCCGCACACAGCGATTCGTGGCGTTGCGACTCCCATGTCCTTGCAAAATCGATTCCCTAAATCGATCGGGTCAAAGACTCGGCCGATCGTGAGCAAATCTCGAATGGTCATGAGCGGGACATGCGTTGTCGCCAACGCCACTCGCAATTTTGGCGCTGAAAATGCCATGCAATGACGGCGCGCACGAGTTCGAAAAGCGAATAATTCTGTATGCCCTGGCCAGCGATAGCCCGCGAGCGACCATGACTCCTTACTAATCGGCGCTGTCACAACTGCATCCACCCGCCGTGGATCACCGTGCGGGCGCATCGCATCGACGATCGCGGCTTCGACATAACCCTTGCTCGCTAAACCGCCGACCTTGGATGGTTCACGCCCATCGAAAAGTCCGAGCACTTGTCCGTGATCAAGAACAATGGAGTCCGCATCAATTTCATGCTGGGCCCGCTCACTGTCCACAGCGACCCGCAGCCAGTTCACAGGAAGCGAACTTCGCTCCGCAGCAACGTGCATCAAATGATTCGATCCATGAATAACCCACCGTGCAGCGCGGCGCACGACTGGATCGTTGAGCGCCTTGACTGTCACCTCGGCTCCAATGCCAGAAGGGTCACCTAATGAGATGGCGACCGTTGGTCGGTCCGTGTTCATATGTGGAATACTATCGAACCAAATGTGCAGATTTATGGTCGTTTCAACCGATTCGGCACAGTAGAGTAATCCTCCCAACTTCCGCGCTCCAACCCAAATATCCATGCATCAATCATGAACGACCCCGACCCCCGCTGCTGCCCGCACATGGAGCTCAACGATCACCGTTGCACTTCACGGTTCGCGCTCGGCGAGGTCGAACAGTTGTTCACGTATTGCTGTGGAGGGTTTCACGGGTGCGCACTTTTTCATCGAATAAACATGGAAGCGAGATTTCGCGAAACCGTCGGAGACCGCCAAGGAGAGAGCCAAAAGGGCATCCTTCGATCCAACCTCCTCCCAGCTCTGATGCAACCAACAGTCCATGGAAGTTCTTACCGCAGCCGCCCGCAGACACCGTGACTTTCTGGCCTTCTGCCGGATTGAATGCGGGCTCGCGACTCTGACTCTTGAGGCGTATGGGCGCGACTTGGATCTCTTGGCGACATATCTCCACGACCGTGGCAAGGACGATCCCGCAACTGCGACGATGGCGGATCTCACCAATCACATTCGCTGGCTTTCCAAAGAGCGCGAATATCAAGCAACGACGGTCACTCGCCATCTTGCCACAATTCGCGTCTTTTTCCGCTGGCTTCGTGCGATGGGCACGATCACACGCGACCCAGCTCATCTGTTGGAACGACCCACGGCATGGAAGCGATTGCCTGGAGCGATGACCGCAAAGCAGATGAAAGCGCTCGTCGAATTTCCATCGCCAGCGCAAGGAAAATTATGGCTGAGAGATCGCGCGATGCTCGAGCTGCTTTATGGCGGCGGCTTACGCGCAAGCGAAGTCTGCACAATCAAGATCAATGACTTTCACGAAACGATCGGTTCGCTTGCCGTGACGGGAAAAGGCGGCAAACAGCGCATCGTGCCGATCGGCGTGCCTGCGATCCATTGGACGATGAAGTATCTCGCAGAGTGTCGACCATCGTTGGCGGCGGTGAGCGCAGGCCGCGATGCATTTCGATTGCTTCTTTCGTTTTCAGGTCGCCCACTCGACCGCGTCGCGATCTGGCAGTTAGTCAAGAAAAATGCAGCGCTGGCTGGGCTCGGCGATGTTCATCCGCACACACTTCGACATTCGTTCGCAACGCACCTCGTCAATGGTGGTGCGGACTTGCGCGTCGTTCAAGAATTGCTTGGGCATTCCAGCATTACGACCACTCAGATTTACACGCATGTCACTCGAGACCACCTGAAGGAAGTCATTGCCAATTGCCATCCACGAGAAATGAAGATGCGCAAAGTTGCGAGTGATTCTTCTGGGACCGCCCTCTTGCGGGCAAAAATCGACCTCAAAGAGTCGAAAAATGCCCGCAACCAAGGGGAGAAAGCAAAACCGCCTCAACCTAGTGTCAGACGACGTGGAAAATAGGAAAGCTTCGCCGCGTCTTTGACCATCGCCAACGTCTCTTCGGCAACACGGTTGGCACGCACGCATCCATCTCGAAGAATGTCAATGATTGCATCGTCGTTTCCTTCATATGGGCGACGACGCTCGCGCATTGGCTCAAGCAATTGATTGAGCGCGTCGGCAACTTCCTGCTTCACATGCCCATCGCCGAGATTGTCGCCACGGGCATAACGATCCTTCAATTCTGCGACTCGCGCAGGATCAAGAATGAACGCATCGACATATTGAAAGAGCGAATTATTGATATCGCCCGGCTCCGTGAGTGTCTTTCGCCCCGTAAAAATCTTTCCGACTTTCTTCTGCACTTCTTTGGGCGGATCAGCGATGAAGATCGCATTGCCGAGACTCTTACTCATCTTGTTCACGCCGTCGATACCCATCAGACGCCCCACCGCTCCAACATCCGCGTGAGGGATCGGAAAAGTTCCGCCGAGCTTTTCGTGATCTGCGTCTTCCGCATGTTCGGAGACACCGCAGAAAATCTGATTGAATCGACGTGCAACTTCGCGCGTCATTTCCAAGTGCGGCACTTGATCCTCGCCAACCGGCACGCCGGTAGGGCGAAAAGCAAGAATGTCTGCAGTCTGTCCAACCGCATACAAGGGGAACCCAAACGAATATGTCTCTCCAAGATTCTTAATCTTGATCTCGTCCTTCAGCGTGGGATTGCGCATCACGCGGTTGAACGGCAGCAGCATTGCAAAGAGAAACGTCAATTCTGCGATCGCTGGGACTTCACTCTGAAGAAAAATCGCCGACAACTTGGGATCGATTCCCATTGCCAAATAGTCCCGAACAATTTCGATTGAATCGCGGCGAATATCCGCAGCATGCTCAGCCCGCGTTGTGAATGCATGCATATTGGCGATCAAGAAATAGCACTCATGCGTGGTCTGCAATTCGACCCGCCGCTTCACACTTCCCACCCAGTGCCCCAAATGCAACGTTCCCGTCGGCGTGTCGCCCGTCAAAATGCGCGGCTTCGACGAAGGCAGAGATGCGGGTTGAGATTTCGACTGGGGCGAGGGAGTCATTCGATTGATGATCGTACGAAACTCTCCATCATTTCGCCGCCGTCAAGCGAACCAGAACAAACACAAGTTGGCAAGATTGAAGAGCGCGTGCGCCGCAATCGGCGCAGCAATTCGTCCTGTCCGTTCCATGAGCCATCCAAGAATGACTGCAAGCATAAAGAGCGTCGCAAGTCCCGACGCCAATGCGCCCTCGGCGAGCACTGGGATGTGAATTGCAGCGAAGAGCGCACTCGTCGCCACGATCGCCCACCACGCCCGAATGCCTGAAGAGCGAATGCCCATTTGCATCGCACCACGAAATGTAAATTCCTCGGTGATTGGCGCACAGATGATCACGATGACGACCATCGCTCCATTGAGCAGCATGTCATGCGAATTGCGCAGAAGTTCAAACGTCGAATGACCCTCCGATGGTGGCTCGAGTCCTCCGAAGTAGAACTGTATCGATGCAACGGCGCTTCCCACAGCTTGAAGTGGAAACCATGCGATTCCAAGCACAAGTGCGCCGAACCAAATCGCACGCTGAATCCCCCACGCTGGCAGAAAAGCATTTGCGGGCGCAAACTGAGAAGTACCGAGCGCTTCGACTGCTGACGCCACAAGCGTCCGACTTCCCCCCCTCGGAGTCCGTCTGAACATGAGCAAGATGGCCAACTGTGTCAGAAAAGCGCCAGCCGCAACGATCACTTTCCCCTTCATTGATTCATCACCCTGTGGCACGCTCAACAGTCGCGCCATCATCGTGCCACCAACTGATCCAAAGAGTGAAAGTCCAACAAAGAGCAGGAACGATCCGCCGGCAGTCAACGCCCAGGCATTTCGAGGCGCATTTTTTAAGCGCATCGCCGCAGTACCGATCACGATCGCGATGATCACCGCTCCTAAACCCAGGGAGATGATCGGCCAATTCGACGATGGCTCAACGGGCAACGGATCGCCCACTTCCGATCTACTCTCTGTCGCCAGAATCCCAAGTGTGACTATGCCAGACATACTCAAGACAATCGTGCGGCGCAAACGTAAAGAAGTTGCTGCTGCCAAGATCGCCGTTCCACTTGAGGAACTCCGTGAGCGGATTTCCGAACTCGGAAGGACGCGCAATTTTTTCCAGGTCGTCGTCGACCACGGAAACACCACTCGAACGCGCTTGATTGCGGAAGTCAAATACAAGAGTCCCTCGGCAGGAGTGATCCGCGAAGATTTCGATCCCGTCGACATCGCTCGAAAGTATCACGCCGCTGGCGCAGCTGCGATCTCATGCCTGACCGACGAGGTGGATTTCGGTGGAAAACTGGAATACATCCATGCGATTCGAGACGCGATACCGCTTCCCGTCCTGCGCAAAGATTTCATAATCGACCCGTATCAAATCTGGGAATCCAGAGCCGCAGGTGCCGACGCGGTTCTGCTGATCGCTGAATGTCTGCGCGAAAGCGAAATTATCGACTTTCAGATTCTCTGCGTCGAATTGGGCATGACGGTTTTATTGGAAGTCCACGACGCAGAAAATCTCTGCCGAGTCCTCAACCATGTCGGATTTCCGCATGCGGGTTATTCCCTGCTCGGCATCAACAATCGCAATCTGCGCACGATGAAAACTGACATCAATCATTCGCTGCGAATGGCCGATCTGGTTGAAGACCCGCGGATCTTGGTCAGCGAGTCTGGCATCACTTCGCCGGAAGACCTGCTGCGACTTCGTGCGCATGGCATCAACATCGTCTTGGTCGGAGAGCATTTGATGCGTCAGCCCGACATCGACCAAGCAGTTCGGCAGTTATTGCGATTGCCGTCCAAATGACGAAGCAGTGACGAAGCAGTGACGAAGGTGGGGCGGCGATGCGGCGGCGGCGCAGATTGAATCTCAATGCGTCATCCGCGCCGCGATCAGTTCCGCAATGCGCCACCCAGTCAACGCCGCACCGATTCGAATCTGATCTCCAGCGACAAACATTTGGATTCCCATTCCTGGAGGAAGGCTCCAATCCGCACGAATTCTGCCGACGAGGACGGGGTCTCGCCCTGCGGCGTGCAGCGGTTCTGGGAAGCGATTGTTGATTCGATCATCGACCACTTCCAACCCTTCAGCGGCCCCGAGGATTTCTCGTGCGCGCGCTTGGGAAAGCGGCGTCTCAAACTCCAACCCAATCGCTTCGCAGTGCGCTCGCAGCACGGGAACACGAATGCATGTCGCCGTGATCCGCACGGATGCATCGGACCAAATCTTTCGCGTCTCATAGAGAAGCTTGGACTCCTCTTCGTTATATCCCTCTGGTCCGATCGCGCTGTTATGGCTGAAACAATTGAAGAGGTATTGCCTCCCGAAAATTTCCGTGCGCATCGGGCTCTTCTCGACAAATGCCTGCGCCTGCGATTCGAGTTCGCGCATCGCGGCAGCACCTGCGCCACTTGCGGCTTGATATGTCGCCACGGTCATGCGACGAACCTTCGCCACTCGGTGCAGCGGCGTCGCCGCGACAAGCGCAACGATCGTTGAGCAATTCGGCACAGCCACAATGGACGGTCCTTTGCATTGATCGAGTGCGTCTGGATTCACTTCTGGAATGATGAGCGGCACAGCGCTCTCCATGCGAAACGCGCTCGAATTGTCGACTACCCACGCCCCTGCCTCAATCGCTTGCGGCGCCCATGCTTTGGCAATTCCTTTCCCAGCCGAGAAAAAAACAATGCCGATCCCTCGAAAGCAATCGGGCTTGAGCGATTCGACCATGACTGGCTGCCCACCAACAAGTATCGCCTTCCCAACAGAACGCTCGCTTGCAAATAATCGAACACGATCCGCAGAAATCCCATTGAGCCCAAGCAAATCAATAAATTCCGCTCCCACGGCTCCTGTCGCTCCAACCACGGCCACCACAAACTTCTTCGATGCCAATGTTTTTTTCATTAGAAATATGCCTCGTCGCTTGCCAGACCAAAAATGTATCGTAAGGTATTCATGTCTGTGACTTGCGGTTGCGTAGACCAAAAGCCATCAGCGAAACGAAGGGAATTTCAATGTCACCAAAGCCAGCGAATACGTCCAAGACGCCAAAGACCAATACGAAGTCTGTGAAGTTGTCCGATGCGGATCTTGCGAAGGCGAGCGGAGGCGGCGCAAGCCGTGTCGCACGCAACTCAAGCCACGCACGACAATCACGGACGCCGAAGCGCTAAATCAGCGTTGTCTGCGCCAGACGCTCGACCGCGTTGGGTAATTGAAAACCCTGTAGCCAGCGACCGTTCCTGCTCCGAACGATCGCTGACTTCTTTTTTGTAGTCATGCGCTCGACCTTCATGCGCTTCAGCCCCGTCTGAAATATGGTGACCGCCAAATCACCGCATCGCTAAATCTGAGATTCGTCCTCTGCGTCGATCATCTGACGACGAGCCATCTCCTGAAAAGGCCCATCAACTGCGATGAGTTCAGCGAATGTGCCGGACTGCACAACACGCCCCGCTGCCATCACATAAATCCTGTCGACCATTCGGATCGTGCTGAGGCGATGAGCCACGACAATTCGCGTCGTCTTCAATCCCTCGAGACTGCGAACAATTCGAGCCTGTGATATCTCGTCGAGCGCGCTCGTTGCCTCATCGAAAATCAGAATGCGAGGGCGAGTCACGAGCGCGCGGGCGATCATCAACTTTTGCACCTGTCCGCCCGAAAGCGTTTGATCGGTGACATAGGTATGAACGCCCATCGGCATTTGCCCCACTTCTTCCCCAAATCCTGCAGCATCGATCGCCGACTGCGCATCTTTCACAGTGAAGAGCGTGCTCCCAACAATGTTGTCCAAGATGCTGCCAGGAATCACGCGCGTGTTTTGGATGACTGCGCCAATTTGTCGACGAACGGAGACAACATCCAATCGTCGAAGTGCTTTGCCATCAAAATTGATTTCGCCCAGACTTGGCTGTCGCATCCCCAAGATCAACTGCGTTAATGTTGATTTGCCACTGCCCGACGCACCGACAATCGCAACGCTCTCGCCCGCAGCGATATGCATTGTGACTCCCGAGAGAACTTCGTTTGCACTTCCTGGATATGAAAATCGCACATCGTCGATATCAATTCGTCCAGAGAGGACGCCAGGCTGCTCACGATCTGCCGTTCGTTCTGATGGCGCGTGCAAGATTGGAGCGATGCGCTGCAAGATCGATCGCAGCGATGCGAGATCCCCCAACCTCTCACCAAATTCGAGTACCGAATAGAGGGCTGCAACAAATGCACTATTAAAGACGAGGTATTGCGCCACGCGTTCGGTCGCTCCAACGCGATCCAACTGAAGCAGTCCACCGACATTCACTGGGAGAAAGAGAATCCAGAAAATCATCAAGCAGATCAGCGGAAATGCGGCAGCAAAGATATCAAACAATCGTTCAAGACGACGAATTCGCATCGTTGCAGATCGAACTCCACGGAAACGATGCAGCCAGCGAAGCGTTGCGTATTGCTCGGACGCCGCACTGCGAATCGTGTCGATTCCGCCAATAAATTGGAGGACCATACTGGAGAGTCGCCCTTGTCCTTCCAACATTGTTGTCGACAATTGCGCACGTCCGGCGCTGATCAACACGCTCATCAGGACAGCGACAACCAAGAGTCCTGCGCCCACCAACGCGGCCATCGTGTTGACATAAAACATCACGACGAGATACATCACTGAAAATACCCCAGCCATAATCGCAGAGATCGCAGCTCCGGAAAGAATCGCCTGCAAATCCCCAACGGACAGAATGCGCTCTGCGAGATCACCGCTCGTAAAGGTGCGGAAAACTTCAGTCGGCATGCGCAGGCATCGATCCAAAATCGCCCCAAGCGCTCGGTTGGCAATACGAGTCTCAGCACGAAGCAGCAGATTCGAAACCACATATCCACATGCCGCCGCAGTCAAGGTTGTTCCCAAAAGCACGAAGCCCAAGAAGAGGAGCGCCCATTGATTCTCGCCAGGCAAGACGCGTGCGACGAGAACTCCCATGGCAATTGGAATCGCAAGGTTCACGAGCGTTGCCAATCCAGAAATCAAGAATGCTCGCAGGAAATCTCGTTCCGATCCTTGCGCGATAAACCGAAGAAACTTGGGAATCGTCGACTGCTCGCTGGAGAGCGTCGGGTGAAACTGCGATGCGAGAGTCGACAACTCCGCTGCAAATTTCTGGTCGATCGCAATGGGACCTCGCGTCGCACCTGCAGAATGCACGTATGCAATCATTCCTGACTTGCTGGGCAGAATTGCGACAGGCGCTTGGTCCTCAGTTCGGAAAGCCAAGAGCGCACCCACTCCCGAATTCCACCAGCCAGGATCGAGAAAGACTGGACGGATTCCAAGACCAGATACATGAGCAAAGATCTGTTCAGGACGCCGAGTGTTGTCTCGGGGAATCCTGCTTGGAATCGTGCTGAGATCACAACCGATGTCTTGCGCAATTTGAGTACAAGCCCGAATGATTGGAGGAAGATGGGAATCAGGAAGTTCGCGTGCGCCACCGGATTTCTGTGAGATGATCGACTTCACTTCATTCGGGAATGCCAGACGAGCACTTGCGACATTGACCAATCTCCGCAGATGGCGGGCGAACGATGTATCGATGATCGCCTCGCTTCGGCGCGTCAGTTCAGATGCGCATCGCACGCAAGCGATTTCCAAAGTCGAATTAGCTCGCAGTGATGATCCACACGCAACGAGCGTCGCGTTGAGTCCTGCGCAGAGCGCCGCTTCGGCAGCGGAATTTGCCAAAATCCCACTTCGTTTCTCGATTGGAATTCGAATGACCTCGGCCTCGGTCACCGGTACAACTTCGACTCCGGTGGCAGAACCAACGAAGGCTGCGCCAGCGGAAATGATTCCGATTCTGTGCCGACGTCTCCCAGTATGGCGGCGTGCAAATATCACAGCAGATCCCTGAACGATCACCATGATGTCGGTGAGATTTTCCAGAGCCACGTGGCTCCGTCGATCGATATAGACACTCTCTCCGCCCGCCGCGATCGCCGCTTCCACGGCAGGGTTTCGTTCACTACTCATGCGGTTTCTCCAGCAATGAGATTGTGATAGACACCATTGAGTGCCAACAACTGATCGTGCGTTCCTCGCTCCGCCACACACCCATTATCCATGACAATAATTTCGTCTGCGTCTCGAATCGTGCTGAGTCGATGCGCAACAACAAGACATGTGATACCACGGCGACGAAGCGCTTCGTCAAGCGCAAGCTCGGTGACTGGATCAAGCGCGCTCGTGGCCTCATCCAAGATGATGATGGCTGGTCGACGCGAAAGTGCGCGGGCGATGTCCAATCGCTGTGCTTCACCGCCAGAGAAATTTGTCCCGCCTTCGGAGACAATTTGATCGAGCCCGCCGCGATTCGTGATCACGCTCCAAAGCTGTGCGTCTTCGAGCGCTTCGACCATCCAAGCGTCTGGAATGTTCGGGTTCCACAAAGAAAGATTCTCACGGATCGTCCCTTCGAAAAATGCAGCTCGTTGAAAGACCGTCGCAATGCTCGACGCACGCACGTGACGAGGAACATCGCCGATCGGCTCGCCATCGATCAAAATGTCTCCTTCCCACGGATCAATTAAACCCGCGGCGAGACGTGCGATTGTTGACTTGCCAGATCCAGTTCCGCCGACGAGTGCGACGCGCCCACCCGAACCGACCTTCAAGGAAAAATTCTTCAGCAGTGGTTCTTGCCCATGGCCATAACCGAAGGTGATATTTCGCAACTCCAATTCGCCATCTGCATATTCCGCCTCCTGACTGTCATCGACATCTGGATCGCACGCAAGGCGATCAACCGCATGGCACATCACATCGTCCAATCGTGCGAGATCCGCACGCACAGTCTGAATTTCTCTCATCAGTTCCGCCAACTGCGTCACGGGAGTCATAAAGCCCAAAAGCAGAATCTGCAAACCAAGGAGCATTCCAATGGACATCGTTGCGTTCATCACTTGCCATCCACCGAACGAGAGCACAAGCACGGACACGACGACTGCTTGGAACCACGAAGGGATAATGCTGACTGCGTTTGAAAGCAAATTGGCACGCTGACGAGCAGCGCTCACTCGCGCCGCAAACCCCATCGATCGACCGAAGAAATCCGCTTCTCGGCCACCCGCCTTCAACGATTCGAGCGTCAAGAGCCCTGCAATGATTGCGCCCTGTTTCATGCCTTCCTGTTGTTGAAGCGACTGCGCCTGATCGACACGCGATCGCGCGACGCCATACAACAGCGACAAGGTGGCGAGCACTGCGACGAGTGCGATAATTCCCATCGGAATATTGATCCACGTAATCGCTGCAAGAAATGCGAGCAATGTGAAAATCTGAATGATCGCTGGCGCAAATTTGGATGCGAGTAATCCCGCAACCGCATCATTGCTCGCAACGCGCTCTGCGATATCACCTGGGTATCGCTGCGCGAAAAATGTCGTCGGCAATCGAAACAATTGCTGTAAAAAGTCTGAAGTGCGCTCCAGCGATAATTGCTGTTCGAGCCGTGCGAGAACCAACTGTTGAATCACGATCAAACCAGATTCGAGAATCAGCGAGACCACGGCACCACCCAGAATCCACGGCATCCAATCGGACCGCTCCTCTGCCAATACATTATCGACGAATGCGGCTGCAATTCCAGGAATTGCGACCAGCGGCACTGCGAGCAATAAGCCAACAAAGACCGTCAACCAGACTGCAGCGCCCGCACCTCGCATCCAACCAATCACCAAACTGAGTGATGATGGAGGGCTTCCAGTTTCTCGAAAGTTTTCACCTGGCTCCAACTGCACGACGATGCCAGAAAACTCCTGATTAAATTCTTCAACTGTTACAAGTCGACGACCAAGCGCAGGATCCATGATTCGATACCCGCGCTTCGACCATCCCTCCAAAACCACAAAGTGATTGAGCCCCCAGAAGAGAATCGCTGGCAGCGTGATTTCATCAAAGGCATCTGGATCGCATCGCAACCCTTCGGAGTCGAGTCCAAAGTGCCGAGCTGCTCGCACGATGCGAAGTGCGTTGGACCCATCGCGATCGACACCGACCGCTTCGCGAACTTCTTCGAGCGGTCTATATGCTCGGAAGTGCCCCAACACACTTGCCAAACTTGCTGCGCCACACTCTGCTGCAACAACTTGCATCGTCGTAGGAACGCGAGCCATTCTCGATTTTCCAGCAGGAAGTTCTGGGCGAATCTTGCGAGATTCTTGTGGTTCTTGCGACCCTTCCGCGCTCATGACGCTCATGGCGACGAACCATCACCTTGACCAAGGCCGGGCAAGATGAGTGCCACAGGTCGAATTTCTCCAACCGTGATCTCGATATCGCACGGAGTTCCAGCGGTCACTGTGCCAGGGCCGCCCATCGAAGTTGTCCACCGCAAACCGTCCATTCCCTTGGGATCGAGTTCAAGCGCAACAACGATTGAAGTGACTGTTCCGAATCTTTCGCGAATCGAGTCGATCATTGCACGATTCGGGACTCGGCCAAGCATTTCATCTGGTCCCGTCATGAATCCATCGACCTTGATCACTCGCCCGATGACTTGGGCACCACCATACGAATCGACAGTCCCGAGGGAAACATGAACGCGCATGCCGCACGCCACGCGCTTTCCAGCGGCCAATGGCACGAACGCAATGCAGACCGGCGCGTCGCTTCCCGTCGCGATGATTGCAACGATGCGTCCGTTTTCAACAAAGTCTCCAACCTCAGCATCAATCGATACCACCGTTCCATCAGCGGATGCGAGTATCGGTATTGGAGCAATAGCGATCCCAGAAGAAATCGTGGCGACACATTCACCCACCTTCACACGATCTCCTTCGCGCTTCAAGATCTCGCGAATGACGCCTTCCGACGGGGCATTTGCCGTATCTAATCTTTCTCCGCGGAGAAAGATTCCACTTCCTTGCACTGCGAGTGGGATGCGCCCTGCAAATCCCCACGTCACGACCGCTGCCAACAAAAAACCGAGCGCCGCGGTCACAACCCACAAATTGGCAGAGATCATCGGACTGAGAGAATTGAGCCGATTTCGTCCTCCCACTGACTGGAGTGCTTCGGCTCTAAAAATCTTTGCGCCACTTTCAGAACCAGGATCCATTGAACGAAAGAGTACCGCTGAAAAAAGGTTTGGTCGAACGATGCGCGTTACGACCGAAACAACTCAAGCCGTTGGAGCTGCGAAATAGAAGCGAGCCACTTGCGCTTCGAAGGTCGACTTGTCCTCGCGCTCGAAGACGTAATGCCCCTCCATCGTTCCCCACGCAGTTGGAAGTGGACAGAAGCTGGAGTACTCGAATGTCTCACCAGGCGACAATTCTGGATGTTGCCCGACAACGCCGGGGCCGCTGACTTCGTTGCGCGTTCCATCCGCATCCACAATCTGCCATGTGCGGCTGACCAAGCGAACACGGTCGGTTCCCTCGTTGGAAATTCGAATCTTGTATGAAAAGATGAACCGTCCCCTTTCAGCATCCGAATGTGAGTCCATAAAACTTGGGACGACCTGAACACGAATGCCGTTGCTGACCGCTTCGGAACTGAGGGGTTTTGTCTCACTACCAATCATGCCAAGAGAATAGGCGAATGCATCAATCAAGTCGAGGGAAGTCGTTGAATGTGGCGCTCGGCGAGCGCGGAACAAATCACTTTCGGCTGAGTTCGATCTCGAACGGCTTCTTGGCATCCAGCGATTGCCAATTGAGAACCTGGCGGCGCATCAGATATTTCTCCGCCGATGCTGCCACCACTAACTGTCCAAAATCTGGCACAGAAACCAGCGAAGTACAGCCATTTGCGTCGGTCTTGACCGACCAGCCGTTTGGGTCTCGGGCGATTCCGTCGAATTCCTTTCCGAGTTCCACGTCTGCCCCCGCAATCGGCGCACCACTCTTTCCATCGACCACGCGAAGCACGACTGATTTGCAACTGACCGCTCGAAGTGTCACGGCAATGTTTTTGCGGTCCGACAGTCGCTCCAGCGCGATGCGCTGACTTTCACGGCCGATCATCCGCACATAAAGATAATTTCGCAGTCCCACATGCGCAGTCACTGTGGCGCAGCCTGATGCGTCCGTGACGACGCGCTCGATTGGCGGACGCCCCCATTCGCCTTCTTCTCCATCCTTGGGAAGGAAGAGCCCCGTCTCGAGGATCACATCAACATTTACAAGTGGCGCCCCCTGCTCGTCGCGAACAGTCACGCGAACCTTTTCGTCAACGATGGGAGTCAATCGAACCTCCACAATCGCATGATCCGCAAGTCTCTCGAACTCGACACAATTGGCCGGGGAAACATCAACCAAGAGCGCAGATGCTTCCAATTTCGGCGAGCGCCCCTTGGGTTCTGGCACGATTGAAACCTGCACTGGCACATATCCAGGACGAAGCACGGCAAGACATGTCGATCGAGAATTGAGCACGAGATCCAGTTGGCCCTCGGCGTCAGTCTTGGGCGCCTTTGCTTTGGACGGGAAAAAACTGAAGAACCGCACACCGTGTTGCCTGATGTCGACATTTGCAACTGGAGTGCCCGTCACTGCATCCAGCGTGCGGATTTGGATCGGTTTTGAGACACATCCCAGAGTAAAGAGCAGTGCAAAAATGGCTAAAAAACCCGTCAAGGCGGGGAAAGCTCTGCTAGCGGACCAAGGAGTGAGGGAAGAGATCATCGAAAGTAGGAACTGTGGAAAGAAGTGGACTCCGCTATTATTCAAAGCCAGTCACTTTGGGGATTGGTGTAACGGTAGCACAACTGACTCTGACTCAGTTTGTCCTAGTTCGAATCTAGGATCCCCAGTTCGTCTCGCATCAGGCTGACCATGCCGAAAGCAATGTCGCGAGGTCATTGCCGTCCACCAGCCCATCACGGTTAATGTCAGCAGGACAATTCGCACATGTTCCCCATGCACTCAGAACCGCAGCGAGATCGCTTCCATTGACCAGTCCATCGTGATTGATGTCTGATGGATTGGGAAGCCCGAGAATTCCTTCGACGGTCAACGTGAGCGCCGCACCGTTTCCACCAGGCTGCCATGTGATTCTATCGGTCGACGTGATTGCGCTGAATGTGTTGCCCTGCGAGGCATAATTCCACACAGCGTTCACATTGGCGGCACTGTTTGATTGTGCGACGATCCAATATTTCTGCCCCCCATGCAATCCGACTCCGCCAGTCGAGATAAGAATTTCCTGCACAGGATTCCAACCGAGCGCTTGGACATTGATATTCCACTCTGCCAAGATCGTGCTGCTTGGAATGCTCACACTGCCAGATGTCTGGTCGGTTCGCACCGTGACCTTCACGGCGGGATGAATCGACGAACTATTATTCATAAACCAGATCTTGACTCGGTCGAGGGTGTAATCAGCACTTGGAACAAAGCGCCCACCAACAGATTGGCCGATGAATACGTCAGGTCCCCAAAACCCGAAGAAGCCGCCAAACGGATCTGCCGTCGTGTGAATAATCGCCGCAGCAACGCTTCCCGCAAGAGCCATCGATAGAAGACATGCGGAAGTTTTAGAGTGAATCCCACGCATTCGTGATCAATTGTGACGCAAGGGGGTCAAAAGTCAAAATCGATTCGGAAACAACATCTCCTCCGGGGCGCACAATTTCCTGCTCCCCGCTATGGTTCGTGCCAATGCGAGTCGTCAGCCTCCTTCCTTCAGCAACCGAAATTCTCTGCCGAATCGGCGGCGAAGACCTTCTTGTTGGACGTAGCCACGAATGCGATTGGCCACCGCAAATAAAAGATCGGCCGGTATTGACTGGGCAGCGCACGCCATCGCCAACGGGCGTCGGCGCAAGTGCGGAGATCGATCGAGCCGTTCGTGAATCACTTGGCGCAGGAAGGTCTGCGAATCAATCGCTCTACACGCTCGATGCGAATGCACTGCAGGAGCTTCGGCCCAACGTCATCCTGACACAGGATTTATGCGATGTCTGCTCGATCGATCTCGATACAGTTCGTGCGGTCGCGGCGAAAATGACACCATCACCGACGATCATCAGCCTCGATCCGAAATCGATTTGGAATGTCCTCGATGATTGCCTGAAGGTCGGCGAAGCAATCGGTCGACCGAAGCAGGCCGAGCGCGCCATGGTCGAAATGCGCGAAGGTTGGTGGACAGCAGTCGATCACGTGAATCCTTTTATCGAAGGTCCAGAAGTGCTCTTCTTGGAATGGATGGATCCTCCATTCGTTGGCGGACATTGGACTCCCGAGATGATCATCGCCGCAGGTGGACGGCACTCGCTCAATTCTGCAGGCGCGAAAAGTCGTGTCGCCTCACCAGAAGAAATTCTCGAAGCCGCACCGCAGCGCATTATTATTTGTCCATGCGGTTATGGCATACCCACCATTCGATCCGAAATGCCAACACTGCGCGCGCAAAAATGGTGGCCACTATTGCCTGCAAACATGGATGGACCAGGTCGCGTCGTGATGGTCGACGGCAATCAAATGTTTAATCGGCCAGGTCCGCGACTGATTGATGCCTTTCGGTGGCTTACAGGATGGCTGAATGACCGTCCCGAACTTATTCCTGATGACTTTCCAGTCGAAACACTTTGAAACTATCACGTTTTTGGGTTGATTTCGATCTCACGCGATCGACGCATTTCGGCACGAGGATTGCTAGAGAGCTTCACTATGAACTTCGAGAAATTCACAACACTCGCCCAACAGGCACTATCGCAAGCTCAATCCAATGCAGTTCGTGATCAGCACGGAGAAGTTGGTTCGTTGCATTTGCTCGTTGCGCTATTGAGCGAAAAGGACGGTCCCGCTTCAAGCGTCCTGACCAAAGCAGGACTCGATCCTGCGCGCATTATGGCAACCGCAGTTGCGCAACTCTCGCGGCAACCGTGCGTGCAAGGTGCGACTCCCACTGGCGGTCGCGAACTGATGGATGTCATCGGTACTGCAGAACGGCTTGCGCAGAAGATGAAAGACACATACGTCTCGAGCGACCATTTGCTGATTGCCATTGCGGAAACTCGCGGCGCCGGCAAGGACATTCTTGCGGCAGTTGGTGCGAATGCGAAGGAACTCGAAAACACCGCACGCGAAATTCGAAAGGCGAGTGGCGTACAAGGCATTCACGATCCTGGAGCGGAAAGCACATACGAAGCGCTCAAGAAATACGGAAAAGATCTGAACGAACTCGCAGCAAATGGCAAACTGGATCCTGTCATCGGGCGTGACGAAGAAATACGTCGATGCATGCAAGTTTTATCGCGACGAACAAAGAACAATCCAGTGCTCATCGGCGAACCGGGTGTTGGCAAGACCGCCATTGCCGAAGGACTTGCGCAGCGCATTATTGACGGCGACTGCCCTGAGGCAATGCGCGCCTCGCGAATCGTGGCGCTTGATGTCGGGTCACTGCTCGCAGGAGCCAAATTCCGCGGAGAATTCGAGGAGAGGCTCAAGGCTGTTCTGCGCGAAGTCGCCTCAAGTGAAGGTCGCATCATCCTTTTTATCGATGAACTCCACACGATTGTCGGCGCTGGGCAAGGTGAAGGCGCTGTCGGTGCGGGGCAATTGCTCAAGCCTGCCCTCGCTCGCGGCGAATTGCACTGCATCGGTGCGACAACGCTTGATGAATATCGCAAGCATGTCGAAAAAGACGCGGCCTTCGAGCGGCGGTTCAGTCCTATTTTTATCGGAGAACCGAGCGTCGAGGACGCGATTGCGATTTTGCGCGGCCTGAAAGAGCGTTACCAAACACATCACGGTGTTCGCATCCAAGACGCAGCACTCGTGACGGCAGCGAATCTTTCGGATCGCTATATCAGCGATCGATTTCTCCCAGATAAAGCCATCGACTTGCTTGACGAAGCTGCGAGTCGATTACGCATTGAGAATGATTCGATGCCAGTTGAACTCGACGCAATCCGTCGACACATTACGAAACTTGAAATCGAAAAAGCAGCGTTACAAATTGAGAAGGACCCGCAGAGCGCACAGCGCCTTGCGAGCGTCGATCAAGAATTGGCCGGCGAGCGCGAGCAAGACCGAACCATGACCGCGCAGTGGACAATCGAAAAGAAAGAGCTTGATGCGATCAAGGATATTGACAGGCAAATCGAAGCACGACGAGTCGAATTCGAACAAGCCCAGCGGCGCGGCGAATTCGAGCGTGCTGCCCGCATTCAACATGGGGAAATCCGTGACCTCGAATTACGACGCAGCGAGGCGGAGAAAGCTCTTCGAAAGCGAATCGAATCTGGCAACGCACTTGTGAAAGAAGAAGTCGATCCGGAAGCCGTCGCGGAAGTTGTCGCCAAGTGGACTGGCATTCCTATGTCGAAGCTGATCGAAAGCGAACGCGAGAAACTCTTGCATATCGAAGATGCGCTCCGACGCAGAGTGGTCGGCCAATCCGAAGCGGTGCGCGCGGTCTCCGAAGCCGTCCGCCGAAATCGAGCTGGACTTGGCGAAGCGAATCGTCCAATCGGATCGTTCCTCTTTCTTGGACCAACTGGTGTTGGCAAGACCGAACTCTGCAAGGCACTCGCAGAGTTGTTGTTCGATTCTCAGGACGCAATGGTGCGTATCGACATGAGCGAATTTATGGAGCGACATTCGGTTGCACGATTGATTGGCGCGCCTCCCGGCTATGTTGGATATGAGGAAGGTGGACGCTTGACCGAAGCTGTTCGCCGAAGGCCATACTGTGTCGTCCTCTTCGACGAATTCGAAAAGGCTCACCCTGATGTCAGCAATATTCTCTTGCAAGTGCTCGACGATGGCCGGCTCACTGATGGGCAGGGACGCACGGTCAACTTTGCGAACACCATCATCGTCATGACGAGCAATATTGGATCGTCTGCGATCCTCGAGATGACCGAAGCGCATCAAACCGAAGAGGCTATTCGTGCACGCGTTTACAAGATGCTCAAGGAGCAGATGCGTCCAGAACTTTTGAATCGCATCGACGAGACTGTGGTCTTTCACCAACTCGACCAAGCGCAACTTGCGAAGATCGCCGAGATTCAGATTGGCAACCTACGACGTCGACTCGTTCAGCGCGGACTTGGACTGGAGGTTTCTGCCGTAGCACGTGATGCACTTGCTGCGGAAGGCTATGACCCTCAGTTCGGTGCACGCCCTCTCAAGCGTGTTGTGCAGCAACGAATCGAGAATGCGATTGCATCTGGAATTCTCGGCGGCACCTTTAAGGACGGCGATACCGTTCGCGTGGATTTGCAAGGCAAGAACTTTACATTTACGACTGACACGAAAAAGAAACCGCATTCAGTTTAAGCGCAGAATCTTCGCACACCCACACAACCCCCTCGGTTGCGGGCAAAACTCGACCTGAAGCGGTCGAGTTTTGCCCGCAAGACCCCCCTTGTGAGTTTTTGTCTCTCAACTATCCACTGACCTATCAGCGGGCCCGCATGGAATAAACTAGCGGCACGGTGACGAACGAGACGGAGAGAATCCATGCGGCGATCACTCCTGGAATCACCCCAAGCAACGGGAAAAGCCAAATCGACAAGAGCGAAAAAAGGCCAACGCTCGCTGCGCCCATGACCATCGGCGCAACTGCGCCAACAGGAACTTCGTGGCCCTGTGAAATCCACGTACTCACCATCGTCGTCAGAAAAATTGCTGGGAATGCGCTCACAAGTCCTCCGACCACAGGCATACCACTCTTGGCAATAATTAAAGCAATTCCGATTGCGATCGTCGAGGCGAGACCACGCAGAAACAACTGAAGTACACCCACTCTGCGCTTCCCGCGGGGCGCATCCACCTTCTCCCGTAGCAGGAAGAGACCAAGCATCACTGTTGCGAGAATTGCGCAGACACCCCACACAATCGCTCCTCCCGGCGAAGGATCAAACTTGCGCTGAATTTCTGCGACGATCGCCGCAAAAAATATCCACGCTGCAACCGAGACAATCGACGTCACGACCAACCGCGATGTGGAAGTCAATGAGTGCAACCGCCTTGGCAAGACCCGCCATACTGTCAGAAATCCAGCCGAAACAAACATCCCAACAGGAATGACCGCCATCGCCTTCAAGAATCCAACGCCCTGGTCAACCTCATAAAATCCGATTGCGGCAGCAATAACAGTCGACGGAATCGTTGCCATAGCGCCGCCCTTACGCCCTCCGAATCGTTCAACAACAACGCTTGCGAGCACCGCAATCACACCTGCGCTCATGGACGGAATGATGACTGCACGAATAGAAGTTGCGTCGATCACGCTGCGGGGCCCGACTGTGTGGATTCAAGAACAACGGCGACGCTCCGTCCGCATTCAAGCAACGAGACAGTTTCTATCGGTGAATATTCTCGTGGAGCGAAATTTGCGACACCCAGAACGCCCAGCACTTCTCCGCTATCGGATCCGCCAAAGCATGGCACTGTGATCGCACCTTCCATTCCTGTTGCGCGCGCGCCGGGTCGAACATCACCAGAAGTATCACTCTGCAAGTTGCATACTGTGACCGGCCCGCGGCGCTGCGCAGCAAGTCCAGCCAAACCTTTTCCAACAGGAATCGTCCCAATGGCATCCATGACTGGCGGAGGAAATTTTCCGACGATTGCAACGAGGCGCAACAATCCGTCGGCTCCCAATTTGTGAAGCGTTCCAGTATCCGCACCGAAAAACCGAACGATTGATTCGAGTGCGACTTGCGAATTCGGCGATTTGCCAAGTTCCGCGAGCCACTGAGGAGATGGTGCGTTCATTCGCGCAGGATAGGTCGAGTTATGTTCGCTGCGAATTCCACGACTGAAACATCAGAAGCGCCCAGATGAGATGCCGCTCATCCTGCCTTCCACTGAGAAACGCATTCCATCTGGAACGAGTCTCTTGTGGGTCGAGATATCCCTCGCGCGAAAGTCGTCGTGCGTCCAACAAATCTTCCGCCCAGTCTCGCAGATCACCGCGCAGCCAGTCAGCGATCGGAACTGCAAATCCCATCTTTGGCTGATTTGGAAATCCACCTGGAATAATTCGATCTGCGAGTTGATATGAGATCCACTTGCCGCATCGACCGCGAATTTTTGACCGCATGGGCAATCGCCACGCCCACTCGACGAACTCACGATCAAGAAACGGCGAGCGCACTTCGAGACCAACTGACATTGATGCGCGATCAACTTTCACCAGAAGGTCGTCCACCAGATACGACGCGAAATCGCGGTGCATCATCTGCTCGACAATGCGGTCCATATCCGTTGGCCATGTTTCATCTTCAGTTGATTGCGACATATCTCCCGAACCAATCACCAAGCGATCAACATTCTCGCCAATGCTCGCCAAGAATCGGTAATACTCCGAGGGTGATTGATGCGCGAGGACCGATGCGAACCGTTGCATCTTGTCGCTCAATCGAGTCCAGTGAAACGCCCTCGGCAAGATCGCTTGAAGCGCGGCACTTTCAGCGCCGACCGACGATGCCAATGACAAGAATCTCCCGATCAGACTGCGAATCGCCCGAGGACATCGACGATAAAACGTCATTACCGTCGGCGCGACCACATACCTGTCATATCCACCCAGGAGTTCATCCGCACCATCACCGGAGAGCGCGACACTGACTTGAGAACGAGCCATTGCGCACAACAACACTGTTGGAATCTGACTGCTATCCGCGAATGGCTCGTCATAAATCTGGGCAAGTCGCGGCACAACTTCCAACGCATCACGCTGTGTCAATTTCACGATCGTGTGATCGGTTCCAAGCGCCTTCGCCGTTGCGCCCGCCCGTTCGGATTCGTCGTATGCCTTCTCTGGAAAGCCAATCGTGAACGTCTTGATAGGCGAGTGGCTCGCGCGCGACATGACGGCTGCGATCAACGCACTATCGACGCCGCCTGAGAGAAATGCGCCGATGGGCACATCGGAAATCATTCGCCGCGAAACCGCTCGTTCCAAATGCGCTTGCAATTGAGTCACAAGCGATTCATCGCCTTCGGGATTGGGCGATGCCGCTGCGGCGCTCGCCACATCTCGCGCACTCCAATAGGTCGTGATCTCGCACTCGTCACCACGCGCAACAGCGCGAAGTGTGATCGACGCCAACGTTCCTGCCTGCAATTTACGGATGCGTGGATGAATGCACTGCGCTCCCGGGACATATCCCAGACACAAAAATTCTCTCAGCGCACCACGGTCGACTTCAAGCGGCCCATCGGAAAGCGAGCGCATCGCTTTCAATTCGCTTGCAAATACAAACGATCGATTGACCCAACCAAAATAGAGCGGCTTCTTCCCAACGGGATCGCGTGCGAGATGCAACGTGTCGGTTTGGAGGTCAAAGAGTGCAAATGCGAACATCCCGTCAAATTTTCGAGTCGCCTCAGCCACGCCCCACGTCTCAAACGAAGCCAGCATCACTTCCGTGTCACTCTTCCCCCGCCATGCGATGCGTGAACACGAATCGAGTTCCTCACGAAGTGCCTCTGCATTATAAATCTCGCCGTTAAATATCAGGATGAATCGCCCAGACGGACTCGTCATTGGCTGATGCCCGGCCGAAGAGAGTTCAATAACCGAAAGTCGACGATGCGCAAATCCAACGCAGCGATTCTCATCCCACCACACACCGGAATCATCGGGTCCGCGGTGCGCTAACCGTAGTGCCATATTCTCCAGCTTTTCGCGCGGATCACGTATTTGAGCGCGAGGATCAATAAAACCCGCTATGCCGCACATGCCGACAGCATACGAGAGCGATCGAGTTGCGATCCTATACTCGCCGCATGACAACTCTTTGCGCTCCACTCATCCGACCTACCCGCACATGCGCCTCCAAGATCCGTTCGCTCGCACTTTCGGGAATCGTCGCCGTCGCATCGCTCGCCCCCATCGCATCACTCGGTGGATGCGAAGGCGTCTCCGACGACTTACCTCCGACAGTAATCACTGCGAAGACTGCTGGAATTATGCGGATTTCAACTTCAGGTATGGACACCAAGCACATCGAGCAGAGCGCAGATGCGCTCGCGACGATCTTGTCGAAGTCGAAGATTCCGCAACTCGTCCAAGCGTCGGGCCTCCTGCAATTGCAGGCTGCCGGACTCGCAGCGAATCCCAGCCTAAAAAAGTTGGACGAAACGATGACGGCGCTGCGGGAAATCAATGCAAAGGCGATCTATATCGTTGCCGACCGCGATGCTGCGACCAACATGACGGATGCACTGACCGAAGAACTTCCCATCGGTGCGGACGGCGTCATCTTCCTTGTGCAAACGACCAGTACGAATTCGCAGTCCGACATTCAATCGATGGCGGCGAAAACATTCGGCACTTCCATCATCGTCGAGCACATCGGACACGGGTGGTATTGGCTGAAAACCGATACGAAGGAAACACTTCCTGTCGCATCCGATCCAGCGATGGCATTGGAGTTTGACCGTGCGATGACACTCCTTCCAAGTTCAGCGATTGGCTTCGGGATGCGGATGACCGACGAGTTGCGCGAAATCTGCGCCAAATCCATGGAAGAGGATTCCGGCCCGATGACGATGTTCCTTTCTGGCTTTGCCGCGCCCATGAAACAACTCAACACGATTTCCGCGTCGCTCGATTTTGGGCCGGATCCGACCATCCGTGCTGCGATGGACTTTGCAAACAAAGAATCCGCAGGTGAATTTGGCAAGACATGGAGCACGACCACTCGAAGTATTGCGGGAATGGCGGGAATGATGTTGTCGGCGCCCGACAAAAATGGAAGCGGCGGAATCGATCCAAAGTTGTTCACGCAGATGGCGGAAGCTCTCGACATGACGCAGAGCGATTCGCAGTTGACGCTGACGATCGACAATGCGGGCTGGAAGAAATTGGTTCCATAAATAATTCGCAACCCCCGCCCACCCGAACTATTCCCCCATTCGGCGCGCCGCCGCAACGAACGAATCATAATTCGTCCGCATTTCGCCCAGCGAATCTCCGCCGAATTTTTCGCACATCGCTCGTGCAATCTCGAATGCCACCACGTTCTCCATCACGACACTCGCCGCTGCGATCGCACTGATATCAGATCGTTCGTACTGGCTTTGTGTTGATTCGTGCGTCCGCAAATCGACGCTTGGCATACCACGCAGCAGAGTTGAAATCGGCTTCATAGCACCACGCACGATGATCGGCATTCCATTGGTCATGCCACCCTCAAGACCTCCAGCGTTGTTTGAAGGACGCACAAATCCTAAATGAGATTCGCCCCGCCGAGAAGGATCGAACAAAATTGGATCGTGAACCTGACTGCCCGTGCGGCGCGCCACTTCGTTACCCAATCCGATCTCGACTCCCTTGAAGGCCTGAATGCTCATCACCGCTCCTGCGAGACGAGCATCCAAGCGCAAATCGCTACTCGCACACGAACCGAGTCCGGGCACGACGCCAAAGACATGCACTTCGCACATTCCGCCGACGGTGTCTTTGTCAACTTTTGCTTGATGAATCGCAGCAACGATTGACGCAGATGCTGCAGCATCCGGGCAATACACCTCGCTTGCGTCGCGCGCCGTGCGCATTTTCTGAAGCGTTGCCGCACTCGGTTCGACAGCACTCGTCGTCGCCAGAGAGCCGCAGACGAATCCGAAGCACTCGATTCCAAACGTACGCAGCAGACACTGCGCCACCGCCCCTGCCGCAGTTCGTGCCGCAGTCTCGCGTGCGCTCGCACGTTCAAGCGTCGCCCGACAATCCGTCGTAAGCCACTTGATGCTTCCTGCAAGATCCGCGTGACCTGGCCGAGGGCGAAAGACTGGGGGCGTCCGTTCGACATCATCGATTCGAGAATCCGCATTCGCAATCTCAATGGCGATCGGAGATCCAAGCGTCACCTGCTGGCGAATACCAGAAAGAAAAATCGCGCGATCTTCTTCGATGCGTTGCCGCGCGCCGCGACCATAACCGCCCTGCCTTCGATGCAATTCGCTATCGATAAACGCATGATCGATCGCAACGCCAGAGGGCATACCTTCGATCAATGCAATGAGTGCAGGCCCGTGAGATTCGCCGGCGGTTCGATAGGTTAATTGCGCCACGATGCGATCTTATCTCGCTGGCGCCGCATCGGTCGGCGGACGCGAACCCGTCCACGCCTCAAACTGATGCGCAGCCTGCGCGATCAGCATCTCCCAACCGCCCACACACTTCGCCCCGCGCTGCGATGCGTGCCGAAGAAGCGCAGTCTGTGCGGGCGCGTACACGGCATCCATCACCACACTCCTCTCGTCAAGAACAACCCCCTCAGGAAGTGGATTCTGACCTTCTGCGGAACCGCCTTCCATACCGACGCTGGTGCAGTTGACGATCACGTCAAACCGTTCCTTCGCCAAGGCTGACATCGCCTTCGCCGTGACATCAAGAGCAGGTGCGTCCCCACATGCGACTGCGAACTCTTCTGCAATCTGCGTTGCTTTACTTGCGGTTCGATTCGCAATGACAACCGATGCTCCACGATTCGCCACGCCAAATGCTGCGGCGCGTGCGGCACCGCCCGCTCCCAAAATCGCAACTCGTTTGCCACGTAGATCGCCGTCGCCTCCCGAACTTCGCATTGCACTAGAGAGAACCTCGACCACACCGTCGACATCGGTATTGCGCGCAAAGAGTCGTCCGTCAGCGGCTCGCCCGATCGTGTTTGCAGCGCCAATTCGCTGCGTACTTTGATCAATCACGCCACCCGATTCCTCCACGAATCGCAGAGCATTTTCCTTATGTGGCATGCTGACTGCGGCTCCACAAAAATCCAAAGGCTCATGCCCGAACAATTCCAGCATCGTTGCCTTGAATGACTCCCATAATGGCGCAACACTGATCGCGAAGAGACGTGCATTCACGTTGGCGGCAAGAAACCACCGATTGTGAATCTCTGGCGAACGCGAATGGGAGGCGGGATATGCGAGTATTCCATACACCTTGGTCGAACGATTGATCGACCGAAATCCCCAGTCGCGCAACAACTCTTCAGTCGTCGGTTGACCAGGCGCAGTGCCGTGGTCATCCATGCGCGCATACGTCAAAAATCCGCCAAATTTCGGCGCCAAAATGCGGCTCATCAAACCATGCTCTCCCATACAGAGCGCAATGGTTGGTTTCGCCCGCGACGCGAGCAATTCAAACGCCTCGATATTGTCACGCGGAGTTCGCGCCATCCACACGACCTTGGCAATCGCACTTCCAGGATCCGACCACATCTCTGCAACCCGCGATGAAAGTCCAGCGGGCCGTCCATGAAAATCGTGGAATGACAAAATGATTCGCGGCGCATCCAACTTTGATCCGCTGGAAAAGCGAGCGATGTCCCGTGCCGAATCTCCCATCGGAACTCGTCTGTGATACGTCGCTAATTCAATGTCGATGTACGCAGGAGGTGGAACGGCAGCGCATGCGGCCCGCCACATTTCAATTCGCTCGTCGTCACTTCCAGAAAATGCGCCACCTTCCGATTCCGTGCGAAGAGTCACGATGCACGGAAGAGGAGATTCTTGAACAAGTCGAATGAGAGTTGCAGATCCACTGGGATCTTCCGCGAGCGTGTCCACTCGCCACTCCACCAAATCTGCGCCCTGCGACTTCGCAATTTGCGCAGATTCCAGAGCTCGACTGACCGCATCGGTGCGCGAAACAGGAATAGCGACGGCAATAAACGTCACGCCGCAAGAGTACGCCACGCATGCCGAACTGTCATCGCATACCGCACGCATCGATAGCATCCATACAAATGGAAAGTGATCCCGAAATTGAACTCAAGGCCTACCACTGGCTCCGTGGGAATCTTGCAGGATTCATACGCTTCGACGGCGAACGAATCCCAATCAAGATTGCGCCCCTCCCCGATGGCCGCTTCGTCGCATCGGTGATGGTTGCAATGCAAATTGCCGCCGACACGGTTCTGGAACTTCCAGATGATGGCGATGCAGACTTGCATCTCATGGTGTCGCTAGAAAAATTTGACGAGCGAACCGAGCCAAACGGATGCGCAGATCGCTGGCGAACCTATCACGGCGATCCACCAGACGTGAACTGGGCGTGGATCACCATTGATGCCGCAAAATTCCAAGGCTATTTTATTGATGGCGAGGTCTTCCATCGTCCCAACACGCTCGAGAAAGGTGGTTCGACGATCTCGCGCATGCTGAACCAGACGAAGCTTGATGCCATTCGCGCCGCAATTCGCACACAGTTTCGTATCGATGCCGCAGACCCAGTCGTCGTAGGTGTTGATCCTGACGGATTTGATGTGCGTCGGCAAATCGATGTGCTTCGTCTGAATGCACCAGCAGGCACCGTGATTTCTGATGAGAAGAGCGCCCTCGCAACCTTGGCGACACTCGCCGCAAACGCTTAAAAAGCGAGTTTATCAGCGACAGAAAGTCCGTAGAATCACACGCAGTTCGACTCCCAGATCGAACCTATCAAACCCGAACATGGAGCCTCACGATGGGACAACACGACGGCAAACAAAAGTTTTCAGGCAGTTTGAATAGTGCGATGATTGACGGCCCCGAAGGGATCGCCGCTCAGGAATACGCTAATAAATTTGGAACGCCAGGATTTGATGACATCACTCAGGTCTATGTGACTCAGCGCTACGCTGGATATTCAGCGGAGAATCAGGAGTCATGGCGAACGCTCTACGACCGACAGATGTCATATCTGGAAACGTGCGCATCTGACGTCTATTTGACTGGCGCACGTTCGATTCGCTTGGTGCGCGATCACATCCCATATCTCGAAGGTCCGCAGTCGATCAATATCTATTTGAAACGACTCACTGGATGGCAGAGCCGTGCGGTCCCGGGATATTTGCCCGCAAAGACCTTCTTCGCCTGCCTCGCCCGACGCGACTTTCCAACGACTGTCGTGATTCGCCCCAAAGAATCGCTCGACTATCTGCCAGAACCAGACATTTTTCATGACATCTTTGGACATGTACCGCTGCACGCCGACCCTGTCTTCGCCGATTTTCTGCAGACATACGGCCGCGCCGCCTCAACCACCAACGATCCATTTCATATCGAACGACTTGCGCGACTCTTCTGGTTCACCGTCGAATTCGGATTGATTCGCGAAGAAGGTCGAGTGAAGTTGTATGGATCTGGACTCATTTCCAGCCCTGGTGAAAGCCGACATGCACTTGAAAGCCCAAAAGTTGAACGACGTCCGTTCGATCTTGAAGCCGTTTGCTCAACCAGCTTTGAAATCGACCACTATCAACCGATCTTGTATGTCCTGGAAAGTTTTGACCAATTGCGCGATGCGATGAATTCGTACTCGCAGCGACTGCTCACTGACCAACCCTCCGTCGGTGCTGCGAGATGACTCGAATTACGAATCCGGTTGTCAGCAATAACGAATTTGCAGCACGCCGCGAGCGCGTGTTGCGTTCACTTGAAAAAGACGGACGTGCGATCGGCCTCGTGCTCGCTGGCGATGCCGACCAGTCCCTCTCGAGCGCATGGCGGCCGAATCCAAACTTCGAATATCTCACTGGCATCACAGATGAACCAGGAGCAATTCTCCTGCTCGACTCTGGCCATCCTGCGAAGGCGCGACGGGTCCAGTTGTATCTGCGTCCACTCAATCCAGAATTGGAGCGATGGGACGGATTTCGAGAACCCGTCAGCGCTGCCCTCAAGACTCGATACGGAATCGAAACAATCATGCGCACGAATTCATTCTCGCGCTTCTTGCTCGAGAGCGCTAAACGCGCCAAACGATTCGCTTGCCTGCATCCATTTGCGCCGCATACTGCGCCGATTTCTGCGGACCTTGCGATCATCCGAGAAAGCACCACGCGTATTCCAGGCTCGTCGATCGGCGATCAAACGCAACTTCTTCCATCCATGCGGGCCGTCAAGAGTGCCGCGGAGATTGCGTGCGTACAGCGAGCCGCCGACATTACTGCAATTGGATTCGCCGCTGCCGTTCAAGCTGCAAAGCCTGGACGAACAGAGTTTGACGTTCAAGAAGCAGTCGAACACGCATACAAATCGGCTGGCGCGCGCTCCACTGCATACAACACGATTGCGGGGACAGGGTTCAATGCGACCGTACTCCATTACCACTCGAACTCCAAACCAATTCAAGCGGGCGATCTTTTAGTCTTGGATTCTGGTGCAAATTTCGCTGGATACGCCGCAGATGTCACCAGAACTTTCGCTGTCTCTGGGCGATTCACGCCGCGACAGAAATTGGTTTACGACACGGTGCTGAAGGCGCAACTCGCATCGATACGCGCATGTCGGCCTGGTGCGAAGATGTCCGCCGTTGATGCGGCCGCACGCAAAGTGATTTCGGCTGCTGGATTCGCAGACAATTTCATCCACGGTATCGGCCACCACCTAGGCTTGGAAGTACACGATGCAGATCCTGCGACGGCACTCGAACCTGGAATGATCGTGACCATCGAACCTGGAATTTACATTCCCGAAGAATCGCTCGGCGTTCGCATCGAGGATGACATCTTGGTGACCAACGGATCGCCGAAAGTATTGACCAGCGCGATCCCAAAATAACGAGCGGCTCACTAAGCGGCTGGAACCATCCAGTGATAGAACAAAAGCGCTCCGGAATAAAGCACCGGCGCTGACGAAACTGTCAACGCAAACCAGACGAGAAACTTTCCGACTGCAGGTTTGTCGCGCGAAATCCACTCGCAGGCAATGATGACGAAGAGCACCAAGCTGAACTTGAATCCGATCGCTCCCCAGAGTCCCCACGAATCAATCACGAGTTTCGCAACGGGGTTCACTTCTTCGCCGCTATGTCGTTCCAGAATGAACCACGTCAGCATCACATCCATGCCCGCAAGAAAAATCAGCCAAACATACTCGTCTTGATATTGAAGCGGCGGCATCGAAAGAAATCGAGGTCGTACACGAGCCGCAGGCGCAGACTTTCGTCCGTTCGCATCTCGTGAATCCATTGGATTTGCGGAGTTGGATTGGGGCATCGACGTTGATGATAAGGATGTCTCAAAAACAGCAACGAAAAGAGACCACGAAACGCTAGATCGATGAATCGTGCGTTGACAAATTATGCGCCGGAGCAGTGTTCAACTGAACCAACTTCTGTCCTTGGACATTCTTCGCCGCCTCTGGATCTACATAATCGCTGTGGCATGATGCCTTCGCAGCATCGGCACCGACAGCGGCCTTCGTCTTCGACGCAAGGCGATGAATTTCGTCGGGCGATAGAACGCCTCGCTTGGCAAGAATCTCTTGCTGTTCTTCCGTCAACGCGCCACTTCGCACAGGCTTTCCACGCTGATATTCCTCTTCTTTTCCGCTCGCGAATTCCTGAATTTCCTTGCTGATGCGAACACTGCACCAATCGTGCCCGCACATCGCACAGAAATCCGTATCCACGTCGAGATCCTCGTCGTGATAAGCACGCGCCACATCTGGATCGAATGACAATTCAAAATGTTTTTCCCAATTGAGCGCCGCACGTGCCTTCGTCAATTCATCATCGCGGTCGCGCGTCCCGGGGATTCCAAGCGCAACATCCGCCGCATGCGCCGCAATCTTGTACGCGATACACCCCTGCTTGACGTCGTCCTTCTTGGGAAGGCCAAGGTGCTCCTTCGGCGTGACATAACACAGCATGCTCGCACCGTGATATCCCGCTGCGGTCGCACCGATGCAACTTGTGATGTGGTCATAGCCAGGGAAAATATCAGTCACAAGTGGACCGAGCACATAAAACGGCGCGCCGTGGCAAAGCGTGCGCTGCAATTTCATGTTGTATTCGATCTGATCAAATGGAACATGGCCTGGCCCTTCAACCATCACTTGCACCCCTTTGCGCCATGCTCGTTCCGTCAACTCGCCGATCGTTTCCAATTCTGCCAACTGTGCACGATCCGTTGCATCGGCCAAACCTCCAGGGCGCAATCCATCTCCGATTGAAAACGTCACGTCGTATTCACGCATGACATCGCAGATGCGTTCCCATTCCGTGTACATCAGATTCTGGCGGTCATGAACCAACATCCACTTCGCAAGCAAACTTCCACCGCGGCTGACGATGCCGATCAGACGTTTCCGAATCAGCGGCAAATGCTCCTTCAGAACTCCCGCATGAATCGTGAAATAATCAACGCCCTGCTTTGCCTGATGGGTCAAAGTCTCCATCACGGTCGCGACATCAAGATCCTCCAACTTCTTTCCGATGATCATCGAATAGATCGGCACCGTGCCAATTGGAACAGTGCTGTTGCGAATGATCGCATCACGACATGCATCCAAATCGCCGCCAGTTGAAAGATCCATAACGGTGTCAGCGCCCCAACGCTCGGCCCACTTCAATTTTTCGACTTCTTCGTCAGTACCCGAACTGATCGGACTCGCTCCCATATTCGCGTTGATCTTTGTTTTGGACGCACGACCAATCGCCATCGGATCCAACATGTATCCCAAGTGAACACGGTTGGCAGGGATCACCATTCGCCCAGCAGCAATCTCATCTCGGACCTGCACCGCAGAAAGATGACCCTCGCGCTCGGCGACTCTAGTCATCTGTGGTGTCACGATTCCAAGGCGTGCATTTTCCAATTGGGTAACCGCCGTAAAACCTCGAGGAGCAACAGCGCGCACAAATGCTCCAACCGAAGCAAGCGAATGCCCCGCACATCCCACTTCATGCGATGCAACAGCCTTGACCGTCCATCCTGCGGGCAGGAAATCCCATGCCGTTAAAGCACTGGGCGCTGGCATGCCAGGCGTGTCTGGAGAGCTAAAAGCAAGCGGACCGCCGACTTGCGAGGCATTTGCGAAGCTACCGGGAGATGTTCCGGCTGCCGTGCTTGATGGATTCGCGGCGCCGCGCAGTGGGGCGTGGTGAGTGACTTGGCCAGTTGGATTTGCGTGCATTTCGTGTCCTTTTAAAAAACTTCATTCATTCAAATTCACGAAGGAATGCGCCCAAAGCAAACGAGCAAGCGCTTCCCTACGCCGGTGTGAGCCGGATCAGGTTCGACGGGTTCTTCTCAGCTCACCATAAAAGTGAACGCCCCGAGCGACGATCGAACAGTATAGACGCCCTCCCCTGTTTCATTCGCTATGATTGCGTCTCATCATTTCGGGGGAGAATTTTTCGGGGCCATACTGGATTTGTTGCCTGCGAGAACCCTGAATTGCTGAAAACAACATTTCCAAGCCAAACAAAGATCATTCGGACTGCGAACGAAATAGATCGCACCTTGATCGAAATTCTCCGCAAAGACGGACGAGCGATCGGGCGCACCTTTGCAGAACGCACGGAACTCTCAGAAGCAACCATCAGCCGTCGACTTGCGATCCTCGATGACTCCCACCTCGTCAAGGTACGCGGCTATGTTGACTTTCAAGATTCACAGTGCAACGCAGCGTCCATCATTCGATTTTCGACGACTGAATCCCCTTCGATATTTGCGCAAGCGTTGGCTCGACGTTCCTGTTTTTATCGCGTCGCAACGATTGCCGGCCAAAGCGAAATAGTTGCATTTGGAGCCGCAGTATCGGCGTCAATATTGCTCACAGAAATCGAGTCGATTCTGACCGCTCATCCTGATGTCGTGATCGAACAGGCGTCGACCGTCTTGGCCATCATTCCTCCCCGTGAAGCGCGCAAAGTAATCAATGCTCTGCCAGCACAACATCCGTCGTCAACGGATCGGCAGAACAAGATTCATGCGAAAATTATTCGAGCACTCCAACTCGATTTCCGAACCAATATTTCCGCTCTAGCAGCCACTGCTGGGATCTCCCCCCCTGCGGCTGCGACCACCCTTCACAGAATGCTCGAACTCGACGAAATCCGCCATGTCGTGTCGGTCGATCCACATTTCATGGCTCGTCCGCTCTGTGCACAACTGCGTATCGCCGTTCGTCGCAACATCAACAAGACTGCACAGGGAATCGCCGATACGCTCGATCCTGATTGGGTCTTTATATGCCTGCAACGAGAGCAGATTCTGATTGAGGTCTCCGTAACCGACGAGGTGGACCTACTTCGCTGCCAACAGGATCTCAAGAAAATACCTGGCGTCGTATCTGTCGCTTGCAGCCCATTTTCCGCTATCTACAAGCAGGATTTCGACTGGAATGGCGACGAACCGCATTCCTCTGCAGCTTGAAGCAGTGTTTTTTCCAACAGGACAAGCTCGGTTTTTGACACAACAAGTAAACAAACATTGCCTCCGGCAACAGCAAATCATTGATCCAACGGGGCATTAAATAATCAAATAAAAAAGCAGCCGCGGCGTCGTTTAGGCGACGAACCGCGGCTGCTGTACTACTTCGTCAGAACGACTGAATCACTTCTTTGCTGGAGCTGTCGTCGAAGGCGCATCTGCTGGCTTCGCATTCTTTGCAGCGTCTGCTGCCTTTGCAGCTTCCTCAGGCGTTGCAGCGATGTAAAGAGTCGACTTGTCGATCGACATCACATATTGGCGGTTGAGATTGAAAGCGTACGACTTTGTCGCAACCGCATTCGCGTCATTGAGTTGCTTCATGAGAAGGTCGAACTGTCCTTGTCGATAGTTCTTGTCCTTGTCATCAGCTGCAGAATCCAATTGACCCTTTAATGTCGCGGCTTGTTGGCGCATCTGCTGCAAGTTCTGAACGGTGGTCTGGAAAGATTGGTTCGCCTGCGCATCGCCAAGGGAGCAAACCTTGATCGTCTTTGCAACTTCACTGCCATCGGTTGGCTTTGGTTGCTTTGCGATTTCTTCTGGAGTAAGAACAATAAAGATCTCGCTCTTCTCTGGAATGCGAACATAATTGCGCAGGATGGAATATCCATATGTCTTCACCATTGTCTGATTGTCTGTTTCAAGACGCTTGACTGCCGTATCAAGTTGCGCCTGAAGATCATCATGACCCTTGCCTGCCGGAGCTGCGTTCGTTGCTTCGTTCAGCTTCACGATTTCCTGGCGCTGAGCCTGAAGCACCTGAACATTACGGGTGAATTCATCATTCGCCGCTTTGCCTTCGATGGTTGAGAGCTTGACCAACTGGGTCTGCTGCTGCGCCTGAGTGGCTGCAGATCCAGTGTCGTTCTGGGCAGAAGCAGAAAGGCTGACGGATGCGATGACGGCTGGGACGAGCAATGCGTTTACAAATTTCATAATGACTTCCTTAGTAGAAAACAGACTTATAGAACCGACAGTTAACAATCAGTTTGACACAGAATCAAACGGGAAACCAAGCATACTTCCGACCTCTTGCAAATCCAAATCAGCGTGAGGCGACTGGAATACCAGCTGCTTCCGCAGGCTGTTCAGAAGCAGTCTTTTTAGACCCTTCTTCCTTCACATCTGGGGTCTTCGCCTTCTCCTTTTGCTCGTCATCGGCATTGCCGAGAAGGCCAATTGGAGGAAGGATTGGCATTGGTGTTGGAACCAACATTGCTGGGTTCATATAGGAGACACCCGTCGATGCGCTGAGATCAAGAATCTCGCCATCAAGCCCAGTCAGAAGAGCTCGCGTGATTGGCGACGTATAAACCGTCTTGGCATACCCGCCGAGCGTTCCCCATCCATCAACATTTCCAGTTGGGTTAGAGAACGCTGCGCGCTTGCCGCCACCAGTCATGACTGGGGCGGTGCTAAAGAAGACCTGACCACCGACCACAACGTCCACCATCGGATCGTTGGTCGTTCCGCCAGTATTGGTCAAGATCGGTCCACCAGCTCGACCGATCAAGCTGATCTCATCAGAGATAACCGTGAAGTTTCCAACAGCATTGACATCGCCAAGAGCCACGGTGTTTGCGCTTGGGAGCGTCAAACCAACGATCGTTATATCGCCATAGGAAGTCAACTTGTGATTCTGACCCATCGCGAAGTCATCAGCGACGAACTCGATACCGATGTCGCTCTGGGAAACAATGGTTGCCATAGTTGCTGGAGCCGCAAGGTGGCTTGTTGCGCCGGTGTTCAGCTGAATCGAAGCTGCATTCACCTGGGTAACAAAGGTGTTGAACGTAATCGTCTCACCAAGTTCGTCACCGCAATCAACGGTGAAGGTCCCGAGTTCGCTACCTGCAACAGCTCCAATATTGCCGTTGAAGAGGACGTTGCCACCAGCATCAACAGTCATATCACTGTTCGAGATACTGTTGATTACACCGTTGAAGGTGATGTTGGCCAGTAGGTCCGTTGCGGTGAAAATCGCATCGCCATCGATCGAAGCACCACCGTTATAGAGCTGATCGCCCACGGTCGTGACATTCGCGAAGAAGTGAGTCGTGGAGGCAGCCGAGGTGACCGTCAGGCTGGCCAATGCATCGATACTTCCAACATCGTCACCGAATAGAACGTCGCCATTTACGCTGGCATCCACGACCAAGTCGAAGAAGCCGTCGACTGTGCTTAAGAACTCAATGCCACCAGGAGCCGCAGCAGTACTGGTCATGGTCACATCGTTCGTCAGCGTGACATCTCTGGTGAAACGAATTCCATTGTTCACCGTGGTGAAATCTCCGCCGATCGAGTTGGAGCCAGTACCAATCTGCTCGAAACCGTCGGTTGTAACCACATTGGCTCCGACATCAGTTGTAAACAGCCCCGCGTTTACAACTTCCATCCCTTCCCCAGCAACATTGTCGCCAATGCCATTGAGGGTCAAGTTCTTTCCAATGAATGAGAAGTTGTTGGTGTAATCAAACAGCTGCGCGAACGTAGTTGTTCCAGTTCCTGCAAGCTGAGTGAAGGCGAGCGCAGAAACCGTTGAGTTGAATGTCGCGTCCAATGCGTTGATGACCACAATATCTCCCAGTCGCACGTTGCTACCAACGGCATCCTGGAAGGTGATGCTGCCAAGACCGGCGGAGAGATCCAGTGACTGAGCATCATCTGCCGTTCCATCAACCGTACTTGAGAAGAGAATCACGTCGCCTAAGCCACCGCCTGAAGTCATAGTGATGCCCGCTGTCAAGGTGACGTCTCGAAGGAAAGAGATGCTGTCGTTGGTGCTTGTGATACTTCCGCCGAGGCTGTTGGAACCCGCGCCATCTTGCGTGAACGAATTTCCAACTGTCAGGTTTGCACCAGTGGCAGTTGTGAACTGACCTGCATTGGTCACGTCCATCGTGGTTCCGACGGTGTGATTGACAGCCGCGAGGAATGTCAAGTCGTTTCCAGTGAAGTCAAAGGCGTCGGTCAGAGTCATGAGGCCGTCAAAGGTGGTGAGACCAGTTCCAGCAACTTGGGTAAAGCTGAGTGCGTTGAAAGCACTCAAGACATCCACATTTTGAG
>CAIXJC010000012.1 GCA_903919715.1 uncultured bacterium | reverse complement strand
GACCTTCTTTGCCGAGACCTTTTTCCCGCTCTTCTTCGTTACCTTTTTCATGCTGAAATTCCTGATGCAGTCGAAACTCCGCGGCGATAATCCAAATCTGCTCTGCGCGAAGGATGGGCTTCAATGTGTAGCGTTCGCCAACAACCAACCCAACGACCAGGTTCAATTTCGTGAAGCGCATACGGATCGCGACCAGGCGCAAGCGTCGGCCTACTTTCCTTGGGCATAAAAGGCCACCATGGAATAATCCCCTGCTCGTATCCAACCAATTTCTTGAACTCTGCAGGATCATCGACCACATCTTCAACAGTCGTCAACCGAGGCCGTCGCTCACGCAGGCCTGGAATCGACCTAAACAGTCCACGCGTGTATGGATGCAGTGGATTTGCGAAGAGTTCTTCGACTCGTGCGTATTCGACGACACGACCCGCATACATCACACAGACCACGTCCGCATTTTCAGCGACTACGCCGAGATTGTGAGTGATGAGCATGACACCCATCCCTTGCTTGCGCTGAATATCCGAGAGGAGCTCAAGAATTTGTGCCTGAATCGTGACATCGAGCGCAGTTGTTGGCTCATCAGCAAGTAATAGTTTCGGTTTGCAAGCGAGCGCCATTGCGATCATCACACGCTGACGCATCCCGCCGGAGTATCGATGTGGATAATCGGAGAGCAGCTGCATCCGCGCAGTGCGCAGACGATCTGGCAGCGAACCTTCCGCGGCTAGAAGTTCGGCCAGCGGACGATGTTTCGCTTCGACTTCCGCTTTGAGCGCCGCGAGCTCGCGTCGAAGACGACCTTCGACGGGCGTGTACATCCCAACTTCGTCTAGTGCATGCAGTGCGGCTTCAACCGCTTCATCAGGCGTCGCCTTCTGATGCAGAAGAATCGCCTCAAGAATCTGATCGCCAATGGTGTAGACCGGATTCAAGCTGGTCATCGGCTCTTGAAAAATCATCGCAATCTCACCACCGCGGATTTTCAACATCTCGCGCTCAGGAAGTGATAACAGATCTCGTCCGCCAAAGAGAATCGTTCCGCCGTCCACTCGGCCTGGAGGACACGGAACCAACTGCATCGTCGTCATCGCAGTCACACTCTTGCCACAACCAGATTCGCCGACGACTGCAAGAGTCTGCCGAGGATGAATCGTCAAACTCAAACCCGCAACAGCCTGAATGCGCGGTCCGCCTCCCGTGTTGTCGAACGACACCGCAAGATCCGCCACTTGCAGCAATGGCTTGGAACCTTCCAAGGTTTGAGATGTCGACATGTGAGAATTCATCAATGTGCCGCCTTGCGCAGTTTAGGATCGATCGCATCACGAAGCGCCCCACCAAGGACGTTGTATGCGAGCACTGAGAAGAAGATCGCTGCTCCAGGAAAAATCGCAAGCCACCACACAAAAGTTCCAGTCATTCCCGTCGCACTCGAAAGAAGTTTGCCCCACGATGCTTGATTGTCTGGACCCAGTCCGAGATACGAAAGAGTCGCCTCAGCGATGATCGCGCCTGCGATAGCGAAACTAGCATCGACAAGCACTGGCGTCACGCCGTTTGGGAGCATGTGGCGGAAAAGAACCGAGCGCAGCGGTAAACCAGAAGCCCGCGCGCCCTGAACAAAGTCTTGATTGCGAAGCTTCATAAATTCCGCACGAGTGAATCTCGCCGCACCAGTCCAAGACAAGCAACCAATAATCGCCATCATCACGTATGTGTTACGCGGGAGAACTCCCGCAGCAACGATCAGCAGGAAGAGCACGGGGACGGCCATAAAAATTTCAACCACTCTGAAGAGAAGCAGGTCAATCTTGCCACCGAAATATCCCATGATCGATCCAATTGTCACACCGATCAACACCGCAATCCCCGTCGAGACAAATCCGACCGAGATCGATAGTCGACACGCCCACAACATTTGCGCCAACACATCAGCGCCGTTGGAATCTGTTCCCAAGAGAAAGATGTGAGCAGCAAATGGGCTCGTCAAGAGTGGCTTCCATTCACGCTGCAGGGACGCCCGTTGGCTTGCAACTTGCCCGAGGTCTTCCTGAGCTCGCCGAGCAACATCGTCGTTGCCTTCCTTATTCGCCGAAACAACTGCGTTCGCAAATCGCTGAGCTTCCCCCACTGATGCGGCATCTTTCGCCGCAACAGCTTGCGCGACTGTATTCATCGGCGGCACCACGATCAATTCGCTGCGCAGTCGGTCAGGACTCCAAGGAATCAATGTATAGACGCACCGAATTCGACCTGCCGCTTCATCCACGACATAGCGGTCAAAGTCGACCGGGCGTTCTTGCCAGCGACTCCCTGCGGCGAGAGCGACCGCTGCGAGCGCAATTGCGATCACAATGATTCTGCCGCGCAGCGCAATCAGAAATGGAATGGCAAGGAACGCCAAGCCAATCGGCAACGCAATCGCTGAGACGAGAATAATTCGGCGCAATACAAACTGCGGATCGGAAACCCAGTCACCCAACCTGCCGAACAAACCAACACGACTTGGTTCATCGAGCCAGTTCGCTGCGACCGTCACCGTGATGACCGCCAACATCCAGAAGACTGCGATCACTGCGAGCACTCCAAGTCGTTCGCCACGTGGCGTCTTGGACGGCAGAATCAGCCAAAGGGTTCCTGCGAGCGACCCAAAGAACAGCAAGAGATCCGTCGCAGTCAAACTATTCCAGAGTGGCGAATGCCAGGAGGTGATTTCGCCACTTGGTCCAACTTCACCCAACCAAAGCGGATTTGAATTTGCGAGGATTGGGGCAAAGATGGCGCCGAGTGCAACAAGTCCAATCCAACCGATTGCAATGATTGCCGAACGATTGCGTAAAACGCGCGACCATGCTTCTGCCCAGAATCCACGAGCCTCGCTCGTGCCAAGGCCACGCATCGCTTCGACCCCAGAAATTGCAGCAGGTTCATCATGCATAGGACACCCGCGGATCTGCAACGGCGTACAAAATGTCAGCGAGAAGAAGTGCGGCAAGAGTGACGCAACCAATCATCACCGTATTGGCCAACATGATTTCGGAATCGTGCAGGCCGATCGCTTCCAACATCAGCGATCCCATGCCAGGGATCGAGAAAATCTTTTCGACAATCACACTTCCAGAAAGCATCGAAGGAAAAATCGACACGAACATGGTGATCAGCGGCAAAAGCGAATTGCGAAAGACATGGCGCATCACAATGTCGCGACGAGAAACACCCTTCGCCTTCGCCGTCCGCACATAATCAGCATTGAAATTATCCAGCATCGCCGCACGTGTTTGTCGAGAAAGCACTGCGAAGCCTGCGTACACCAAGCAGACAACAGGAAGCACTAAGTGCCAACCCATATCGAGCAGCCATCCACGCTCAAATCCATTTGCCCCCATGTGCGGAAGGAAGCTCATCGATGATGCGTCGGTTGCACTCAAACCCGCCACAGGAAAAAGTCCGAGATATTGATTGTTTGCAAGAAATCCGATTGCCAGCACACCAGCCCAGACCACAGGGATCGACCAGAGTGCGATGAAGAGTCCGCCGCTGAGCACATCAAACCACGACCCGCGGCGTGCCGCTGCAAGCATTCCAGTGGGAATCGCCACAAGGTAGATCAATGGAAATGCAATGAGATTGATCAGCATCGTGATCGGCAGCGCTTCCAGAATCAAGCTGATCACCGGGCGATTCTTCGTTCGGCTCCACCCCAAATCTGGCGCACCAATTGACATGATGCTCGGAATCACGGGAACGCCAGCTTGCGGGAAAGGTGCACTTTGAAAACATGCAAGCAGCGACGCACGTGCGCTGGCTGCCTTCACGCTGTCGGCGAATGCCGCATCCGCCGCGACCTGCACCGCTGCCCACTGCGAAATAGTTTTGTCGATTCGCAGGGATGTGGCCGAATGTGCTTGGACCTCACCGCGAGCGTCAACCAAAGATCCTTGCCCCGTTGCATCGGCATATTGCGCAAGAGCGATTCGCAGAGTCGCCAGCGAGGTAACGAATGCCTCACGACTCGCGCGATTCTCACGTTCGAATGCGCGATATTGCGACCGAGCCTCGTCGCCACTTGGCGCAGCAACGAACGCAGCCGCAGCGGTCGTCGCTGCAGACTGCGCTTGCGCTCGATCGACCCATCCTGCGAATTCAATCATCTTTGGAGGTTGCGCAGGCGGATAGATGCGCTCACTGGTCGAGTCAATTTGAGCGCGTTCGCCAAACTTCATGGGTGAAACACGGCCAAGCCACTGCAAGTACTGCGTCAAGAGCGGTTCGTCGAGTCCGAACCGATCTCGAAACCGCGCCTCTGCAATTCGTGGATCGCCACCAGTTGGACTACCCCCTCCCGCTGCCGCAGATGCGCTCGCACTGAAGCCACCCGGTGAAAGTGCGATCAAGCTATAGACCATAAAGGTCATCCCAATCAACGTGGGAATCATCAAGAGCAGTCGGCGACTGATGTACGGCAGCATCGGTTTATGCTCGACTAGTTTGCAGGTTGCGCCTGCGAAACCGTGCCAGCGAAGAAGAATTCTTCTGGCGAAAGCCCGGTCTTGTACATCCTCACATTGCCAAAGTCTCGCTTCACAAACCGCAACCATGGCGAGACACGAATGAATGTGTACGGCTGCTCTTGCGCGATGACTGATTCGAGCTGATGCCAGACGAGCATGCGTGACTGCTCATCCATGGTGCGCCGACCTTGCTCAATCAACTTATCCGCGGCAGGACTGGACCACTGCGTGAAATTATCTCGCCCCTTCGCCATACTTTCAGAGTGATAGATCTGCTTCGGATCGCTCTCAGGTGCAGATGCGCTCCACGCCATCGTGATCGCATCAAAGTCGCGCGATTTGATGATGTCCTGATATCGGCTCCAATCAATCGGGCGCGTGGTCATCACAATGCCCGCCTTCTTATATGACTCGCCAGTGAAGCGCGCAATGCGCTCGCCGATTTCTCCGCCCGTGGCATAGGTGTATTCAAACTGAAACTTCTCGCCTTGAGCATCTTCCAAAATTCCGTCTTTGTTGCGATCTTCCCATCCTGCTTCCTTGAGCAACTTCATCGCAGCATCTGGATCAAACGGCATGGGGGAAAGCGAAGGATCGGATGCCGGACTTTCAGGATTGAATGGCCCCTTCGCAACCGTACCGATGCCATCCCAGATATCGCGAATCATTTTTTCGCGGTCCAAGAGCAGTGTCATCGCGCGGCGAACGCGAACATCCTGAAATGGAGTCTTGCGCCCAGTTTCGCCACGTGGACCACACTGCCATGCGATGAACGAATAGCCACTTCGCATATTCACCCATTTCAGGGCATAGTTGGTCTTTTCAAATTCTGGATTGTCACGGAGGACTGTGTTGAATTGAGGCGATGTCGGCAATACAAGGGATGCCTCGTTGTTTTGAAAGGCAACCAATCGCGCAAGGTCATCCTTGATAACTCGAAAGCGTTGACGCTCAAGTGGAGCACGGCCATACCACCAGTTTGGATTGCGGACGAGAACAATATCTTGCCCGGGCGTCCACTGACTCGAAAGATCCTGAGCACTCGATGGAATTCGCTCCATCATGAATGGCCCAGATCCCATCAAGAGACCAGTCGACTGATTGACCTGTGCGGCCTCGAACTGTGCGTAGTACTTCCTCGGCAAGATTGGCTCGCCCAGCGCCGTCAAGATATTCGTGAAGAGCGAATCCTTGAAACGAATCTCCACCGTCAAATTGTCAATAACTTCCACGCCGTCAAAAATGTCGATCAGCGTCGAACGTGTTCGATCCGCATCAATGAGCGGATTCATGATGAAATCTGCATATGTCCAGCGCACATCCTCCGCCGTCACAGGACTTCGGTCGCTGAATGTTGCGCGTGGATTGATATGCGCACGAATCCACCGCCCATCTGGGTCAATTTGCCACGCATCAGCCAAGACTCCTACCAATTTCATTGTCTTGGGATCAAACGATCCTAGAGATTCGCAGACACGATCGACAACACGACTTCCATAAACATCTGCGTACAAGTATGGCGTCACTTTGCTCGGCTGACCTTCGAAAATTTCAACAAACTCACCACCGACTTTGTATCCCGGAACTTTCGCTGGATCGTTAGGAAATGCGGGCTCAGGCTGCCACTTCACAGCAACTCCTGCACGAGCCCACGACTCATCTCTCTTGGTAGATGAAGCAGAATCCGTAGAACTCGACGACGAGGCTGAAGAAGTCATCGTCACGCCAGTGCGAATCTTCTCTTCAATTCCTGCAAGACGAGAATCTAGATTACGCCCTTGCTCCTCGATGGCCTGAAGGACTGGCCACTGCCGATCGCGCTGAATCATCGAGAGCCAGAGGGTTGCCACAATCAGGAGCAACAGAAGGACGACGACGAAATCTTTAATTCCAAATCTGTTTTGCATAGGAATTGCAAGACTATCACGCCGTCGAAGATCGACCCCTCGATGCCGGATCGATCGCCCGTCGCAATGCATCACCAACAAAGTTCAGCGCGAGGAGCGTCAGGGCGATCGACAAACATGGCCACAGCAGTAGCCACCAATGACTGCGAATCGTATTGACTTCGGAAAGCCCTTCGGCGGCAAGATTTCCCCATGACGGCAAGGGCTCGCGAACACCAATCCCAAGAAAACTGAGAAAACTTTCCGCAAGGATCGCCGCAGGAACTGCCAGCGCCGCATAGACAGCAATCGGCGCGATCACATTCGGCAGATAGTGCAGGCGAAATTGGCGCCATGGTCCAACCCCAACCGCACGACACGCTTCCATAAAGAGACGACCCCTCAAACTCAGCACTTGGCCGCGAATCACACGAGCAACTGTCAACCAACTCGTCGCCCCAATCGCCAGCAGCAGAATGAGCAGATCGAAAATCTGTCGACCACTTCCCGTCCGTTCGATGCCGACCCTCTCCAAAATTCCTTCCGCCGCAACAGCGAACATCACGACGAGCAACATCGATGGCAATCCATACATCACATCGACAGCGCGCATCATGACATTGTCCACCCGCCCTCCGCATGCAGCGCTTGTCGTTCCGTAGAGAGTTCCGAAGCCCACTGCAACGACCGCCGCACTCAGGCCAATGAGAAGACTCACTGCGCCGCCGAGCAAGCAGCGTGCGAAGACATCCCGTCCAAGTCGATCGGTTCCCAGTATCCGTGATGGCACGTACGCACCAAGCACACGCTGCACGTCAATAGCTGCCTGTATCTCTGCGGAATTCTCCCACCAAGATGGCGCGAGCAATGAAAGCTCAAGATTTCCAGCCTCGTATCGGCGCACGGGCGCACTGCCAGTTCGTTCGACCGACGCCATAGTCCATGGCAATGACGCAACACATGCCAACAAGATTGCTGCGAAGACGCAGTATCCCACGATTGCTGGAGAAAATTGCGAAGCCCGTCCGATCTTCATTGAACGCACTTCGCAAACGGGAAGTTGTGGAGTTCCCAACTCAATATCCCGCTCGACATTCTTATGGCGCCTGCGGCTTGGTCGATGTTGGCACGGACGCTGGCACGGCTGACTTCGTCGGCAACGCCGGCGCATCAACAGGAGCGCGTCCACCTAAAACATTTTCCCCAGTTCCATCTCGAGAAGCGCTGACCATCTTTTCGACCGTTTCATCTCTCGCCCGTGCATCACGTTCCAAATCGGCACGCATCGTTCGCATCACAGCGTCGATCTCGGCCAATTCCATAGCACGTGAACGCAAATTGAGGTCAACGAGCGTTCCCGCGAGTCCTCGGATTTGACTCTCCAGCTTTTCGGATTCTGCCGCACGACTTCCAAGCCGTGCGCTCATCCACTGCGAACCCAATCCCTCCAATTGACCTTGCACTTTGAGTTCTTCGACACGAAGCGCGTACAACGCCGGCTTATGTTCTCGCAGCACAGCGAGTGAAGAAAGACGCTTTCCCAACTTAGCCGCAGCCACACGAAAGGTTTCGGGATCCTTCGACCGCGCCGTTTCAAGGGTTTTCGCCCACTCGGGGGAGACATCGCGCGCAACGGAAATGAGCGCATCGGCATCAGGGCCCACTGGACGAATTTGACTTTGAACTCCACCGCCGTTCTCAACCATTGCGCTCGACATTCCAGAAGCAGCTGCCTCATCGGGCGTTGGTGCAATAAGGCAAGCGTCCGCAGAAGCTGCAATGGAACAAGCGGTTGTGAGCAGGACGATTGAAAGATTCGACACTGTATTTCGATATGAGCGGATGGGTATCAAGATGGTCCAGTTAGGAATGGGTACGGGTCCGAGGATGCAACAAATTAAAAACACAAATGACAAACACAGCGAACATCACTGGGTAGATGCCGAAGCAAGAATCAATTGCACTTCTGAATTGAGATCTCCAAACGATGCGTCTCGCGTTCGAAGAATCGGCATAGCGCTCGCACGATCAATCACAAATTCGCTTGTTCCGTCAGAAGAAATGACTTCGCTTCCAGCGAGCAGCGAAACTAGCACAGGCTCCGCAACCGTTCCGCCCTGATCCGTTGAAGCCACGACATCAGAGGTTGCATTTTTATTCGTTGGCAACTGAACGATCACAAATGCCGCGACCAACGATGCTGCGATCGCTGATCCAATTCCCCAACGCACGCGTCTTTGACGCGCGGCGTTCAACTTGAACGAATAGGCAGGACTGATGAGCGGCAGAGTTGCACTGATCACACGCTCGTTCATCCCGCTGCGACTGCGAATCGATTGCCCTCGCACATTCAAAAGCGACTCCAGCGCCGAATCGGCGTGCGCTAAACCTTCCGAGGGATCTGAATGGTTGCCGGAATGAGATTGTGGTGTGAAATCACCCATCATGTTGCGAGGAGAACGCCCCGCCATGTGATCAATTGCATCAATTGCCCCTTCTTTTTTCGAACCGCTCCATCGATTCACGAAGCCGAGCGAGCGCACGGTGATGCCTTGCCAAGAGAGTCCCGACAGGCTCCCCAAGCAAATCAGCAATCTGTTTGAAACTTAGCCCCCCCGTGTGCCGCAAGTCAACGATCTCGCGGTCCGACCGAGACAATTCGTCCATCGCATTCTCAAGATCCTGAACTTGGACAGGATCAATCGTCCTATAACCTCCTGATTCTCCTCGTGGACCCTCAAGTTCGACCAATGATTCCTGCGGAGTTGGCTTCGCATGCCGCGTGCGCCTGCGCATTTCGTCGCGGAGCCGATTGGTTGCAACTCGAAAGATCCACGGCTCGAATTGCCCCTGCTCTGTGTATTGAGACAACTTCTCGGCGAGCGTCACAAAGACGGACTGGGTCAATTCTTCAGCAAGTTCTGAGTCTTTACACTGCGATCTCAGGAGACCGAATATTCGCGGAGAAAACTCCGACACAAGACAACGCCATGCGTTCTCGTCGCCTCGGGCTGCCTCAGCGAGCCACTGTGCAATACGGTCGTCCTGACCCTCTGTCATTGAATGCGAGAGTCTACGGGCGGACTCGATAACAATGCACGAAAGGCGAAGCACCCCACTGGTGGCGAGCGATCAAGTTGGAAGATCGTCGGGCCCGCCGTCGTACCGCGCCCCGCGTGGTTCAAAACTTCGATACTCAACTCCAGCGGTTGGGGTCATTGGCGAATACGAACGGAAACATGTCGAATTCTGATCCCAGATGAGTTTGATTACTCCGGTTGGTCCGTTTCGCTGCTTCGCAAAGATCAGTTCAGCCATTCCAACTTTATCGAGATTGGCTTCAGACCATTCGGAGTCACCCTGGTGGTAATACTCCTCGCGGTGGAGCATCAAGATCACGTCGGCATCCTGTTCGATCGAACCCGATTCTCGAAGGTCGCTCATGCGAGGACGATGCCCCTCGCGCTGCTCGGCCGCACGGTTCAGCTGCGAGAGGCACACCACAGGTACATCCAATTCGCGAGCCATCGCCTTGATGCCGCGGCTGATCTCGCTCACTTCAACCTGCCGGCTCTCGCTTCGAGAACCAGAACTCATCAACTGAAGGTAATCAATGAAGACGCATCCGATGTCGAACTTTTCCTTCATTCTTCGAGCCTTCGATCGAAGCTGTAGAAGCGTCAGACCAGGCGTGTCATCAATGAAAATCTTGGACGACTGAAGTGCATCACATGCCGCCATCAGTCGGCGATTATCTTCGGCCATCAATGTGCCTTTACGAAGGCGTTGACTATCGACTCCGGCCTTCGCGCATAACAGTCGCTGGACAAGTTGCTGCCGACCCATTTCCAAACTGAACATGGCGACTGGCTGACCAGCCAATGCGACGCCTTCCATCAAATTCAATGCGAGGGCCGTCTTTCCCATAGACGGTCGAGCCGCAACGATCAACATTTCGCCGCGCTGAAGACCCGTTGTCATCTCGTCAATATCTTCGAATCCGCACGCCAATCCCGTGAGGCCCGTGCCATCACGAGATTCGAGTTTCTCCATGGTTTCTCGAAGCAAATCTGGCAAATGTGCGAATGGCGTGGACTCTCGCATCTGAGCGATGGAAAATATTTTCTGCTCAGCCATTTCCAATATCACCTGCGCTTCATCTGCAGAGTGAAACGCATCATGAACGGTCGAACTCGATGCATCGATCAGTTGTCGCAAAGTGGCCTTGTCACGAACAGCCTTCGCGTACTCACATGCGAACTGCGCACTTGGAACAGCCTCGGTCAACTGAACGAGATAATCCAACCCGCCGATCGCTTCCAGTACCTGGCGATCCGACAATTGCTGGTTCAATCGCACGACATCCACGGATGCTGTGCGATCGTAGATCTCCACCATCGTCATATAGATCGTGCGGTGTTTATCGAGAAAAAAATCATCTCCGCCCCGAATGATTCCAACGACATCGCCGATGACTCCGGGCTCAATCAACATACTCCCAAGCAATGCCATTTCCGCTTCGGGAGCATTCGGCGGCATCGCCTTCAGCAGCCGAGCCGTCTCTTGAGGATCAACTCTTGGCGCAGAATCGCCCTGACTCGGCTGACGCTTTGACTTGGCCATCAGTGGGCAGCGAGCGTTTGGGAAACGGACTCACCGACAATCCGTTCTCGCATCAGGCGCCCAATCTTAAATCGCACCGCCTTGCGCGCGGGAACAATGACCTGCTCAAGGGTCTTGGGATTCTGTGCAGTTCGAGATGCTCGCTCGCGCACTTCGAAAACTCCAAAGTCGCGAAACTCGAGTCGATTTCCATTTGTTAATTCATCGACCATCTCGTCAAGAAACAACTGAAGAGTGGCTTTGACCTCGCCACGCTTCTGCCCGGTCTTCTCAGCAATCCGATCGACGAAATCTTTTTTTGTTATGGTCGACATTTCAATATCCCATGAGTTTTCAAAGGCGAAAATTCAGAATCTGACGCATCTCGATCATTCCCACATCGAAAAGTCTTGATGCTCTACTTGCGAGTCGCACTAGTATCACTCTTTGCTGGTGGGCAGTCAAGAGGTAGGTCAAGAAGCGGAGACATTTCCACCGTTTACAAACTGCGCACGCACACGATCGACCACGGAAGTCGTGGACAAACCAGGGCGATGAGCAACAAGTGATAATTTTATGCCAAGTTCCTTGACAACGCCCGATTCCGTGATCTCTTTACTCTCATAATCTCCGCCCTTGACATACACGTCCGGGATCACCGCTCGAAGTAGTTCAGTTGCGGTTGGTTCTTCGAAGATCGTGATGTAATCGACCGAGGTCAACTCACCGAGAAGTTCAGCACGATCCGTCTCGCAATAGATCGGACGGTCAGAACCTTTGAGCGAACGAACTTGCGCATCGCAGTTCACACCGACAACCAGAATGTCGCCAAGAGATTTCGCCTCTCGCAAATATCCGACGTGCCCCGCATGAAGGACATCAAAACAGCCATTCGTCATCACGATGGTTCGGCCAGCGCTGCGGTGCGCTGCGATTTCCACCAAGAGATCTTCGCGCGATCTAATCTTCCCCATAGAAGCATGTGCGATCCGAATGAGTTGCGCCTGAATCTCCGCGATGGAAAATGCGCGCACGCCGAAGACTTCGACCTCCATGCCCGCAGCAATATTTGCCAGCGTGACCGCTTCCGGCCAAGGCATCCCATTGGCAACCGCACCGGCCAGAACCGCCAAGACCATGTCGCCTGCTCCTGCGACGTCATAGACCTGACGAACAATCGTTGGCAAATGAATCGATGGTGATCCACTGACTTCTAAGACTGCGCCATATCGATCGAGCGTAATGACAACAGCATCCAGCGCAAGCGTCTTGAGCATTTCGCTTGCCATCTCCCGAGATGCGGCAACGACATTCGCTGGATCAATTGTGCGCCCTGTTGCCTTTTCTGCTTCGGAACGATTGGGCGTAATCACCGTTGCTCCGCGATAACGCGAATAATCATTGATCGCAGCAGGATCCACCAAAACGGGAATCTTTTTCGAACGGCAAAGCTCTATCAATTTCGCGCACAGAGCGGGAGTGCAAACGCCCTTCGTGTAATCCTCAATACATACAACATCACATGAATTCAATCGTTTAGAAATCTCATCAAGCAATTTTGCTTGGATCGAAACCGCCAATGGCTCTCGCGATTCCACATCGATTCGGAACATCTTCTGTGGATGCCGGTGCTGCGCTCGCCCGATGAGACTGCGTTTCGTCGTCGTTGGACGAGTCGGATCAATGATCAACCCTTCCGTTCCACATTTTCCATTTTCAAGCGTCTTGCGCAGCAAGCGCCCTTCGTGATCGTCACCGACCACTCCAACGCACTCGACCGTGCCGCCGATCGCCGCCGCGAAAACGGCAACGTTGCCAGCGCCTCCAGCCGTATCAGTTGTGGCAAGCGGGTCACGAACGGCCAACACCGGTACTGGAGCATCGGGGCTCAACCTCTCGGCATCACCGGCGAGCGCTTGGTCCAACATAAAATCCCCCACCACTAAAAGGCGAAAGGGCTTCCAAGCTCGAACTCGATCGAGCACACGGTCTTCCATCAGAATCATGAACAACAGACTACCGCCTCGGAACGCTCTTCTCGAGAACTTCCCGAAATGCATCTTCGCCGGCGATAAACTTCAATCGAAGTCGGGGGACAATCAGTGGGAGGCCCATTCCAACTGCATCGACGGCGACTTTTACCCAATCCTTCCCCGTGGTCGCAATCGCCGTGGCACCCGCAGCATGCGCCTCCTGAGTCAATCGTGCGACAGTCGTACTTCCATATCTCGCATGATCGCGGAGCGCCGCAACGTCGACGATCTCGGCGCCAAATGACCTGAGTTGAGCCACGAAAGCGTCTGGCTGACCGATTCCTGCCCACACTGCGATGCGCCGTCCCCGCAACCATTCGTTTGACTCCACCGTCGTTTCATCCCCGACACGAACCTGCAAGCCATCCCAAATGTGATCGCACCATGCAAGCGGTGATCGACCATGCAACGATCGAATTTGTTGATCGAGCGCTGAATCAAATTGATGTGCATGCGTCACAATGACTCCACTCGCGCGTGCGAGATTCTTCGGAGGTTCGCGCAACCATCCAAGCGGAAGCAGTTCGCCTTGAAGTTGCGACCGGGCCGCATCAACCAAGACAACATCGAGTTCCCGCGCAAGTGCCCGATGCTGAAATCCGTCGTCCAAAATCACGACACCAATCGATGGGTCGCGTGCGACTGCCGCACGAATCGTTTGATGCCGATCTGCGCCGACAGCAATTCGAGTTTCAGGCAAGAGCGATTGGTGTTCCATTGCCTCATCTGATTGTCCCTCATGACTTCGATATCCACGAAGTGCGATCAGCGGTAACACTTTGCGATCAAGCGCCCACTGCGCAACCCAGCGGACCATGGGACTCTTTCCAGTTCCACCAGCAACAATGTTTCCAATCGAGATAACAGGTCGATCCACGGATCGAACTCCCAGACCTCGGTCACGCCGAGCATTCCGCGACTCAACAATGGCTCCGTACGCTTTCGATGCAATGCGCGCCGCAGGTGAACACCATAAAGGAAGGATGAAGTCTCCATTGGTCAAGGTCCCACCACCCTACCTCCGAGGAGGCGCTTGAGAATCGGCGTCAGCAATTGCATCGGAAGGCCAGTCACTGTGGACTGATCTCCGCTCCACTCGACAGGCCATCCCGCCGCCACAAGTTCCTCGAGGTTGTATCCACCCGCTCGGCCGATCCATCCTCCCTGCTCGAGATGCTCATCCATCTGGCGATCTGAAATTGCACCAAATCGAACTTCAGAAGAGTCCGCCAACATGTCCCGTGATTTCTCTGCGATACCAATGATGCAAACGCCCGTGACGACACGTTGACTTTGATCGCGAGCGGATTCAAGCATGTGTCGAGCATGGTCGACATCGCGCGGCTTTCCCAGCACTCGGCTGCCTAATACGCAGACGGTATCGGCCGACAAAATGAAACGCGCACTCGGCGCATGCGACTTCAATCGGACCAAATCATTCATGATCTGCGCACCTTTAAACCAGGCTAATGCGCAACAATCTTCCGCTGCGTGATCGGCGCGCACAGCGAGGCCGCCGTCATCAACGAATGGAGAGATCGAGATGGCATCGAAACCCGCAGCGGACAACATCGCGCGGCGGCGCGCACTCGTACTCGCCAACACGAGTGACCCACTCATGATCGCCCTCCACCATCGAGGCGCTTGCGCACAAGCTCGACGACTTCCTGTGTTGTGATTCGCTCCATCATTTGGCAACCCTTTCGCGGGTCGCGGTAATCATGCCTCCCAAGTTCTTCACCACGCCCACCGTGAAGACACCACGCTTGCGCCTGATACGGGCCATCGACTGCGGGCTGGGTCGCACCATAAAGTGCGACGAGGGGAACACCAAATCCAACAGCCAAATGCGCCGGCGCAGAGTCGAGTGCAACGACGAGCGACGCACTTTGAATCACCGCCATCGTCCCGCCAACAGTGGTCGATCCGACCAAATTATGAACGTGCAATAATGGAATCTTCGAGACATCCTGAAAGAGTTCCGTAACTTGATCTTCTTCTCCTGGTGCGCCGATCAATACGACATCTTGAATTGCGCAACGCGCGAAATCGCCGACGACTTCACGCATTAATTCTCCCCACCGCCCTGCAACCCAGCGCTTGCCTTCCCAACCATTGGTAGTCGCCAAGACAACGAATGGCCCCGTGATTCCCCTTCGCACTGATTCCTCGCGCCACCAGTCCAAATCAGCCGATGGCGCAATCAAGCGCATGTCCGTAATAGGAAGCACTCCGACTTCTGCAACCAATCGCAACATCGCGTCAACGACGTGAGATCCGTCGACGCGAGTCACACGTTTCGTGGCGGCGAGCCATGAAAATTCCCGCCCAGAACGATCTGCAACACGCACCTTTGCCGCAGTGATCCACGACATAAGCCCGCTACGAGCAAGCCCTTGCGCATCAATAACGAGGTCGTAACGTCCACGGCGGAGTCGTAAAAACCATCGAATTGTCTTGAGTGCAATTCGCGGGCTCCGCCAACAATCCCTGAATTCCCGTTTTGGAAACTTAATGACTCCATCAAGCGCTGGGTGCTCGCTGATCGCTGGAGACCAAACATCCTCGACAATCCAGTCAATAACAGCCTTTGGAAAGGTCTTGCGAAGCGACCAAAGCAGTGGAACCGTGCGGCAGACGTCGCCGAACGCGCTTGGGCGCACAATGAGGATGCGCCGGGGAACCGTCCGCATGTGAATAGCGAAGAGAAGTATAGTGAAATCCGACAATTCGATTCTCTGCAAAGATCAAACTCAACGTGACCGACGCTGAACCAACTTCAAACCCGACTCCGCTCTCTGGCGATTCTTCGGCGCCACGAGGATCTGCGTCGGATTCCGCTGGCAGCGGAAGCGGCGATGCAGAAGGATCCCGAAGCGGCAGTTCTTCAGATTCCGTCATTGGACGTCTCGTAGTTGATCGAGGCCTCGCCACCCAAGCAGAGGTTGACGCTGCATTCGCTGCGATGCGCACTCCCGCCGGTCAGATCAAGGCGTTCGTCGACATTCTCGTCGAGGGTCAAATTGTCACTCGGCGACAACTTGCGAGATTGCGCGCCGAAGCCGAAAGTGACCGAACCGTACTGCGAATACCGGGATATCAGATGATTCGCAAACTCGGAGCTGGCGCAATGGCTTCGGTTTATCTCGCAAAGCAAACCAGCCTCGATCGGCTCGTTGCAATCAAAATTCTTCCGCGCCGATATTCGGGCGATGCCTCATTCATCGAACGCTTCTACAAAGAAGGCCGTGCGGCAGCGAAACTTTCCGACCCAAATATCGTTGGTGCATTCGATGTCGGACAAGTTGGGGAACAGCACTATTTCGTAATGGAATATGTCGATGGCGAAACCGTGTACGAACGGATCGTAAAATTCAAACGGTTGAAAGAACGTGACGCACTGACCATTGCTCGACAAGTTGCGAGTGCATTAAAGCACGCTCATGCCCGTGGGTTCATTCATCGAGACATCAAACCCAAAAACATCGTGATGACCAAGGGGAATGTCGCCAAACTCGCAGATCTTGGTTTAGCACGCGCAATGGGCGACAAAAAAACCGCCGAAGCGGAGCGGAATAAAGCATTTGGAACCCCGTACTACATCAGCCCTGAACAGATTCGTGGTGCGATTGAACTCGGCCCCCCCGCTGATATTTACGGTCTTGGCGCCACGCTCTATCACATGCTGACTGGTCAAGTTCCCTTTCAAGGAGTCAACCCGACACAGGTCATGCAACATCATCTCTCGCAAGAGTTGACGCCACCAGACCAAGTCGCAGCTGGCATCTCCCAATCAACGGCAGAAATCGTGGAGATGATGCTGAAGAAATCGCCGCGGGATCGATATCAGAACGCAGAGGAATTACTCGAAGATATCGACCTTGCGCTCGCTGGCGAACCGTTGAGATACGCCAATCGAGCGATGGATCTTGCGGGAATTGCCACAGAAGTTGAGGGGCAGGCCGAATCTGAAATGCAATCGAGCCGTTCTACTCCACCAAAACTATCTGGTCTCGCAATCGGATTGATCGTCGGACTCGCCTCGTTGTGCGGCTTGCTCGTCCTACTTCTTATTTTGAAGAAGTAAGCAAAGCGGTTCGAACCCGCCAAATCCACGAACTCTACGAACGAAGTTCAACCATCATTTCGACTTCAACGCACGCATTCAGCGGCAACGCATTGGTGCCAACCGCCGCCCGTGCGTGTCGCCCAGCCTCGCCAAAAATCTGCTGTAACAAATCGCTTGCCCCATTGGCGACCTTCGGTTGATCGGAAAATCCGTCATCGCACGCTACGAATACGCCAAGCCGGACGATTCGCGATACGTGTGCCAATGACCCTCCAGATTCTGCGGCTACAACGGCGAGCCCATTGAGAACACACTGGCGCGCGCATTCTTGAGCCACTTCGACCGAAACGACCGAAGGGACCTTCCCAGTCGCGATCAACTTCCCGTCTCGAAATGGAAGTTGGCCACTTACGATCAATAAATTTCCAGTGCGTACCGACGGCACATAAGAGGCAACTGGCTTTGGGGGTACGGGTAGGGCAAGTCCAAGTTTGGCAAGCATTTCCATGGCGTGGTCGGGTGCGGAGGTCGTCATATTCGAAAGGTATAGCGATTCAGAAAAAAATGGAGACAAAACTATAATTTGACTCAACCTAAATCTGAAGTATCCTCGTATGGTTCTCTGAAAGTTTGTTGTATCGACTGGCTGACTGAGTCACATACCCGAGCGCGAGCTCAAATCGTCCTTCGTTTCTTCTGGCTCCCAGAATTCTGGCAGCCTCCTTCCGACCCAGCAGCCGACAACTTGGCGCCCACTTGGATCGAAGCCCACTTGGATCGAAGCCCACTTGGATCGAAGTCCACCTGGATCGAATTTCGATAGCAAGCAACTCTTTAATCGGAGTCGCACAACATCGAGTCCTTGGTCGAGTCCTTGTAGGTGAATCGGAAATGAAAACCTTTGAATCTGTTTGACAACCGCTAGAAATGGCTGTTTTTAAGCAAAATTCAATGGAGAAGGTTTAATCCATGCTTTTTTAGTCGCTCGTCGGACGGTCCGATTGGCGAATACTTATCGTGACCCTATTTGTTGGGTCGTTTGAAACTCGCATCATTCATCATCCATATTTGAAGGACTCTCGCCCATGACAGAAATTAAAGTCAAACCCCGCGCCTTTACCTTGGTCGAACTGCTCGTGGTTATTGGAATCATCGCAGTTCTGATCGGTCTCTTGTTGCCTGCTCTTTCAAAGGCACGCGACCAAGCTCGAACCGTAAAGGACTCCACTCAGCAAACACAGATTCACAAGGCCATGATCATCATGGCGAGCGAAGACTCCCAGTCGAGACTTCCAACGCCAGGTTGGATCAATCGTCAGGGAACGAGCCTCACCGCTGGCGGTGGAGTTGGAACGCAGCAGATTCAAGGAATGGGCTTAGAGTCCTACACCCTCAACAACACTGCCAATCTCTATTCAGCGTGCATTGCACGAGAACTGTTCAATGCGGACATTCTTATCGGGCCAACCGAATACAGCGGTTCGAATGTTGTTGAAAAAGGCAAGGGAAATCAAATTGGAGTCGCAGACCTCCCATACGACTATGCACAATATGACCCATCTGCTGACAAGTACTGGGATGCGACATTCTTGACGAATCTCCACCAACCTACCGGCATTTGCAATGCTTCTTTCGCACATCAGCCGCTATTTGGACAACGTAAGGCAGTCGGTTGGAGAGCGAGCGGTGACAGTTCTCGTCCGCTCTTCTCAACCCGAGGACCAAAGCACGCGAACACTGGCCCTGCTTCGGCTGTAACGGTCGCTGCGGACTATAAGAACAGTCCAACGCTTCTCTTGCACGGGTCCAAGAAGGAATGGGATGGAAACGTTGTCTTCGCAGATAACCACTGCGAATACACGACAACCATGTTCCCAACTCAAACAGGCTATGACTGTGCAGGAACGTCTGGAACACTCGACAAGGACAATATCTTCTGTATGGACTTCCTATGCGGCCAATCTGGAACGGCTGGAGCCGCGAAGCAAGGAGACGCAATTCTTGCATTCACTATTGGTGCTCCAACCGCAGATAACGGTGCCGTCGTTTACGACACGGCAATCGTCCCTTAATCACGCGGATCCTTCAGAAAGAAACCATATACACATGAATTCACTTACAACGAAAAAGATTGGAAACACTATGAAACAGACAAAACGGGCTTTTACCTTGGTCGAACTCTTGGTCGTCATGTCGATCATCGCATTGCTGTTGGGAATCCTCCTGCCAGCTTTGGCGAAGGCGCGCAAGAGTGCACAACAAATCAAGTGTGCGACTCAAATCAAGCAGATCCATACGGGATTCCTCACTCAAGCGAATGATGACCCGGCCCAGAATTACCCAATGCCAGGCGAAATTAATCGCATGATGGTTGGCGGAGTCAATATCCCAGGCCGCGGGGATTTCAATGAACTCAAGAATTCGCATCAGAATTTGTATGCAGCTTGCATCGCGAAAAATCTCTTCCCAGCAACGCTGTTAATCAGCCCCGCAGAGACGAGTTCACGTATCGGAGCATGCACGAATTATGACTTCACTCAGTATCGACCAGCACAAGACAAGTATTGGGATGGCGATAGTGCTGACGGCGGTGGTGGCGCAGGAGTTCCCCACTTCATTATTTCAGGAAGTGCACCAGATCTTCTCAATGCGTCGGCGACTTCTTATGCCACGATGCCACTCGCAAACAACGATCGGCGGAAGAAAGAATGGCGCGCTTCGGGAAACTCGAAGTTCGTCGTTCTTGGAAACCGTGGCGTCAAGAATGGTGTGACGAATACTGCGGACTACACCAATTCCCAAACGCTTGGAATTCACGGAGCCAAGGATGAATGGGAAGGCAACCTTTGCCACAATGACAACCACGTTGTTTTTGTGCGAAGTTCCTCGCCTGAAGGACTCGATAAGGTGACATCAGGAACTACTTCGGTTCTTGACAACGTCTTTTTCTCCGACACCGCGACTGGTCGTGATTCGCTGATTCAGATTGTCACCTCATGCACTGGACCGCTGACAGCCAATCACATCGCAAGTTGGGATTGATTTCAGAGAGGCACAAGTTTCAGACTTCGCCTCAAACAAAGAATCGTTCAACCCCGGCCAATCGTGGCCGGGGTTTTCTTTGGTCTACCATCCCGTCATCGTGCCTTCCCTGCGACTCATCGCCTTCTTGTTTGCAACTTTCGCGGTGATCGTGTGGAATTCAGCATCAGCTGATTCACCACAAGCCGTGCCCGCCGAACGACAGGCAGGGAGTATCGCGATCATCCCGATTCGCGGCCCCATCGATGATCTCACCGTGATCTCCGTCATGCGACGAACGGAACTCGCCGTGACAAATGGCGCTCAAGCGATCGTCCTAGAATTCGATACTCCTGGTGGAGATTTGCTCGCAACATTGCAACTTTGCAATTACATCAAGACACAAATGCCAGTGAACACGGTGGCTTGGGTGCACCCGTACGCATTTTCCGCCGGCGCAATTCTCGCACTCGCGACGCGCGAGATACTGGTTGGTCCCAGATCCGCCTTTGGCGATGCTGCCCCGATTCAAGTTGTCCCAGGCGCAGGACTCATCCCAATGCCAGCGACTGAACGAGCAAAGATGGAGGCCCCGATTATTGCTGAAGTTGTCGATAGCGCCCGCCTGCGTGGGTATGACGAACATCTCGTCCAATCATTCGTGCGACTTGGCAGCGAACTCTGGCTGATTCGCAATGCGACCAATGGGAAGCGTGCGATTGTCGATGCTGAGGAATATCGCACAGTATTTGGCGGCGATCCACCACGTGAGTCCACAGCGATTATTCCTCCAGTGGCTTTGAGTGCAGATGCGGACGATGAATCGCTGATCCCCTACTTCGCAGAGTATCGATCAAAACCGATGATCGAAAATCCGCCAACCCCACGCGCACTATCGCGTCCGCGACTGTCAGAAAATGACCGTGGCCAATGGCATTTAGTCGGACAAATCGCAAAGTCTGACCAATTACTAGTCCTCTATCCGGACGAAGCGATTGCCTTGGGATTGGCGAAAGGTCGAGCGGCTGACGAGACAGAAATCGCCGCGTGGTTCGGTGCCACGTCAGTCAAGCATTACGAAGAAACATGGTCGGAGTGGCTCGTGCGATTCCTCACAACATGGCCCGTCCGAATCGGATTGATTGTCGTTCTGCTCGTCGGTTTCGTACTAGAAGCAGTGACACCGGGATTCGGCATCTTCGGCACGCTCGCAGCAATTGCGTTGCTGTTACTCGTTGGCGCTCCCGCATTGGTGGGCTTGGCAGAATGGTGGGAACTGATCGCAGTCGTGCTTGGACTCGGGTTGGTCGCACTCGACATCGTGATACTTCCGCTCGGCGGTTGGATTGCGGTTATCGGTGGCGCTCTCGTGCTCACAGGTTTGATTTCAAGTTTCGTGACTCGCGACATCTCGTCTGCGATCGGACAACAGCAACTTTTTATGGGTATCGGCTCGATCCTCGTTGCGCTCTTCGGATCGACGGCAATTCTCTGGTTCGCCTCGAAGTCACTCCCGCAATCAGCGCTCTTTCGACGGGCAATTCTTCAAACTGCCGCCTCGTCGCAGTCGAGTCATGCGATTTCGATTCCAGACAATTGGCCTCAAGTAGGCAGCGAAGCGGTCGCAATCACCACTCTCCGTCCAACTGGAAAGGTCCAAATCGGTCATCAACCATTCGATGCGCAAACGAATGGTGAATTCGTTGAGAGTGGCACACGAGTTCGCATTGTCCGCCGCCGAGGGACAACGCTGGAAGTCGAAACACTTTTGAACGATCCGCCTCGCCACGAGACGATAGATCGGGGACAATCTTCCACATGATGATGACCTTGCTCGCTCAAACCGCTCCAGTCACTGGACGCGAAGAAATTTATCTTTTCGTTGCCATCGGACTTCTTGGATTGGCGATCGTCCTGTTGGTTCTCGAACTCTTCGTTCCATCGGCGGGAGCCCTTGCTGTCATGACTGGCGTCAGCGCCGTCGGCTCAATCGCATCGATGTTTGTGTACGACGTGACATGGGGCGGCGTCTATCTGGCAATCCTCTGTGGCGGAAGTCCAATCGTCGTTCTGCTTGTCTTCAAAGTTTGGTCGAAAACTCCCATCGCTCACCGCATGATCTTGAAAGAGGACGCAGACGGAAACAAGAAGCATGGCGACGAGGGCGATGATGAATCCGCCAACACCTCCGTTTCAACCTCAGGATCAGCAGCGAAAAACACGGCTCGTCAACTCGCAGCATTTGTTGGACGCGAAGGGATCGCGATCACCACACTTCGTCCCATTGGATTCATTCGCATCGATGGCGGACGCCTCGAAGCACTCGCTGAAAATGGATTCATCGCTGAAGGAACGAGCGTCAAGGTGGTCGACGCACTTGACGGACAGTTGAAGGTGCGAGAACTTCCATTCGCTTCGACCGATCAGTAATGTGGTTCTCGGTACGATGCCCCCATGGGCAATACAACAATGACTCTGGCAATCGAACCTTGGGCATGGATTGGTCTTGCGGTCGTCGCCGTTGTCGGCTTAGTTTTTCTGCTGATCATTGGGCAATATGTGCAACTGTGGTTGCAGGCGTGGCTCAGCGGCGCTCCCGTCAGTCTGCTCGACCTCATCATGATGCGACTTCGAAAGGTAAACCCTTCGCTGATCGTGCTCAATCGCATCAGTGCGAAGAAGACCGGACTCGACATCAGCACGCAGAATATGGAAGCACATTTTCTGGCTGGCGGACGCGTGACGAATGTCGTGCGCGCCATGATTGCTGCCGAGAAGGCTGGTATCGATCTTCCATGGGATCGTGCTGTTGCAATTGACTTGGCTGGTCGTGACATCGTTGATGCGGTCAATACTTCGGTGATGCCGAAGGTGATCGATTGCCCCAATCCTGCATCTGGCAAGCAGACGATCGACGCCGTTGCAAAAGATGGAATTCAACTTCGAGCAAAGGCTCGGGTCACCGTACGAACCAACATCTCGCGCCTCGTTGGTGGCGCCACTGAAGAGACGATCATCGCACGTGTTGGTGAAGGAATCATTTCGACCATTGGATCTGCGATGGATCACAAGAGCGTTCTCGAAAATCCTGACCGGATTTCCAAGACGGTGTTAGCGAAAGGTCTTGATTCGGGAACTGCCTTCGAGATCCTCTCCATTGATATTGCCGACGTTGATGTCGGAGAAAATATCGGCGCACAACTTCAAGCAGCGCAGGCTGAAGCCGATACCAAGCGGTACCAAGCGCAAGCGGAACAACGCAGAGCACTTGCGATTGCACAAGAGGCCGAACATAACGCTGAAGCCCAAAAGAATCGCGCGATCGTCATTCTTGCAGAAGCCGAAATCCCCCGTGCAATCGCGGAGTCCTTTCGCAACGGGCATCTTGGCGTGATGGATTATTACCGAATGAAAAATGTCAACGCTGACACGGATATGCGCTCTGCGATCGGCAAGAATCCGTCCTGATTTTCCGACTCTCGAAATCTCGATTGCGACGAGCGACTAAAACTGCGATGCGATTAATCGGCGCAAGCCATCGTCTCGGATGAGGTACGCCAAGCGCATTCGCTCCGACCATCCACCGAGCCATACCGCACGCCCTGCAGTTCTATCGATGCGCCCCACAGCTGCTTGCACATTCGCCAACCTCGGTGCGTCTTCATGCGACTGGACTGCGTGCAATCGGGAGAGCCAACCGATTGTCGCTGCGGAAAGCACAACGGACGCGAGGCCGTCGACTGCACTCCAACCGTAATAACCAGTTCCCCAAATGCGACCGCCTTCGATCGAAGATCGTATCCAACGAGAGACGAGTTCATCACACGCAGAAATTTCAGGCGATGCACGCACACGGTTGATCCGTGCCACCTGACCAAATGTCGCCGATGTCGGCCAGCCAACGCCGATCAATGGAACCACGCTGTCCGCGATTCCACGCCGCCATAAGCGACTTCTCTGCAATTGGCTGATCGTCGAAAGAAAACGACCTGGTGCTCCCTGCGCAAGCGGTTTGGGATCCTCGGTGCGTGCGAAGATCGAACCCTGAAAGAGCGCTATTTGACGGGGAATTGGATCAGCAACGGGATGCAGCGGCAATTCGTCAGCAAGCGCATCAAAGAGCAGATCGATGAGTTCTTTGAAGCGGGATCCTCGCATCTTTTCCAGACGCGCTACAGACAACGTTTGCGCAATCCAAGCAAGTCCATCCAACCGCTCTTCAAGCGGTGCATCACGCTGAATCCAACGGACAAGTCGGCTCTTGAGAACATCCAACTCGCCAAATTCTGCGCGGCGCCTGCGAGAGATCGCTGCGCCTCGTGTTGATCGGACAACTTCTGGAATGCCACGCATGACAATCTTGAGAGCATCAGGAACTTGTTCGTTGAACTGTTTCCCCTTGTTCTCGACGACGCTTCGACATGCGAAGCTGACTCCCATCTGGCTCGACGTTTCGGACGGCGCCAACATATATGGAAACATTTGGCATGCGATGGGCTTCGCCTCAAATCCGAACTCCGCATGTATTCGACAGCGTCCGTCGTCTAACAGAAAAATGCATGCGCCGTCGGGGCGCTGTCTCAAATATTCCTGCCCGCGAAAAAACACGATTGGATTCGAGCCAATCCGAGACTCCCACGCTTGTTGACGAATTCGCTGGGAATCTGCGGGGCGAAGTTGAACCGTGAAGTCGCGGCAGCAGTTGCCACAACCGTGACAGGAATAGCGCTGCCCAGGCGTTGCGAGTGGAAGAACTGGAAGAGAGATCACCACGCAATCAGGATACGGAGTGGAGCGTTGCTAAGACATTCGCCATCGCTCGAGTGGCGGCACCTCGGTGACTGCGCTCATTCTTCTCTGCCGAGGTCAATTCAGCGCTCCTTCGACCAGAGTCGTCGACCACAAAGAGCGGGTCGTATCCGAATCCGTTAAGGCCCCGTGCAGCCATTCCAATCGATCCGTGAAACTCGCCAATCGTCTCTGCAACCACCTTCCCATCGGCTGCGGCCAAGCACATTGCGCAAACGAATCGAGCCCCACGCTGACCAACTGAAATCGATGCCAACTCGGTTAACAGTTTTTCGTTATTCGCATTATCCCGCTCTTCGCGGGTCACACCGAGACCAGACCAACGTGCGCTAAAAACTCCCGGCGCTCCGCCGAGGGCGTCGACTGCAAGGCCCGAATCATCTGCAAGAACCATTCGATTGATTGCGCGCGCGTACTGCGTTGCCTTAATCCGAGCGTTTTGTTCGAAAGTCACGCCGTCCTCCTCTGGCTCTGGAATGTCGGCCACGCCTACATCAGTGAGCGCCAGAACGCGGACCCCCATCGCAGCAAGAATTTCTCGTATCTCTTCGACCTTATGCGGATTTCCAGTTGCAACGACAATTTCAGTTGTTTTCGGTGTATTGCTCACGAATACCTTGCAGCTTTCACGTCTGAAGAACGCCCGTGTGAAATGTTCCCACGATCGGCGCTTGTGCTGCCATTCGAAGCGCCATCGCCAATTCAACGCGCGTTCGATGCGGTTCGATGATTCGATCAACCCAACCGCGACTCGCGGCATAACGAATGTCCTGTTGTTCCATATAGGACGCCGAAATAGCAGCGAGCAGTTTTTCGCGCATTGCCTCGTCAACAGGCTCGCCCTTTCGCTCTCGTGCGGCAAGGTCAATTTGCAGCAGCGTATTTGCGGATTGTGCGGCGCCCATCACTGCACAGCGCGCTCCAGGCCATGCAAATGTTAAGAATGGATCAAAGGCACGACCGCACATTGCATAATTTCCCGCTCCATATGAATTGCCCGCGATCAAGACAATTTTGGGAACAATTGAATTGCTCATTGCATTGACCATCTTTGCTCCAGCGCGAATAATTCCCGACTGTTCGCTATCACGACCAACCATAAATCCAGTCGTGTCATGAATGAACAACAAAGGAATCCTGCGCTGATTGACATCCATAATGAAACGTGCCGCCTTGTCAGCGCTGTCGTCGTAAATCACTCCTGGCATGCATTTGGATGTGGACGGGCCCGCCTTGCCGCCGGGCATTTTTCGCTCAGTGATCTTGCGCTGGTTGGCAACTATTCCAACGGGAAACCCAGCAATTTTTGCGTAGACACAGACCAATGATGGACCATGCTCCATGCGATACTCGTCCATCGATCCGCGATCCACGATGCACTTCAGGACGTCACGCGTGTCGTACTGCGCACCGACATCGCTTCGATAGACCGAATAGACATCTTCAACTGCACGTTCCGGATCAACCGCTGCGACTGGCGGATCAGACGCGAGTGGCGCAGCTGCATTCATCGTCATCAATCGACGCAAACGAATCAAGCACGCTGGATCGTCCTTTTCTCGAAAGTCGATCGTTCCAGAAATCTCTGCGTGCATCTGTGCGCCGCCGAGTTCTTCGCTCGTCACTTCTTGGCCGATCGCAGCCTTCACCAACGCTGGACCTGCCAGATAGAGACCACTTCCCTCGGTCATGAGCAGCGTGTCACAGAGAACTGGCAAATAGCCTCCGCCTGCAACACAATTACCCATGATGGCTGCATACTGCGGAATCCCCTGCGCCGAGATGACTGCATTGTTGCGAAAAATGCGTCCAAAGTCATCGGTATCAGGAAAAACATCTTCCTGCAGCGGAAGAAAAACGCCTGCGCTATCGACGAGGTAGACCAAGGGCATTCGAGCGCGCTGCGCGATCTCCTGCGCTCGAATGATCTTTTTACAGGTCATCGGAAAGAACGCGCCAGCTTTCACCGTTGCATCATTTGCCACGACCATGCACAGACGTCCTTCGATCTGACCAATCGTGGTCACGACGCCAGCGCCAGGTGCACCGCCATACTCCTTGTACATATTCCATCCTGCAAGAAGCCCACACTCGCATTGAGCCGTTGATGGGTCTAACAGCAAACCGATGCGCTCACGTGCGGTCAGTCGACCGTGGCGATGTTGACGCTCAACTCCGTTCGCACCGCCGCCCTGTTCAATCTTGGCACTCAGGACAACAAATTCGTCGGTGGTAGCTCGCAAGCCATCGGTCGCACTCTTCATCGCCGCAGGATAGGTGGCAATCGGAGATAGTCATTTCCATTCGATCGCATGTACAGCGGGTTATCGGTCTACGCCTCAACCTTTGGCCCACATTGCGTTGACCAGTGTGACGGAGTTTGGTAGCCTGCGCTGCTCAAATTCAAGGACACAAATTAGGCGTTCGCGACGAACGACCAGCGAAAGAAAACCATGATCTCGACACAAGAAAAAGCTCCAGTCATCGCGGCACACCGCCACCATGCGACCGACTGCGGATCGACGGAAGTTCAAATCGCAATTCTGACTGAGCGAATTAATTCGCTTCAAGCCCACTTCAAGGCTCACAAGAAGGATCACGCAGGTCGACGCGGACTTCTTTTGATGGTCAGTAAACGCAATCGCCTTCTGCGATATCTCGCCGAAACTCGCCGCGAGAGCTATTCGTCCCTCATCAAGAAACTCGGGCTACGCAAGTAACCCTCCTCGCCCCGCGAAGGCAGTCGCTAATTCGCAGTCCGTGCGGTTATGCGTTTTAGCCTCTGCCTTTATCGGGGTTCTCACTTTGTCGCAATTCAATTTATTGAATCCGTGCGACTCTATTATCACCTCGTTTAGAAAGGCATAGTCATGACAACACGACCACACGTCACCGTCGAAAAAGAAATCGGAGGGCGAATCTTCCGACTTGAAACCGGCAAGATCGCCAAACTCGCAAGCGGCGCAGTCCTCGCAACATTTGGAGAGACAGTCGTCCTTGCAACAGCCGTCCGTGCGAATCCACGTGCCGGTATCGATTTCTTTCCTTTGACCTGCGATTACCGCGAAAAGGCACCAGCCGCTGGCAAATACCCAGGTGGATTCCGCAAGAAGGAAGGACCACCGAGCGAGAAGGAAATTCTCACGATGAGAATGATGGATCGCCCGATTCGCCCACTCTTTCCAGAAGGATTTGTCGACGAAGTGCAGTTGCAGGTCCTCGTTCTATCCCATGACGGGCAGAATGATGCTGACGTGATTGGTTGTTCAGCCGCATCCGCTGCGCTCCATATTTCCGACGCGCCATTTAACGGACCAGTGGCGACCGTGCGCGTGGGACGCATCTTTATTGATGATCAACCCCACTTCATCATCAACCCAACCCAAGCCCAAATGGAATTCAGCGATCTCGACCTCGTCTTGTCGGGTCATTCCGATGGCATCAACATGATCGAAGTCGGTGCAGCTGAAATCAGTGAGGCTGACATGATCGCTGCGATCAAATTCGGTCTTGACAATGGCGTTCGACCAATCTTGGACCTCATCAATGAACTGCATGCGAAGTGCGGAGCCCCTGCCAAACGCGCCGGTGATTCGACAGCGCCATCGGCAGAAGTGATGACGATTGTCAAAGAGAAGGCATACCAGCCATTGCTCACCGCTCGCCAAATCCACGGCAAGCATGCCCGAAACACTGAAGTAGACCGCATCAAAAAATGGACGATCGACTCGTTTTTCCAACTCACTCCTGGAATGAGTTACAGCGACCACCAGATCGCCGAACGCCGCATTCGTGAAGCAAAGGAATGCCTGCGCATTCTCGAAAAGAAGATCACTCATTACCTAGTCGCAGAAAAGGGCGTTCGCGCCGATGGACGACCACTTCGACAGATTCGCCCGCTCGATATGAGCGTGGCACTCTTGCCTCGAACCCACGGTTCTGCCTTCTTCCAACGTGGCGAAACGCAGTCCATCGTGACCTGCACCCTCGGCACGACCAAGGATGAACAAATCGTGGACGGCCTTCTTCCCGAATATGCCAAGAAGTTCTATCTGCATTATTACTTCCCTCCATTCTGCACGGGCGAAGCAGGTCGTATCACTGGTCCAGGCCGACGCGAAATCGGGCACGGCGCTCTTGCTGAACGCTCGCTCCTCGCAATCCTTCCAAGCGCAGAAGACTTCCCGTATACGGTTCGTCTGACGAGTGAAATCACCGAGAGCAACGGGTCATCAAGTATGGCCAGTGTTTGCGGCGGGTGCCTCGCACTTATGGATGCGGGCGTCCCTATCAAGGCAACTTGCGCTGGCATTTCAGTTGGGCGCTTCACAAGCGCAGAAGGTCGCGTCACCCATGTCACGGACATCATCGGCGAAGAAGATTTCTTCGGCGAAATGGACTTCAAGGTCTCTGGAACTCGTGATGGAATCACCGGAATTCAGTTGGACTTGAAGGCTCGTGGGTTGCTGATTGATGAAATCGTCACGATTTTCGAACAAGCAAAGGAAGGCCGACTGCATCTCATCACAGAGATGGAGAAAGTCCTCGACAAGCCACGCGCCGATATTTCGCCGATTGCTCCGCGGATCACAATCGTCAAGATTGATCCAGAGAAGATTGGAAAGGTCATCGGTCCAGGCGGCAAGATGATCCGAAGTATTCAGGAACGAACAGGTGCGCAGATCGACATTGAAGAAGACGGAACTGTCTTCATCGCTTGCTCGAACGCTGAGTCCGCCGCACAAGCACGTGCGGAGATTGAAGCCCTTGGAGCGGAGATCAAAGTTGGGACCGTTTACGAAGGTCGTGTTGTTTCCATCAAAGAATTCGGAGCGTTCGTCGAACTTGCGCCAGGAACTGATGGAATGGTTCACGTCAGCGAACTCGCCCACGGATTCGTGCGCAATGTCAACGAAGTTCTCAAGTTGGGTGACATCATCAAAGTGAAAGTCATCAACGTCGACGATACGGGTCGCATCAAATTGAGCCGAAAGGCAATGTTGGATCCACCAGATCCTGCGCTCGTTGGTGCAGAAGGTCAAGAATCACCTGATCAAGGCGAAGGACGCCGAGATGATCGTGGCGGCAACGGTGGCGGTGGTGGTGGTCGAGGCGGAAACGGCGGAGGCCGCGGACGTCGATAAGTACATAAGAGACAAATACTTGCAAACTAGATGCGGGCACATCAGTGTCCGATGAATGTGGGGGCTATCGACCTAAATGAGGTCAGCCCCCTTTTTCGTTGGAAAAAAACCGATCTTTTCCAATCATCTCTTGCACAAACCGTATTTTGGGGGCACAATCCACTCACTGCTGTATTGTTTGGCAAGTTACTGCGTACTGACACAGATGATCGGTTTGTTTTTTTCGTGTTTGGATTGAATTAGTGGAGACCCGAATGTCCGAAATCTCGCAGACCATTGTCAATGCTGATGGAATCATCAAGTGGTTCGATGCACGAAAGGGATTCGGATTCATCATCGGTCCGCAGGGACAAGACATTTTTGTTCACTTCAGTGTCATTGAGCAAGATCAAGGATTCCGAACTTTGCGAGATGGCGAAAAGGTAACCTACAGCGCGCAGTCGGGATCCAAAGGTTGGGCGGCAACGGCTGCAAAGGCAACGACCCGCGTCGAAACGCCAACGGCCTGATCTAGGGCGATCGGCCCGACCGTGTTTTCATCTCCTTCTTTTTTTGCTGGCTTACTTCTCGGAATTGCGATCTGCACTTTCGTATTTGTCATTGCGCTGCGTCGCCGAAATGAACGAGCACAGGTCGCCGAACGCCGTGCGATCGCAGCCGAACGACTGGCGGAAATTGGCGCCATGACCAGCGGTCTTGCTCACGAAATCAAGAACCCACTCTCGAGCGTCGTACTCAACGCTCAGCTCTTGCGCGAAGCCGTGCTTGATTCCGACCTGACTGCAGACGATTCCCAGCCACTGATCCGTAAAGTCGACACATTGGCTCGAGAGACGGCACGGCTGAAGGACATTCTGGAGGACTTTCTGCGATTCGCTGGTCGAGTTCGACTGGATCGTCAGCGGTGCGACCTACGGACGCTGGTAGAAGAGCTGACCGACTTCCTCCATCCTCAAACCCAATTGGCTGGCGTACTCCTGCGCGTCGACCTCCCCGCGCAGCCAGTCATGGCCAATGTGGATGCCGGGTTGCTCAAACAAGCGATTCTCAATCTCATGCTCAATTCGATCCAAGCAATGGAGACGTTGCCCCTTCTTGCACGACGTGAACTCATACTGCGCGTCGAGCATCTGCCAACAGACGCAAATCTGAACCCAGAAGTTGGCATCCATGTGATCGATACTGGCCCTGGGATTCCCGAAGCGCTCATCGAAGAAATTTTTCGGCCTTACATCACCTCAAAGCGAGGCGGCAGCGGTCTTGGCTTGGCGGTCGCACGACGAATTGTCGAAGAGCACGGCGGCGCCCTTCGAGTATTCAGTGAAGTCGGCCGAGGAAGTGACTTCAGAATCTCGCTCGAGTCGATTTCGTAAAACGGAAAAATATCCGAGCACGTTCGGTGTGCGAATCAGTCGATCCAATCCTTCTCCTTGAGACGCTCTGGAACATAAACCTCGGTGACATACGAAATATCTTTCGTGATGAGTGATTCCACTTCCATCTTGAATCCATTGCGGATCATCAGTTGAATTTCTTTCTGCCAGTGCTTCTTCTTAATGAACCAAGGATATTCCGCAATTTGCTTGGCACGTTCGATATCACGATCGTTCAGTGAAATCTTCACATCGTCCGAAAGGCCGCAGCGAACGAAATCGCTCGATCGAATCCCAAGATATTTCGCATCAGGAATCGCCATGCGCTCACTCTCGAATGCCAAATTGATCGATCCTTGCTTGATGACAGAATAAATGTAATGCCCCCATGGATCGCAGTCGAGCAGGCAATACACGGGAAGACCAAGTTCCTTGTTCAATCGATAGAGCAAACGACGAACGCCGCGCGGGGGTTGTCCACTTCCCTCCGTCAGAATGCAATTATGTTTTTCCCAGAATCGATCTTCGTTGAAGCGACTCCACACCGTGTCTTTTTCGACATGGAGCACGAACTTTGCATCACACTTTCCAAACTGCACGACGGACGGTTCGCAAATTGACGGAATCGCATATCCGCCCGTCCCCATCCGACGGCAATCAATGGAATCTCCATTATCAATCACCGTAATGTTTCCAACCATCGTCCCGCGTTTCTTCGCAAAGAGATGCAAGTTCTCGCGGAGTGTGGCGATGGCGACTTCGATATCTTCCAAAATGCCATCGGATTCCTCTTGGTCATCGAAGGTCTTCTCCTTCGTTCCAGCGATCGAGTGCAAACTCATGTAATACATACCGCGCAAACTGAGTGTTTTCTGGGCTTCCAACAAATCCTTGCAACCTTTGGAAAGCAGAACCATTTGCATGAACTTCCGCGCTTGCCCAGTATTGAATAGATTTCGCCGAAGCGTTGCGTCGCCCATCTGAAGCAATCGCCGCGTCTCGTTGTACGTCGTGTTTGACATCGTCCGACTTGGAACATCGACAAACGGATCAGTTTCTGCCAGCGCAGACTTGGCGACCGATCGACCTAATTCAAGAATCTTTGACAGCGTCTTCTCGCGAGTCGCTTGATTACTCACGGATCGATTCACCTTCACTGCCGGCGTTGCGGCGGGTGTCGACGAGTCTGTGGATTTGGACTTCTTCGCCATTGGTCGAGTACTTCCCTTCTCATGCCTTCTTGCGAGTTCGTGGTTTCTTGTTCGGCGCTACTTCATCGCCGAACAGGGTCTTTGATGGAGTAGGTGAACCCTTCGTCGATCCTTCGTCTCCTTCGAGCTCGTCGGGAGAATCTGCCTGATTGACTGCGACGCGTCCAGGCAGAATCACAACAGAATCATCCTTGCCAAACGGATCTGAATCTCTCACACGCTTCCCTTCATCATTGAGAACCGCATCTGCTTCCTCGGTCTTGCGTTTTGCGACACGCAACAACGACTCATAGATTTGCTTTGCCGAAGTCCCTGTAATCGCTTCGGTCGCCTGCGAAATTTCCCCGATGTAACGCTCAAAAATGCTTCGTCGTTCCCCTTCATTTCGCATCCGTTGGCGCCGCCGAAGATACATCCCGAGTTTGCGCCCAACTTCTTGAAGCGCAAGCTTCATTTCCTTTCGTATCTCGTCGTAATCCGCAATCGCCTCTTTCGACTCGCTCGTGAAAGGAACCCAGACACTCGCCATGTGCACCATCACGACGACTGGACCATCAGGCAGCGAACCGCGCGACTGCGAGACGCCATAATTTTTCCAGCTCGTTTCGAGAACCGCTTTGAACGATGCGCATGCCGCTTGTTGATACAGAAGTGGAACACGATTTGCGAATCGGATCACACGAATCAATTCGTCCTTGGGAAGTTCGCCGCCGAACGCAAGTCCGACTTCGATCAGAAATGGATTTCCGCGATAGACATCAGCGGGTCGAGTGCATGCGGTAAAAAACTCCGCCTTGACTTCCTTCAGAAGTCCAGAGAGCAACGCTTTGGTTCCAATGGGAACGAGACAGTCCGTTGGCGGCGCCATAATGCGCGCATCTTGAATCGCCTTATAGATCGCTTCCGCTTCCTTGTGGCCGATTTGTTTCACCCATGTACGGCCAGTAATTCCAGCGCGCTCACAAATATCCTTCGAAACCGAGGGCGAAACGCGCGAAAACTCCTCTTGAAGGAATGCGCCGATTTGCGCTCGCTCGGTTCGCTCGATCATCTGGATCAGCGTTCCAAGTTCGATTCCTTTTGGGTGCGGCAGGATTTCTGTTGCTTCAGGAGGTAGTTCGCTCGTCCCACGTTTGAACTCGATTGTCTCATTGCTTGGATTGACATACGTGAAGTGCGCATGCGGATTTGCGATTGCCGTTTGATCCAAATATTCGTCAACCGATTGTCGACCCTGCTGATATCGCCCTTCCAGTTCAATCGAAACCTGCGTGCCGTGCCCTTCAGGAAAAAGACCGTCGTCTTCTGGATGCTCGATTTCGCTGACGACATCGGCGCGATTCTTGGATGTGTCCATCTTGAGAAGCACTTCGACGGCTGGCTTCTTCTTCTGTGTCTTCGAAATGATGAGAACCGGCTGCCCCGTCGTCATGAGTCCGTACATGCCCGCCGCAGAAATACCGATCCCTTGTTGTCCACGACTCATCTTCAGTCGATGAAACTTCGAGCCATACAACAACCGTCCAAAGATATTTTCGATCTGCTTACGAACGATGCCCGGGCCGTTGTCTCGCACAGTCACCTTAAAGCGCGTCTCGGACCGCTGTAGAAGCTCGACATAAATATGGGGCAAAATGCATGCTTCCTCGCATGCATCGAGCGCGTTATCCACAGCCTCCTTGACTGCTGTCATCAACGCTTTTCGTGGATTATCGAATCCCAGCAAATGGCGATTCTTTGCAAAGAACTCGCTGACGGATATTTCGCGCTGTTTTTCGGACATCTCCTCGGCGGTTGCGCCTCGGCGCCGCGGCGATGACTTCTTTTGATCGGTGTCTTGTGGGGCGTCCATGCCGTTTTTGATATTACCCGATCTTCGATATTCGTTCGATCGAATGCTGCCGATGAACCGATTGCTCGCTACTATTCGCCCCCCGACAATTCAATCGACCGTCACCCAAATCAGGAAAGCATTTCAGCCATGGAAACAACACTCATCATTCTCAAGCCAGATGCAGTTCAACGCGGACTCGTTGGTTCGGTCGTTTCGCGATTTGAACAAAAGGGTCTTCAACTCGTTGGGATGAAGCTGATGAAGATCTCAGCGGAACTCGCCGCCGAGCACTACAAGGATCATGCTGGGAAAGGCTTCTATGCTGGCCTCGTTCGCTTTATGACGAGCGAGCCTGTCGTTGTGATGGCTCTGCGGGGCGTTGGAGCGATTACGGTCTGCCGCAATCTGATGGGAGCAACTTTCGGATCGAAAGCCGCAGCGGGAACAATTCGTGGAGACTTCGGCATCTCCAACTCATTCAATCTCGTTCATGGCTCGGACAGTCCTGAGGCAGCCGCACGCGAACTCTCGCTCTTCTTCAAATCGGGCGAAGTTCTTGATTACGCCCGAGCGAGTGAAGCTTGGGTCTATGACACAAGCGGCGGCAAGGCGGAGTGACTCCCTCGGCGCTCGTTTGCGACCAAAAGCTTCGATTCTGCGCAACTGAGGAGTAATTCTCGGCCTGGAGTTGCGTGCGAAAGTTGGCGATGCGGTCTTTATTGACCCTGCTGCATTCGCACCACATCGGCGCGGACCCTTAAAAAATTGAAACCTTAAGAACCTCCGAGCAGATTTCTGCGTATCGGGATTTGCATCGATAACTCGTGGGGTCTGTCTGAACTTTCGTTCGGTCGAGTTGGTCATTTTGCAAAATCCCATGATAAATTCCACGAACTCATCGCGACCTTCATCGCCCGAAATTGCCACCGAGCCACTCAAGGTTCGTCGCTCGAAGAACCGAATCAGTTTCGGTTCCACCCGAATGCCGACTGGAAGTTTCACTCCTGAAGAGCGAACGATTCTCGAAGGGTTTCAACGCGATGCCGTGGACTTTGTGGACAGCCCCGATTTTCGCCGTCCTGGCGCCGAGCGAAGAATATTTGCGAACGCCCCAGTTATTGCCAAGCCCGATATCACTTGGTACCAACCCTTGCTCGATGAACGGAGTCCTTCGTCGACGGTCGGCACGACAGTGCGTCCTCCGAAGTCCTTGGTATTGACTGCAGCGCAAGAACGTGTGATCTTTGCACAGTTCAATTACGCTCGTTTCCGAGTTGCTCGGACTCAGCGCAAAGCTGCGCGTACTGGGATGACTACTGAAAATGCTCGCGAAATGCTTCATTGGAACGCTGTTGCAGAACAGACTCGCAAGCAAATCGCAGAAACAAATCTCGCCCTCGTCCTTGCAATGGCAAAGCGTGTCCGCTCCGCAGACTTGGATTTTGGAGACCTGATCAGCGAAGGAAATATGGCGCTTCTCAGATCCGTCGACAAGTTCGATTTTGGGCGTGGCTTCAAATTCTCCACCTACGGTTGCCGTGCGATTCTGAAGGCCTACAGCCGCCTTGGAATGAAAACTCAAAAATACCGCCAACACTTTCCAGTGGAATTCGACCCCGCCCTCGAACGGGCTGACCATTCGGGAAATCTTCGTGAAGCGCGCACGAAAGATGACATTCAAGAAGTCAAGAATGTCTTCCAATCCGATCGAGCTGGACTGTCCGAGATTGAGCGAACAGTGATTTTTCATCGATATGGTCTTGATAGACCAGTTCACTCTTCCCAATTGACGCTAGAGCAAGTCGGACTCATGCTCGGTGTTACAAAGGAGCGTGTGCGGCAAATCCAAAACAAGGCGCTCGAAAAAATTCGCCTCGCACTTGTCTCGATGAACCCTTCGATGATCCATTCGTTGCCTGCGATCATCGGCTCGCCGAACTAATTGCTGGACATTTTCTCGCGCGTGACAACTTCAGGGTGATTCCCGCAATCACTGTTGTCAACGCATGAAAACCTGCAAATATCGCTAAGACAGCAGCGTAGTTTGAATAGGTCGGAGTTTCGCCGCCGAGCGTTGAAAGCAACAAAACCGAGAATGCGGTTCCGCTGAGGAATCCAAAATCACCAGCTCCCCGAAATGCCCCGAGCGCCATCGTTGCAGGCCCGGAGCGAATAACGAGTGCGATAGAACTAGAGAAGAGAGCGCTTGCAGAAAGCCCGATGATCACCATCACAATTCCAAGCGGTAGCGCCTGATCACCAGCGACTGACAACAATGCGAAGGATGCCGCATAGACGACCCCCGCGACTATTCGTACGCGCAAGCTTCCGACTCGATCGCAAAGCCATCCCGCAGGACCCGTCCCAAGAGCCATCAATAAGAGCGGCAATCCCACCAGTACTCCGCGAGCAATGGGTGAATATCCAAGTACCTGCCCCAAGGCGATTGGAAGGGTTCCTGTAATCAGCCCTCCAGTCGCGCGATCTGAAAAAGTCATCGCCAATGAAGGCCACATTGGATCTCGGCCAACTGAAATACTCGGACTTTCTGAACTGCTGCCTCCGGCCATATTCCCAGAATCCAACTTCGCATCACTGTCGGAACTGCGGAAGCGGTGACGCGCTACGAATGCAACAACTGCGACGATCATGCTGAAAAAAGCTGACAGACCAAAGAGCCAATCAGCGGACGCGCCTCCTGCGGCTTGCCGGACAACGAAACCACCGAACATCGCTCCAAATCCAAGCCCCATCAACAGCGGAGTCGATGCGACTCCCATCCCAACTCCGACATGCCCACGGGACGAACGTCGAACCAAGTCGAAGAGAGCTGCAAAGACGATCACGTCGGTCACTCCCTCAAGTCCACGCACCACAAGAGTCCAACCAAGCCCAAGTGGAAGAGCCATCGCACCAAGGAGGATTGCGTCCGCAACTGAGCCCCAAATCACAAGTCCGACTGAACAGTTCTTCCCTCGCGTAACCCACAACAACGGCAGTGCGGCGAATGCTCCCAATAAGTTGATGCCGTTGAACATCTGAGCCAAGCCGTGGCTGGCGCCATACCGATCCATGAAGAGTTCCTTGACAACGGGTGCCGCCATTGTGTCGGGCATAGCCGACAAGAAAATCAATATGACGATCAACGTTCGCACGGCAGACGAGCCTAGTGCACTTGCCTACACTGCGCCCCCAATGACCGTGAACAAGGTTCATCAATCGTGCGCAGAGGCGCTCAACGGGATACTCCGAGACAACCTGCTGATTGCGGTCGGCGGATTCGGACTTTGCGGGATTCCAGAGAATCTCATCGTCGCACTGCGCGACAGCCATGTCACAGGATTAACGATTGCAAGCAATAACGCTGGCGTCGACGACTGGGGGCTTGGATTGCTACTGAAAACCCGTCAGATTCGTCGAATGATTTCAAGTTACGTAGGCGAAAATGCAGAATTCGAGCGACAATTCATGGCGGGCGAACTTGAAGTCGAATTCACTCCTCAAGGAACCCTGGCCGAAAGACTCCGTGCCGGCGGCGCCGGAATCCCAGCTTTTTACACCCGCACTGGCTTGTCAACGCAGGTTGCCGAGGGGAAACCGCACGAGATTTTTGACGGCGAAACCTTTGTGCTTGAGCGAGCGATTCGCGCCGATGTTTCGCTCGTCAAAGCTTGGAAAGGCGACGCGTTCGGCAACCTGATTTATCGCAAAACCGCCCGCAACTTTAATCCAATGGTCGCAACCTGCGGCAAGATCTGCGTTGCGGAAGTCGAACAATTGGTGCCGATTGGACAACTTGACCCAGACCAAATCCATACGCCTGGGATTTTTGTCGACCGAATCGTCCAAACGACGAGCGTTAAGCGCATAGAACAGCGAACGGTTCGAGCTTCATCCTGATCTCTGCTCAAAAAAGCATGAGTGCAACCTTCTGGCGACTTTTTTGCAGGTTATAGGACCACGTATTTCCAATGCAATTTTCGCAAGTTTGCCGGTGCATTTGCACGGCAAATACAGGGCTAAATCACTAAATTTTCTGCCATATCACTGGGACTTGGGCGTTCTGTATGGACTTTTCTACCGCCCAACCAGGATTCCAAACCATGAATCAGATTTTCACCATGCGTTCTTTCATCGCCGCACTCATTTTCAGCGCAAGCGTGGCAACAACAGCGGCCCACGCTCAGTTGGGAATTCAAGCGGGATTCGTCGAAGCTTTTCAGCCCGACTACTTGAACCGCGACATAACGATCTTCATCGATTTCTTAGCGCTTGAAGAGTGGCAAGAGCCAACAGTTGAAAGTCTCTTGCATGATTACTCTGGGGACTTCAAGGTCGGCGTAGATGGATTGCGCGACCAGATGAAGGGAATGAAAGACCAGATCATCAGCGCCGGCGACAAAGGCGCGATGGGAGTCATCATGGGGCCGATCAACAAGTGGTCGCAGGAGAAGGCGCGGCTGAAGCAACGGTTTATCGACAATATTCGAAGCGTGCTGAGCGACGAACAACAGCAAAGATGGCCTCAGCTTGAACGTGCGATGCGACGCGAAAAGGAACTCCCTCGAGGACTACTCAGCGGAGAGAGCATTGATTTGCGTCAGATTTCGAGAGAGTGCGAAGTCCCGCCTGACGTCATGCTTGCGGCGAAAGAGACGCTCGATCAATACGAGGTTGGATTGGATGCGGCGCTTCTCGCCCGCGCAAATCAAATGAACATATCACAAGACCCGATCAAGGAGTCCATGGTTGCACAAGATTTTACGCGCGGCCTGAAAGAATTGGAATTGATCGTGGCAACCCGCGTTGCATTGCGTGACCTCCAAGAGCGTTCGATCGAAACGATCGCCACTGCATACGGAACACAGTGGGGACCAGTCTTTCGCACAAAGGCTCTTTCGACTGCATATCCAGCGGTTTTTCGTCCAAGTCCAATGATTCCTTATTTTGCCGCAGCGCGCGAACTCTCGGGGCTTTCTCCTGAGCAACTTTCGCAACTCAATGCGCTCGAGGTGGAGTATGTGACTTTCTACGAAGGTTGGCGAGTGCAGCTTGCTGCGCTGTACCGAGTCGAAGAGCCCAAGAAGCAGACCGAAGAAACAAGACGCAGGCTGAATCAGGGAGCCGCCAACGCTGAGAAGGCGCCGCGAGATCCATATCAGGCAATGCATGCCGAGAGAGATGCAATGGATTCAAAGACACGCGAAAAAATTGCCGCGATTGTCGGACCTGAACTTGCGCTACAACTTCCTGGTGCTGCAAAAATTGCTTCTGCGGCGAATCGACCGATGGTCGCTCCGAAAGAAGGAAGTAATGCTCCAAGCTTGAGCCCCGCAACAGATGGCCCCCGCGGCCGAAACGGTGCGGACTCAAAGATGCTTTCGCGACCTGAGAATGGGCGCAGCCAGCCACAATCACCGCCTGCAAAGACAATCGACTGACCTATGACACCTGCCAGCGAACTTCAACTCGGCGCAAAGCCAACCGATATCACTCCTGCGAGTGCGGAGGCTGAAACAGCCAAAATCCGTGAACGTTGTCGAATTCTCGGAATTTCATGGGTTGAAAAACCACCAGAAACTGACCTAATTGCTATCGCATTGCTGACCGCTGAAGTTGCAGTTCGAGTTCGCGCAGTTCCCCTTCGAATTGAGCGCGGTCGGCTCATCGTTGCGATGTTCAATCCACTCGATGTCGGAGCCGCCGATGAAATTGCGGCAATTGCGAAACTTCCCGTCAGCCGTACTGGTGTTGAGCCGGAAGCATTCGGTGAACTTATGCGGCGTGCCTACGGAACAACCGCCGCACGGGTCGCCGAGTCGCTCGCAGGCAATAGTGAATCGCCAACTGAAGAATCCGATCGAAATGTTGACGAAATTGAAGCGGCCGACGTGCATCGGATGGCTGAGCAACCCACGCTCATTAATCTCGTCAATCTATTCATTTTGGAGGCGATCCAAAGTCGAACGAGCGACATCCATATTGAGCCGTTCGAGAATGACCTCAAGATTAAGTACCGCGTTGACGGAGTGCTCATCGAGCAGCCTCCGCCACCCAAGCATTTGCAAGCCGCACTCATTGGCCGAGTGAAGATCATGGCGATGATGAACATCGCCGAGCGATATGTTCCGCAGGACGGGCACATCACTTTGCGCTTCGAAGGTCGCAAAGTTGACTTGCGTGTCTCCACGGTCCCGACGATTTATGGCGAGAGCATCGTCATGCGTATTCTCGACAAGAGCAATCTGCCGCTCGATCTTCAAAGTTTAGGAATGAGCGAACCGCATCGTCACACGATGGATCGGCTCATCGAAAAACCACACGGATTGCTCCTCGTTACTGGGCCAACTGGATCTGGAAAAACGACGACGCTCTATGCGGCGCTGAGCAAACTCTACGACCCTCGCAAGAAAATTATCACGATTGAAGATCCGGTTGAATATGAATTGGCTGGAGTCAACCAGATTCCTGTTAATCCCAAACGAGGGCTAACGTTTTCGATCGGACTGCGCGCCATTCTGCGACAAGATCCTGACGTGATTCTTGTGGGAGAAATTCGAGACACTGAAACAGTGGATATTGCGATCCGATCGGCGCTCACGGGACATCTCCTCCTTTCAACGCTTCACACGAACGATGCGATCTCCAGTATCGGCCGACTCGTCGATATGGGCGCAGAGCCATTCTTGGTGGCAAGCGTGCTCGAAGGGCTGCTAGCCCAACGACTAGGACGGCGGCTCTGCACTCGTTGCAAGACGCAGGCACCACTGACTGATGACACAAAATCGCGTTTGACGCCAGTTGAAATCGCTGGATTCAGTGCAGGCGAATGGCGTGCCGTCGGATGCGAAGAATGCAAGAAGACTGGGTTCCGATCACGACTCGGTTTCTTTGAATTGCTGCGCATGAATCCAGCGCTGCGAAATGGCATCACGAAACGATTGTCCGTGACTGAGCTGAAAGAACTTGCTGGCCCAGAGTTCACGAACATGCGACTGGATGGCATGAAAAAAGCGCAAGAAGGAGCGACAACGATTGCCGAAGTCCTTCGCGCCACTCAAGATGTTGATGACTTTGAGCCATAAGCCATAAAGGACGACGATGCTGACTTTTCGATATCAAGGACTTGGAGCTGCTTCGAGTGGCGGAACGATCCAAGCGGAAGATCGTGCCGACGCAATTCGGATATTGGCTCGCAATGGAATCGTCCCGATTTCGATTGAAGACGCAACAGAGCCCCATGGAAAGCCAACTCGCCTCGGTGCAGCGAAGAAATTTTCCATCTCTGCGCGAAATCGAACTGGGCGCCCGTCGATGTCGCGGACTGATCTCACGAGTTTCATACGAGAGATTGCTACTGCGCTTGAAGCTGGCCTCCCACTGATGCAATCGCTTCGCACTGCTCGGCGCCAAGCCACGGGACGTGCGCTCCCTGTCATTCTCGACTTTCTCATCGACCGTGTCGAAGCTGGTATCCCGCTGCATCAGGCTGCAAAGGAATATGGTCCGCCGTTTGACGACATGACGGTCGGCATGTTTCGCGCCGCCGATGCTTCGGGTCGCAATGCGGAAGTGCTTCATCAACTCGCCGACCTTCTGGATCGGTCCGTGGAACTGCGCCGCGAAGTAGTTGGAGCAACCGTGTATCCAATGATCGTCGCAGGGCTGATCTCGATCAGCGTCGTCGTACTTGTGACGTTCGTCCTGCCTCGACTGATGGCTCCGATCACCGGGCAGCCTGGAATGATCCTTCCTTTTCCGACGAGGGTGTTGCTTGGACTTGCGGCATTCATAACGGGATGGTGGTGGGCAATCGCCCTCACCGTCGTTGGCCTCGTCATTGGCTGGCGGAACTGGATCGCTCAACCAAAGAATCGAATGCTTTTGGATTTGACTCTTCTTCGCATTCCAATTCTTGGCGTTCTGTTACGCGACGTTGCTGTCGCAAGATTTACCCGCACTCTTGGAACGCTGGTGTCCGCTGGCATTCCGATTCTCCAAGCTCTTCGCGTTGTTCGAGACACACTGGGAAATGCCGCGATGATGTCGGCAATCGACGAAGTTCAGGAACGAGTGATGACCGGGTCATCGTTGGCAGATCCGCTCGAACGATCTGGATTCTTTCCTCCGCTCCTGATTCAAATCGTAAATATCGGCGAACGATCCGGTCGGCTGGAACCCATGCTGATGCACGCAGCAACCGCCTTTGATCGTCAAGTCAACAACTCCCTTAAGGTTTTTACCAAGGCACTCCCACCAATCCTTCTCATCGTGATGGGACTCGTCGCCGGATTCGTTTTGCTCGGCATCCTCCTTCCTCTTCTCGAACTTCAATCCGCCATCGGCGGTTGATCGATTCCTCTCGATTTCGCACGGATTTTCTCGCATCTTTGTACAGACAACTTTTTATGAGGTTCCAATGTCAATGCCCCACCATCTCCATTCTGCCCACCGTCAGCGCCGTTCAATTCGACGCGCATTCAGTTTGATCGAAGTCATTGTGGCGGTCACGATCGTTGCGATCATGGCGGCAATCTTCGTCCCACGGCTCACAAAGTTTATTGGATCTGCGAAGGACAAGCGCGCCAAGACTGAGGCCGCAGCGCTCGCACAACAAGTTCGGCTTTATATGACTGAAGCAGGGCTCAGTCGGTGTCCAGAGGACTTTGAACTTGAAGTACTGGCGGAAGGCGATGATCCGTACCTCGACAACAAAAAGGCGCTCATTGATCCGTGGGGACATGCGTATGTCATCATCATCCCTGGAGAATTCAATAAGGACTTCGATCTCATTTCGTATGGCGCCGACGGACAACCTGGCGGCGAAGGCGACAACAAAGACATCGTCAATGGGATGGAGTAGCGACAACAATGCGCCGAGCGTTCACACTGATAGAAGTCATCATCGCGATCATCATTCTTGCGGTGCTCAGTGCGATGATTGTGCCTCGGCTCACTCGAACGTTGAAGGCGGAACATGAAAACGCTGTCGAAAAAATGTGCGATCTCCTCTCGATGTACGCATTTCGCGATGCAACTTCACCACAGCAAATCGCACTGTGGCAAGATCCAGAAACAGGCTGGCTCACATTGTTGATCAAGGATCGAGATCCATCAGCGACGAGCGAAGACGGTGACCACTCAAAATATGAATGGGTCGCCGATCGACGCATGACGCCAGTCGCGCTGCCACGAGGTATGGAGCTCACAGAACTTTCCGTTGACGGAGTCGATGTTTCTGGCACTGATTGGCTCATCCCAACAGTTCCCGGTGGTGGTCGACCAAGCGTCGCGATGCATTTGATTTCGGGTTCAATCGATACCGTTCTGCGCCTTGATTCGAATTCAGTCACACCCGTGCGAGTTGATGCGGGCTCGCCACCAATTCAAGCGCGCGAGGCGGTTGATCTCGATCAATACGGAACGCGAGGCGAAAAGTGGTAAAGAGTCAACGTCGAGCATTCGCACTTATGGAGGTTGTGATCGCTGGAATCATTTTGGCGATTGGCCTCGGGGCGATCGTCTCATTGGCTGCACGTGCACTCATGGATCAACAGCGCGGCGAACGTGCCGTGATGGCGGCAGCCTTACTGGATGAGTTACTCGCAAGCGTGCTCGTGGAAGGAGCGGAAGAATGGCCGAAGGCGCACGATCTTTCGGGCCGTTGCGACCCTCCCTGGAGCGACTTCGAATTTCAAGTCAATATTGACAAAGCGGAATCAGGCGCGCCCTGCGATGTTCTCGCAATCGTGCGCGATCCAGTTGGAAGAGAATTCCGTTGCGCAACGCGGATCGCTCTCCGACTCGGCGATGATCCCAATCCAGATCGCAGGCCATCCGAGCCAGTTGATCGCCAGGGATACTTTGACTCCAAGAATGGGGATGCCAATGCGACGAAGTAATCAACAACTTCGCAGAGGTTTCACATTGGTCGAACTCATTATTGCCGCCATCATCGCCGTGATCGTCGTGGGGACACTGGGAACTTCTCTCAGCCAACTCGCTCGTTCGCGCGCAATTTCGAAAGTCCGACTCAATGCACATCTGCGCGCGAATGCTGCGCTTGAACGCGTTCGGCGAGAACTCCAAGAGGTCATCCGAAGCGATAACTTGATCGATACGAGAGTCTTGCTGACTGGTGGAATGATGGACTCGCCAATTGGCGAAATCCCTCGTAACGACTTATTGATCTACTCCACGAAACTCTCGCCCGTGCGTGGCAAGACATATGAGGGGGACGGGATTGAACACGAAGTCCAATTGCGTATCACTGAAGATGAATCTGGAAGCGCCTTATGGATGCGATCAGATGCGGTTCCAGATGACAACGAAGGCGGCGGCGGACGAGCTGAACCTGTGATGGATGGAATCATTGGTCTCTATATCGAGGCGTACGACGGAACAACTTGGTACGACTCGTGGGACTCCGACATCAACGGGCTGCCATCGGCACTGCGTGTGACTGTTTCCTCTGGTGGTGATGCGCAAGGCGACGATCTTTACGCAGATGCCCGCGAATTGATGAGCCTTCGAACCATAGTTCCGATTGACCGAGTCATGCCCCCCTACGAAGAACCAGCGGCTGAAGAGACCGCTCCCGTCGGTGCAGCAGGCGATCTTGCTGGCGCTGCTGCCGGAGGCGGCGGGGCTAGTGTTGATCCGACAGCCGGAATTGCTACTCCAGGAGGACCAGGAGGACCAGGAGGCGCACCAGGCTTTGGTGGTCGCGGCGGGCGAGGCGGAGGAAATCCTGGTGGAGTCGAGATGAGTGGCGGTATCGGAAATGGCGGCGGCGGTGGAATGGGTGGCGGCGGAAGAGGGAACGGCAACGGCGGTGGTCGAGGCAGAGGTAATGGTGGCGGAAACGGTGGACGCAATGGCGGCGGGAATGGCGGCGGGAATAACCGCCCAAACAATCAAGCACCTGCCGGCGGGCGACCGTGAAGACCTACGACATCAACGCTCGTCGTGGTTCAGCACTCGTCATCGTGATTTGGGCTGTTGCGATCGGTGCCGCAATCGTCGCTGGACTTCAAGTGCTTTCATTTCGACAAGCTATTTTGGGAAACGATGCGATCGCCCGCGTTCAAGCGCGCTGGGCTGCGCGTGCTGGCGTAGAAACGATGATCGCCATCATGGAATATCACACCGAAAACTCTGATCCCGACGATGCACTCTCAATGATCTTGGACCTCGAAGACAATTCATACGGAAAACTGGAAACTGGAACATATGACATCCGGCATTTTCTGGATGGCGTCGAAACCGCTGGGCCGCTCGATGAACACTCAAAGGCAAACATCAATCTGCTGACGAGCACGGAACTGATGAATATCCGAGACATGACTCCAGACATCGTCGGTGCGATTGTCGACTGGCGTGATGCCAACGAAGACGCAGGCATGCTGGGAGCGGAAAAGACCTACTACCAAAACCGCGGCAAGTCTTACGTCCCCCGCAATGCCAATTTTCGAAATTTCGCCGAATTGGAATTAGTCGCTGGAGTTTGGCCTGATTCCACCCGTGGCGAAGATTGGAACTTGAACGGACGACTCGATCCCAATGAAGACGATGGCGATCAAACGTGGCCAGACGATAATGCGGATGGAATTCTTGATGCGGGATGGTCTGGGATGTTGACTGCTAGTTCACGAACATCCCCTCTTGCAGCCAGTGGTGAAGATCGATTGAATCTTACAAAGGCGACAAGCGCAGAAGTTGTTGAACGATTGGGAGTGACTGAACCACAAGCAAGCGCACTTCTTGCCTACGCAAAGACCCCCAACGCACGCCTCGAACAACTCTTAGTCGTACCGCTCTCCACGCTCTCCCAGCAAACTGGCGGACCTGCGGGTGCGAGTGGAGGTGCGAGTGGAGGTGCGAGTGGAGGCGCGAGTGGAGGTGCGAGTGCAGGTGCAACTGGCGGTGCGAATTCGCGCGGCGGCGGAACGGCCAATGCGAGTTCGGGCGGTGGAAAGCCTGGAACCGGCGGCTCAGGTGGCTCTTCAACTGGTGGGGGGCGTACTGGGAGATCAAGCGGCGGACGCGATTCCGCAACTGGCGGGAAAGCTCAAGGCGGCCCTGGCAATCTGGACAGCGCCACAGTTGGAAAGGTCCTGAATGAATGCACATTGAAGGAATTCACTCGACCTGAAGCGGGCAAGATGAATATCAACACGGTCTCTGGGCAAGTACTCAAGGACGTCTTCGACATGAATCCGAAGATCGTCGATAGTCTTATCGCAAGACGAGATGCCAAGCCGACGGGGCTTACAAGTCTCGCCGCGGTACTCGACATTCCTGGAATGACCCCACAAATCCTCTCCTCGCTCGCAAAGAATCTCGATGTTCAGAGTTACGTTTTCACGATCACGAGCAAAGGTCGATCGCTTACCGTCGGGGGCGAATCGGAAATGATCGTGACAGTTGATCGTTCGACGCTGCCTGCGCAGATCTTGATGTACAGAGAACCATGAAACTCACCAAGAAGTCCAAGAAGAAAGTTGCAAAACTTCCAAGCGATCCAAGTCGCTTGGCAATTCTTTCTGTGCATTACTCGGCGAAAGCGCTCGTCGGCTGCGATGCTGTTCTGGCGCGACTCGCTGAGGGTCGGACCGAATTGCTGGACTCAGAAACATTCACTGGACCAAGCAGCCTTGAGGATGCCCGATCTTGGCTCGAACAACACCTTGCGGCGCGAACAGTAGTGATGTTGGCAGGAAGCGATGTGATTTGTCGAACGATGACATTGCCACCAGCCTCTCCAGATCAACTGGAAATGGCTCTGCGACTTCAAGTCGAAAATCTCTTGCTTGGAGGGGCTGCGCGGTGGCGAACCAATGCTTCGCTTCTTCCGACGAATGATCCAGATCGGCAACGAATCGGGTTGATGGTCGAGTGGACAATGTCAAGCGCTGGCCCATCGCTTCCGGCATCTTTCGCAGATCAAACGGAGATCGTCTACGCCCCACCTATTGCGGCACTCGTTGCTCTCGTGACTGGCGCCATAGCTCAAGGGAGCCATGAATCGCTTGCCGTTTACCTTGAGCGTGCAGTTGGCGCGATTTCAATCGCATACTCGGATGGACTTCATAGCGCCTTTCGAACATTGCGCGAAGACGGAAGCGATCCGGACGAATGGCGAGCTTCGATCATTCGAGGCGCTGGGGAAACTCTTCTCCTTGCAGATGTACCAGAGACATCGATCCAACTGATATTGAATGCGCTTCGTGCCGTCCTCAATGAACAATCCGACGGGCTGATTGCACCCCTCTCTGGCGGGATCCAATCATTTCAAACGCTTGCGCAATCCAGTAAGGCGGATCAGTCTTGGTGGCAGCGCAACGGAATTCTTCTCGGCACGGCGATCGCACTTGGTGGCCCCCTCGCACGAATCGCCTCGCTGAAGGCAAAGGCAACCGTCGCAAATGAGGGAATTCTCGCCCGCATCATTTCGGCGGCAAGTACGCCAAAGACTGCAACACGTATCGCTGTCGCCGCCATATTGATTCTTGCGCTCGCTCCGCCTGTTCTCTCAGGAGGGCGACTCGCGTATTTACAGTGGAGACTTCCAGATGCTGCCGCATATGAGCGAACATTAATCCGTTCGGATCAACAAACTGCGATGTATCGGGAATACGAAAATCACGCTTGGCCAATGGGGAAGTTGCTTGGAGATCTCGCATCGGCAACGCCCGAAGGAATTGAACTCGAATCCATCTCGATCAGTCAAGGATCACCGATTGTCTTGCAAGGGAGTGCGAAACCCCAGGGAAGTAATAGCGCCGCTGAAGCAATTCTGCTGATGGAGCGACAACTTCGCGAATCGCGCGTCTTCGATCGAATCGAAAAGAACTGGGATGCCCCCAACGCAAACGGTGTAATCAAGTTCACGATTAATACGACGGTAGCGAACCCTTCGCTCGTTCCCAACTATCCAGAATCACAAGACTTCGCTCGTCGAACACTACGAGATCGACGATATGGACCGGCAGAAACCGATGCAGGTTCGACGGCAAGCCCGATGAATCGAGGAACGCCAACGGCGTCGACATCAGCAACTGATGCGACTGGCGAACCAGTTGTCGAACCGACAACTCCCTCTAGCACTAGCACTCCCTCTAGCACTACCACTCCCTCTAGAACTTCGGCAAGAACAAAGGTAATGACGACACCGAATCCGACTGGACCAACTACCCCTGCTACTGAGAACCAACCGAGTGCGGGGCAATCAGATCTAGCGACTGGCGATGATTCGAGAGCACTCAAACGTCGAGGGACTCCGGCTGGCGGTTCTGCCGCTCCCGACACCGCTCGGCGAGGTCGAGGAACAGCGACGAGCGATGCAACGGTACTCCCGCCACCCCTGACAAATGAACAGATTGCGGCAATGACTCAAGCCGAAGCTCGCGAGGCCCTTGGAAGAGTCTCCCGAGCCCGCGGAACCCCAGGGATCGATGATGCGAGCGAAGCTCGCCTGCGTGCAGAGTTCTATTTATTGCTCGAGCAAGCGAAAAAGAAATGAACGCAAACCGACTCAATCTCCGTGTTCGATTTCTCCAATTGAAACCACTGTATCGCTTCGGACTGATCGGTATCGCCGTCGTTGTGATATATGTTTTTCTTGACGACTATTGTTGGTCTTACGCACGAAATTGGACTCAGGAAGGGGACCGAATTCAATCGCTTCTCGAACGAGGCGCGGCCCGCGAAAACTCCTTAACGAAAGAAGTAGAGCGTGCAGCAATCGTTTTCGGATCCGTGGAAATTCCAGACGATGTTGCAAAAACTTCGGAGAGCCTCGCGCTTGCCGTGAACGAAACGATGAAAAAACATCACATCACTTTGTATGGATACGAGGCGCTCTCAGGCGGAAAATTTTCGAGCGGCACGATGAGTGAAGTCGCCGGCGCTGGACGACGAATCGAACGCATGCGTGGCGATGTCCAATTTGAAATTTCGCCTGACGATGTGGCGCAGATCATCGCCGATTTCGAAGAAAGTCCATCAATCGACGCTCTGAACTCGATCAAATTGAGATGGATTGAAAACCAAAAGAAGGTTGACATTCGACTTTCAACTGAGGCTTGGGCAATCGCCGCCCGCGATGTTCGCAAGAAAGGTGGATCATGAGTGATTTTCGCTTGCCGATGCATGTGAAATGGTCTGCTCCATTGATCGTCAGCATCGTTGCATTTGTGGTCGGCGCATGGGTCGTTCTTGGACAACTGGCACCCATTGTTTCTACGCTGTTCACTTCACAAGCCGAAAGCGAATCAAATTCTGCGCTCAGTCGAGCGTTGGAGAGTCATTCATCGTTGACAAAAAATTCGTCCGACCGCTTTACTGGGCGAAGCCTGTTCACGATGCCATCGCCGCCTCCGCGACCGGCTCCGCCACCACCTGCTCCAGTCGCTGTGGCACCTCCACCACCTCCACCGCCGCCACCCGCAGCTCCTGCGGAATACACAGGAACAAAGCCAACTGGAATGTTGGGTGATTTGGTGTACTTCGGCGAAACGCTGAGCATTCGGGTTGGTGAAGAAAAGGGTGGGATCAAAGTCATCGGCGTTGAAGCCCCATCCAATGTTCGCATTGAGTACATGCGCGGAACGTATTCCGTACCAATTTGGGCCCCCTTTGACTGGTCGAAGATTACGGCCATCGGACCTGCCAGTAATTCGCCAATCGTCCGAACGCCTGCTTCGGGTGGCAGTTTGGCAGTGAAATCTAGCGATGAAAAGTCCACTCGCGCGGCAGAATCCGCGCCTGTGGCGAAGGCTACGCAACCTGCTGCTGGAAACGCCCCTGCCGTCGTCAATCCGAGTGCGCCAACGCCACCCGCAGAGAGTGCTATCGACACCAGAGACCAACCAGATCCTGACGCACCGAGTGCCCAGCGCGAAACCCCGCGCATTCCTCCAGTTTCATCCCCACAGACCGGCTCCCCAAACGCTCCAATAACTGCCGCAGGGAACGAGCCTCCTCCAGCACTGACCGCCGACCAGATTTCGGCATTATCGCAAGCTGAAGTGACATCTATGCTCGCTCGAGTTGCCAGAGCCCGCCAGAGTGCAGGGCTAGACCAAGCAACCCAAGACCGGCTCCGAACGGAGTTCGGCCTGCTGCGTGAACGGCAATCTAGTTTTTATCGTTGATTTAAGGCAATCAATCCCCACCTGAACCGTTTCCCAATGACCCATTTCAGCCAAGACTCGAACAACTTTGGAGCCCCTTCTTTGAGCAATCAGACTCGCCCAAACACAAGACCTCTGCTCAACTTTGGGCCATCGCTTGCAATTTCGCTTGTAGCTCTCATTGCGACATCTTCTGCGCTTGCTGCGCCGCAGTCGCCATCAAGTCGAGGAGTTCAACCGAGTACTCAGCCGAGAGTTCCACTGCCTCCTCCGATTCAGGTTCCACCTGTTCCAACTCAAGACCCGACTCTAGTACCGCCGGTGTCAGAACCAGTCCCTGTGCCACCAGTATCAGATCCAATTGCAGATCCAGTTGCAGCGCCAGTTCCAAACCCTGTCGCTGTACCCGCGCCCCAAGCGACAACTGTTTCGACGACGCAAAGCACTTCAACGACCGTCGCCCCAACGGCGAATAGTCCTGCCGGCAATCCAATCACCAACAACGCCCAGCCACTTGGCGGCGTCACCATTTTAAATACGGCATCGATGCCGCCAATTCGGCAATTCCGCTCCGATCGACGACCAGTTGATATGACTGAAACCGTCTTGGTCAATTTCAAAGAAATTAAGATCGAAGACCTCTTCCCGTTCATCGTTGAATGCACTGGAAAGGCAGTCTTGCCGCGACTTGCGCAACTTCGAACGCAGACGATCAGCGTCATCAGCGACAAGGCTGTCACGCGACTCAAGGCGCTTGAATTGATCTTTCAAGCATTTCGGCTCAATGACATCGGGGTGGTTGAAACGGACGAACTGATCATGGTTGACATGCTGACGAATGTCGGCAAATTGCAGCCAGCGATGGTGCTGGGGCCATCCGTGGATGTCCTAAAACTCGAAGAAAACGGACAGGTCGTCATCAAGATATTTGGGATTCAACATACCCGAGCTCAATCGGTCTACGACCGCCTCAGTTCTTCGATGCCTGATTACGCGAAAATGGATGTCGACAACAATTCAAACCAGATCATCTTGGAGGGGGATGTTGGACTCGCCAAGCGCTGCCAAGAAATCATCAATGTGTTGGACATCCCGCCATTCGCCGACACTCGCACAGAAACATTTCGACTTCGAAATGCAGACGCAAGTTTAGTTGCGGATGCGATCAACACTATTTTTTCTGGTGCGCCTGCTTCGGGTACGGCTGCAAGAACTCCCAATCGACAGGCGCAACGCCCTGGACAGAATCCACAACAGGCTGCGCCTGCTGGAGGTGGAGCAGATAGCCCGACATTGGTCGTCACAGTTCTGGCCGCAACGAATTCCATTACGGTGCGCTCCGATCCAAGCACGCTGACAAAAATCGGTGAGATGATTGTGTCATCATGGGATATCCCGCCGACCAAGAATGGCGCGATCTTTAAGTCTTATGACCTCAAGTACACCGATCCGTTGAAGGTCAAAGATCTTCTGCAATCGCTACTCGAGTCTGGCTCTGCAAGTCGTTCCCAGGGTGGCGGACGAGGTGGTGCGACCAGACTCGCAGGTGGTGGAGGTGGTGGTGGTGGCGGTGGCGATTCTGGAGCGGATGTTGCCGTCGCCAATATCTTCCGAATCGAGGCTTATCCTGATTCAAACCGGCTCATCATCGTCACGAAGACGCCAGACAATTTTGTCTGGCTCGATGACCTCCTTACGAAGATCGATACGCCTCTGACTGTTGGAATGCCGACGAATGTCCAGTTGAAGTACGCAAGTGCGATTGGGCTCGCAGAAATCATAAATGCCCTTCTTGCCGAAAGCGGATCTGGGGCTGGAATCACAGCGCCAGAAGAAGGCGTCACCGATCCAAATGCCAGTTTCGACGCTGGCGGTGCAACAGACACATCGAATACGACTGGGTCAGGAGCAGGGTCTGGTGGAGCTGCGGCTGCTGGGACGATTCAATTCCCATGGCAAAATGCTCGTGGTGGGGCGAATGGTGCGCAGTCGACCGAAGTCAGCGCTGTCGTCGGCAAGAGCCGAGTTGTTCCCAATGCAAACCAGAACTCCTTGTTGGTCCTCGCAACTCCTGAAATCCAGACAGCTGTTCTCAAGCTGATTTCGGAACTTGATCAACCAGGACGGCAGGTCATGATTGCCAGCATCTTGGCTGAAGTTGAATTGGGTGATCAATACGCCATGGGAATTCAATTCGGACCCCAAGGGACGGTTTCTCCGTCGAATCCAAATAATGCGATCGTCATTGGAAGCGCCGCAAAGCCTTTGGAGTTTGACGGAGCGAAGGACGGCATTTTCCCTTCTGTCTTGAACGTCTCCAACTTTAGTTTCGGAGTCGATGCAACAGTCGTCTTGCAAGCACTACAACGAGACACCTCGGTCCGGATTCTCCAGCAACCACGAGTCTTTACAAGCGACAATAAATTGGCAGAATTCTTCGCAGGAGATGACGTCCCCTTCCTGACTGGATCCACAACGGGCGGGACGACCGGTGGCGGGACGACATCGAGCTTCAATCAGATTCCCGTAGGAATTGGACTCAATGTCCGTCCACGAATCACGAAAGAAAAGAATGTGGCGATGGAAATCAAGGTGCTCCTTTCCAACGTCAACACGACATCGGCTGTCGATGTCGGCGGCAGCAACAACCCAACAATTTCGCGGCGATCAACGAACACGAATGTCACCGTCAAAAATACACAGACAATCGTCATCAGCGGTGTTCGCGTCGAATCGCAAGCGAAGGAGAAAAATGGATTCCCAGTTCTTGGAAACCTTCCAATTCTTGACCTCTTCTTCAGCAACAAGAACGAGAACTCATCCAGCAAAGAGTTGCTGATCTTTGTTACTCCGACCGTCGTGGATACGCCGGATGAAAACGACACCAACTTCAACGCAGACGAACGTGAACGTCTCGAAGTTCTTTCGAAGCCACTCACCTCCGAATCGGAAAAGATGGTTGAGAAACACAAACTCAATCTGCCCGAGAAGTCTGGCGGAAAATCGGTCGATCCTCTCGCACCGATCGACCCATCAATCGCTCCATAAGGATTGTGTGCGGGAAGGAATGCATGCGGGATGAACGCCGTAAATCGAACCGCGTTCCCCGGACGGCGAGGTTGAGATACCTCGCCTTGGCGCTCGCTCTGATGTCTCTCTCAGGATGTTTGAGCGGTACCCGTTCCACAGTAGGAACTTCCGAACGTTCGACTGCAAGCGACAGTGTGACGCAACCGCTGAGTAGCACTGAGACTCGAATTCGCTTTCAATTTGTGCCAGTTCGATCGGTCGCGTACGACGGATTTGCACTGCCGATTCTCTCGCCAGATGGCTGCTCCGCCGCCGTACAGATTTCGAGTGCCGCTGATTGGACTACGTTGCTCGCAGCGGTTGAAGGCGGAGTGCCAGACGCTGGACAGATCGCAATTGCGCCGCTGTGTGCGAATTCCACTGCCCCACTTCTGAGCGTCACTGGAACAGACTTGCTCCTCGGTCGATCATCCGATTCACAAGGGTTTCTCGTGGAGAGTCCGAGATTGGACGGCTCCCGATGGATCGGGAAGGTCGGCTGGCAAGGCGGTGAACCAACGTGGTTGATTGCTGACGAAGACGTGAACGCATTTGCGGTGCTTGGACCCAGTGGCGAAATTGCTTGGTGCCATCGCAAACGTAATGCAGAGAAATTCGCACTGACGGTGAAGCGAGGCGATTTGGTCCACGAGATTCCACCACCTGAGGATGGATCGTGGTTCGCCCCGAGCTTTTCTGCTGATAGTAAGTTTCTGTATGCCCTTCGATTGCGCGACGGCGTACTTGCCGCATGTGCATTCCCAATCGCGGAGACGATTAGTACATCTCCGATCATCTCGACCGATTTGTCGTGGCGTGCAGATGCTCGAATGGCATACCAAACTCTGATCCCACTGCGTTCTGGTGGAGATGCCTCAGATCCAAGGCTGTATTTTTTTCACCCGCGCTTCAGCCGAATAGCTGTCTGGAATCCGCTCAACAACCATATTGCTTTGACAAGTCCGCGTTCAGCTGCGGGCATTTCAATTTCTGATGGGCGCATGGTCACCTCATCGACGGATCAACTCTGTGTTGAACCTGCGCCCGTCGAAGGAAGCGCAACAGATCCAAAGCGAACCACAAGCATTGTTGATTCACTATGGATTCCACTTGGACGTGGAGCAGGGGCTCAAATAATCGTGGCTCATCCGCGAAATGGCTCACTCGAAATATCCAGAATCGATCTCGATCCGCCCGCAAAATAGGCTGACGTCTCAATCGAACAAAAGTCAGACGTTCTCAGATATCGGGTTCTTCGATCTCATCATCATCGTCATCGAGTTCCTCTTTAGCCTTCTTGGCCTTCTTGGCTTTTTTAGCCTTCTTGGCTTTCTTGGCCTTTTCAGATTTTTTTGACTTTGATCCTGTCGCAGGTTTTTCGTCGTCATCGTCGTCGTCGTCGTCGTCGTCGTCATCGTCATCGTCATCGTCGTCGTCGTCGTCGTCGTCGTCGTCATCGTCGTCGTCATCGTCATCGTCATCATCGTCGTCATCGTCGTCGTCGTCGTCATCGTCATCGTCATCGTCGGCGTCGTCGCCGTCGGATTTTTCTGTCTCGCCAGTCCCCTCCAATTTTTCATTGGGCATAAGTTCGGGACCTAACTCCCCCTCCTCGTCAGCCTCATCTTCAAGTTCTGCCTCGTCTTCGTCGTCATCCTTGTCGCCAGCGGGCTTGGCGCCTTCGTCATCTTCACCAAAGCCATCTTCATCACCGAATTCTTCATCATCGAAGTCATCGTCTTCTTCAAGATCGAAATCCTTCTCGTCTTCCTCGTCGTAGCCAGCGATATGCCGAGCGTGCGAACGTGGCGACTCCGAATGTTGCCACGGGGATAACGACCATTCCAATTGATTTTTTTGTACTGCGACCATGCGTTTCATACTCCTGAAGGGGGCGGGGGAATATCCCCGTTCTTCGTCAGCCTGTCAACCCCCTCACGGCAACGGGATCGCGAGCGTTGATTGCGGCCCACTCAGCAGGATCCAACCGTCCAACAACTGCATCCGATCGAGGCGCCCCTCTGTGAATTCCGCCTCGAGCGCAACTCCGACGATACGTCCTCCATCATTCCAGCCGAATCGATGGATCAAGGTGCGCGCACCCACACGAGCAAGATTGGTCTCGCGAGGTTCGTTGGACCCGATTGATTGCTCTACAGCAACGAGCGCGCCGCTCGCTGCAAAAACCTCTTGAATCTTGCGGGTTCCATGCAGGCTGGATGACCCAATTGCTTCGCCGGCCAAAGTGAACAATTCAACCCCATTATTTGACCAGCCCACTATCACCGTCCCACTTCGAAGCCATTTCCTTGAGCCATCGCCACTGAGATTCTTGGTCGACATGCCGAATCGTCCATCCTCAATGAGCCCCGATCGCCAATCCAAGACATTTGTTCGGTCAGTCGCTTCCGCGACCACCAACTTCGTTGCCAGCCTCTCGCCATGAACCGTCCCGCGGAGCCTGGGATTGAGCGAAAGCCACCGCATTCCGCTTCCACACCCAAATAATTGCCAACGACCGACCCCTCGTGCAGTCCCAAATGCGATCTCTCCAGGGCTCATGACTTGCACCCATCGAATTGGCTCGTCGTTCGGCACTTCCAGTTGAGCCAAGATCTTTCCGCTGGATTGATCTAAAGCGACCACCCAGGATGTACTCCCGTCACTCTTGTTTCGAGTACCTGCGACGACGACCAACGTCTCGCTCGCATCCGCACTTGCGACATCATCGATCGTGCTCACAGTTCGCCAAATCGGACGACCATCCACAAGTGCGAATGCGCACACAACACCATCTGCGCGAACGACGTCAAGATTCTGGTGAGTCGCAAGGACGATGCATTCGGTCCGTTCCGCCCCACCGCCACCATTCAGGGAGACTGCCTGCGCAAGATCGTCGATTCTCCAGCGAGACTCTCCCCCATCGTCGATCCATTCTGCCGCAAGCGCTTCGCGATTCGGCTGTTCGATCACAAGCACTCCATCGCGAAGTGGAACGACACGCGATATCTCTCCTCGCAGTGCAACCGACCACCGTGGAGCAAGATCTGGAACGGCCAAGCACGCCAGACTTCGATCGACGACGAGATACGACCTTCCGTTAGGCGAAAGCGATGCACCAACATTACGAATCGGTGCGAGGACTCCGCGAATTAAGTGAGCTGTTACTTCGGACTGGGGCGTCATTACCTCCGCCGCTGCGAGTGGCCTTGGCAGGTCCTCGACAAGTTGTGCGGCAGTCGATGCGAGCAACGCATGCGAAGCATCGATCCCACCAAGCGATGCGAGCGGGACATCGAATCCCGCAATCACGGCGCTATCAAGCAACTGAGCCGCAGTGATTTCAAGATCAGATTTTCTCATCAAGACTATGGCTCGATCGAGAATCTCGGTGACCACGGCGCGATTTCCAGAGGCGATTGCCGTATCCAGAGCGGCCGCTGCATCCCCAGCAGAAATCGCGAGCGCTTTTTCATCCATTCGCAATTGTGATGCCTGACTCCACGCTCGCGCCGCCACTGCGGTGAACGGGAGACGACTTGCGAATCGCTCGAGTTCCGCCGCAGAACCACCCGTCGGAGAATTCTCCGCGGATCGTGTGGATTCGGCGGGAAGACCCGGAGTTGCCGCCATCCTTTCGAGTCGTTGCAACGCTGCATCCGCGCCAGTTCGCGATACGAACTGGGTATCACCTTGCGAATCTGGAACTGTTGCTCGTGCAGCCTCGGGATCATTCAGCAACTCTCTCCATGCTGCAATTGCGCCCGCCACTCTGCCAGATTCCGCGAGCCAATCACCCTGCGCGACCAATGCCATCGCACGTTCCGCAGGATTTGCGTGCGCATGCACGATCGCAGCGAACAATGCGTCTGAACCATCTCGTCCCAAGAGACCGCTCCGCGCGGCTGCGATCAACATCCCCACGAATCGCATTCGCCGTTCGGGGCTATTGCGTACGGCTTCGATCGCTGGCTCAATCGCCTTTGTCGCGGCTCGCAATAGAGTGGCATCGTGCGCCTGCAACGCAAACTCGACCAGCCCAATGACGGCATCCGCATCTTGTGGCCGTTCCTCAAGAGCAGAAAGCAAGATCTGTTGAGCGCGTGCAGCGTCCATCAAAACTTCAAGCGAATCGTTGGTCGCCGCAGCGATCACTCCATCGCGAGCCACGATGTTGGCCGGCCCCTGGCACGGAATTGTGAGAATCGTCGTTCCGTCATCTCCGTTGAGTAAGAGCGCTTGAGGAACAAGCGGAACGATCAACCCAGACCGACCATTTTCCAACGTTCCAGATTGGACTCGACCGCGAATGCCCGATCGACTCGGCAATGGAATCATTGCGTCATCACCTGGAATCCCAGTGAATTTCCAGCGGGGAGTCCGCAGATCAGCGATTGCAAACGCGACGATTCCATCGCCAACGCCGTAGATCAACGAGTGGTCTCGATCAGTCAACAGATACCGAACCGCCCCCCACTCTGTTGCATTTCCAACAGGGAAGGAATCGATTTCTTCGCCGCTATCGATTGCAAGGAGTTGCAGTTGAGTTCCACCGGGAGCGAGCGTGAGAAGTCCACGGGGAGTGACAACCGCTCCACTCATTTCCCAAGGCATTAACTCCAATTGCAGATCGCGAATGGGAACTGGATCGCGGCGAATCCAACGAATGCGCCCATCAATTGCGTCGATACATGCGGATGTTCCAGCTCCCGTCGAAATAAATACTCGACCATTCTCTGCCACCGGCGTTGTGTACGGTCGCGCTCCTGCAGTCCGAACACCCGGCGCAGCGCCCACGGGAGTAATCCACTCAACGGCACCGCTCTGAAGATTGACGCCCATGACAGTCGAAACCGTTTCGAGTCGCGGCGTCACTTTGCGCCCAAGGAGAACGACTGTGTTATGCACGACGGTCGGCGCACCGTAGAAAAATAAATCACGAAACTCCGCTTGGTCGCCGAGGCGATCTGGTGCGAGTTCCCACCGTCGTCGACCAGTACCGAGGTCAAGACATACGAGGCGACCACCCCCCGTTCGCTCCGATCCGAGTGCATGACCGGAGAGTGCGAGCACACAATCCGATGCGACCACGACAACCTCAAGATCACCAGCCTGCATGTCTGTTCGCGGCGCATTGGGAGCGCCGATAAATTGATCCCACTTTGGAAGATGCGAGTAAGCGTCGTATGCGCGCAGAACATAGCCCTCATTGACAAGGACGAGCGCTCCATCGACCGTTGGAATCGAAACAAGGAAACGACCGCTTGCCGCAGATCCTTCTGAACTACTTGCGGGGAGGGCGCCTGCTTCAATGGAATCTTGAAGGCGTGAATAAATTGAATTCTCGAGTGGCTCGCTCCAGAGTCGAACGGCGTGTGCTGGAATCGGCCCAAACCGAGTCGGCGCAAGCGGATTGATCGTGTGATTCACCGCAGACATTCGATCCTTGACCGTGATCGTGAGTCGTTCTGCGAGGTGACGCAGTTCGGCATCTTGCGAATTTGCAAGCGTTTGCAATGTGGAAGAGATGATGGCTTCGTCGCCATTTCCCCATGCAGTCAAGACCGTGAGAGTCGCCAAGATTGATGGAGTCACCGACGCGATATCGGGATGATTCTCGATCGAATCCAACAAATCCTTTGCACTCACAAATTGCGCCAACTCAACCTCACGCTGGACTTCACGTACGGCCGCAAATAATCCCGCTGTCGTCAAGAGCCGCGTCTCAATCAACCGTCGATCTTCACTTGCCGAAGCCAATCGATCCGCTTCACCAGATTGCGCAGAACGAAATCGCAGGAGGACCTGCGGATGCGAACGCAAGAACGATTCCGCACGTGATCGACCGTCAACGAATCGATCTGACTTACCTTGAACGCGAACTAGCTTGCGGCCGAATTCATCCAAGACCCGACTGATCAAACGGGCTGACTCGGTCGCATTATTGGCGGCTTGATCTTCGGCTTGCGACAACATCTGCTCGGCGGCTGGCGAATCGTCGACGGCAACAATTGCTGATTCCTGCGCCCGCGCCGAAGAATCGATCGCAGGGACGACTCCGTAAAAACAGCAGAAAACAAAGGCAGATTCGAGAATGTGACGAATGGGCGAATGCACGAAGCCCATCCTATGCCCGCGAGGGTATAGATTGCACTCATGGTCGTCAGACTTCTTGCATTGCTGCTTTTTCCCGCCCTGCTTATTGGGTGTACATCGAACCCAGAAATTCGCGTGAGTGGGATGGACAAGGTCTCCGCTGGACCGACCGCCGATGAATATGTACTGCATCTCGACCTTCGCAATCCCAACGACAACCCGATTGTGCTTGATCGATGGATTTATCAAGTCACCACGAACGCAGGGACATGGAACAACGAATGGATTGCGAGCCGAACTCTCCCTGCTCGATCGATCACATTCGATTCCCTACCAGTCGTTATTCGACACGAAGGAACCGCCACTGCCGCGATAACGAGCTGGCGAGTCAATGGAAATTTGCGGTACCTGCTTCCAGGCCAGATGGCTGAGACGCTCTTTGATCTTGGAGTCAGCCGACCGGACGTTGATTTTTCGGCTTCCGGCGACGCGACTCAGATTGGAGTTCAAGCTCCTGCGGTGAACCGTCGCTGACTGAATCACCGAGCGTGGACGTTTCTCCTCGACTCCGAGAATGCAACGCCATCGCATCATTCATCAGACGCTGATGAAGTCCAAGTCGGCGAGGATCTTCAGCCAAGACTCCAGCATCGGAAATGCGCTTGTATGAACCGTCCGAATTGAGTTGCCAGGATTGCCGAACGTCTTGAAGCGCATACTCCAGTGTCGTCCAAAGAATGCGCCGATGTTCCAACTTCTCGATTGGCGTTGCGGCTTCCACGCGCGTCTGCAAATTGCGATACATCCAATCAGCGCTGCCGATGAAGAAGTCGCCATCAAGCGGCTCTGACTTTCCAGCGCCAAAGTAGAAGATTCGACTGTGCTCCAAGAATCTGCCGATCAGCGAACGCACGCGAATATTGTCCGAGAGCCCAGGCACACCAGGCCGAATACAGCAGAATCCACGGACGATCAGATCAATCTGCACTCCAGCCTGACTGGCGCGATACAAGGCGTCCATGACGCCACGATCCTCGATCTGATTCATCTTGGCGATGATCCGCCCTGGACGTTCCGCTGAATGCGTTTGAACTTCACGCTCGATGAGTTCAATGAATCGCCGCTTCATACTCACTGGGGCGATCAATAATTTATTGAACTTTGTCTGTCTCGAACGTCCCGTCATGTAATTGAAGAGTCCGACAAGATCCTCTGTGATCAATGGATCACTCGTCAGGAGCCCGATGTCTTCATAAACCCGAGCAGTTCGTGCGTTGTAATTTCCAGTCCCAACGTGGCCGTAACAACGAATGCCGTCTGATTCTTGACGCACGACGAGCGCAGTCTTCGTGTGAGTCTTGAGACCGATCACACCGTATGCCACATGGACGCCTGCATTCTCCAACTTGCGAGCCCACTCAATATTGCGAGCCTCGTCGAAACGCGCTCGAAGTTCAACGAGCACCGCAACTTGTTTTCCGCTTTCTGCGGCGCGAATGAGGCTTGAAATGAACGGGCTATCGCCAGAAGTTCGATAGAGCGATTGCTTGATGCAGAGGACCTTTGGATCGTCCGCAGCGGCTGTAATAAATCGTTCGACACTGAGATCGAAACTCTGATACGGGTGATGAACCAGAATGTCGCCCTTGCGAATCTGCGAGAAAATACTGGCGCCACCTTCGCTCGAAAGTTCAGCGGGTGGAAGCGGAGTCCACCGAGAATATTTCAGTGCGGGCAGATCGACGTCGGCGATCGTGTCGAGAATTCCATAGTCGGTCAACCCAGAAGTTTCGTAGATGTCTTCTGCGCCGAGATCCAGCTCTTCCATTAAAAAGCGCAAAATTCGAGGACTCGCTCCAGATGCGACCTCGAGCCGAACAACTCGTGCGAATTTTCGTTCTTTCAGTTTTTGTTCGACTGATTCCAACAAGTCGTCAGATGCATCACGTTCAGCTTCGATCTCGGCGTCACGGGTCACGCGGAACGGCAACACTTGGAGAATTTCCATACCAGGGAACAACTCATCCAAATTATGTTCGATGATCTCTTGTACTGGCAGAAACCGTCGGCCCGATCTCAACTCATACATTCGACTCGGCAGTTCAGGGATCTTGACGCGAGCGAACATCGTCTCGGGTTCGCCGGGACGACGCACGACCAAACCGAGCGAGACGCTCATGTTGGAGATAAAAGGGAATCGATGACCTGGATCGACTGCCAATGGAGTCAAGATTGGAAAAACGTTTCGGCGAAACCACGCTTGCGTTTCAGCACGTTCAGGCTCGGAAAGGTCGCTCCATTCCAAGAGTGAAATTCCCGCCGCACGCAATTCGGGCATCAAATGCTCTTCGAGAATCTTGGACTGCGTCCCATCGAGGTCCAAAACCCGAGTTCGCACTTTGTGAAGAACCTGAGCAGGCGTCAACGGGTCATACATTGCAGCGCTCATTCCAGACTCGATGGCGTGTCGCAATGCGCCGACGCGCTTCATATAAAATTCATCGAGATTCCGCGAATAGATCGCCATGAATCGCACACGCTCCAAGAGCGGAGTCCGCGGATCTGCGCACATCTCCAGTACACGAGCATTGAATTCAAGCCACGAATGATCGCGGTTGAGGAAACGATTGGGATCAGATGGGCCGTCGGATCCTGGCGCATCGAACAATGGATCAAAGTTTGCCTGCGATTTTGACATTGTCATCTCAAGGTGCGACTGATCTTGGGCTACTCATGAACTCGACGAGAGTACATAACGGGCGGCGCAACCTGGCGCTTCTGTGACCCGAACTGATCGAAGTTTCACTTGGCTAGGCACGCGTGCTGCCATCTCTGTGGCGATATGTTGAGCAACGGCTTCAGCTGTTGGATTGACCGCATCAAACGGCGGTACTTCGTTGAGATTCCTTGAACAAAATGGGCGAAGAATGTCATCGAGACTTGATTCGAGTGCGTGAAAATCGCACGCCAAACCGTCTTGATCCAAGGCGATCGCACTGACGACCAACTCAACCTGCCAATCATGGCCGTGGATTGGCTCGCGTTCGCCACGAATGACAATGGCATGAGCAGCCGAAAATGTCCGTCGGACCTCGAGTTCGAACATAACCCGAGTATAGCCCTCACTCAAGGATTTCCCGTCCGATCTGGGAACGGTTAGATTCCGCCTCGTGCACAATGCTCCACTCATGCTTTCGGTTTCCGGCGCCCGCGGGCTCGTAGGAAAAACAATGACGCCAGATGTTGCTCGCAACTTTGCAGCCGCGTTTGCCCAACACATTCGAGAAGGTCTCCGGACGACGAGTCAACCGAGACTTATCGTCGGCCGCGATGGGCGCGGATCAGGAGCGGCACTTGCTGATGCCGCATGCGAGGGATTGTGCGCATGGGGATTCGATGTCATTGATCTAGGAATCGTCTCGACACCGACGGTTGGTTTGATGATCGGACATCTCGGCGCCGTTGGTGGAATCGTGCTGACGGCGAGCCATAATCCGATCGAATGGAACGGACTCAAGACGCTGAATGCAGATGGATTGGCGCTGCCAGTCGATGAAGCGAATCAAGTCATCGCTCGCTTTCGCGCAGGAACATCTGCGAGCACAGTCCCATGCGGAGTGCGAACTCGGCGAACGGACGGCGATCAAGTTCATGTCGATCGAGTCTTGGCGAATGTGGATGTTGCAGCTATCCGAATGAAACATTTTCGCGTCGCACTCGACAGCGTCAACGGCGGCGGATCGCGTGCAGGCAAGATGTTGCTCGAAGCGCTCGGCTGCGATGTCCTTCACCTCAATGGCGAACACACAGGAACGTTTGCGCACACTCCAGAACCGATCGAGGCGAACCTGCATCAGTTGTCGGATGCGGTGCGCGATTCGGGATCGATTGCGGTCGGTTTCGCCCAAGATCCAGACGCCGATCGCCTTGCCCTCGTCGACGAACGCGGGAAATTCATCGGTGAGGAGTACACGCTTGTTCTGGGCGTTTTCAGGCTTCTCCAACGGCACGGACATGGCGATCTCGCGACGAACCTCTCGACGTCTCGAATGATCGACGACCTCGCTGCGAAATTCCCCCCCTCCCGCGTGATCCGAACAGCGGTCGGCGAAGCGAATGTGGTCGCAGGAATCAAAGCGTGCAAAGGAATCGGTGGCGGCGAAGGAAATGGCGGTTTGATCTGGCCAAAGATCTGCTGGGTCCGAGACTCACTTTCGGCAATGGCGCTGGTGTTGGAACTCTTAACGCACGAGGGCCAAACTTTGAGCGAAGTAACCGCTGGAATTCGACCCTATGCGATGATTAAACGAAAACTAGATCTGGCCGCGATGGGCGGACAAAGCGCCGTTCCCCAAGCGCTCGAAAAAGTTCGCGAATTCTTCACGAACCGTCTCGGAGCTCGACTGAACGAGACCGATGGAATTCGGATTGATCTCCCCGACGGCTGGGTGCACCTTCGAGCATCGAATACGGAACCGATCATTCGATTGATCGCCGAAGCGAGCGACCGATCACGCGCCGAAGAACTCTGCAATGAATGCTCGATCGCAGCTGGATTCGGCGAATCGCCACGTTTGTAGTCCCTTTGGACTCCTGCAGTCCGTAGACTTCGCATCATGCTGACATTCGCTGGCGCCTACACCGCACTCATCACGCCATTCACACGCGACGGCGTCGAAGTCGACCTCGCACGCCTCACCGAACACATCCACTTCCAAGCAAAGGGTGGAGTCCGCGGCATCGTTCCATGCGGCACCACTGGCGAAGCGCCGACACTCGAAGAACACGAACATGTAGCGGTGATCGAATGCGCTGTCAGAGTCGGGACGCCACTGGAACTGCAAGTGATCGCAGGTGCTGGAAGCAATTCAACTGCGCATGCGATTCATCTGCACAGACTTGCCGCATCACTTGGTGCGCATGCATCGCTTCAAGTGACTCCCTATTACAACAAGCCTTCTCAAGAAGGCATTTATCAGCATTTTATGGCAATTGCGGATAGCGCAGAACTCCCGATTGTGCTTTACAACATTCCAGGCCGATCCGCAGTTGCGATCACTCCAGAAACAATTGAACGACTGGCAAAGCATCCAAATATTGTTGCGTTGAAAGAGGCGACGGGGTCGATGGATTCTGCCAGCGAGATTCGTCAGCGTTGCTCAATCGTCATTCTGTCGGGCGACGATTCTCTCACCGCGAGCTTCGCAGCGGTGGGCGCTGTCGGCGTAGTCAGCGTCGTCTCAAATCTTGTTCCTGATCGCGTCGCACAACTCTGCCGCAACATTGCGAACAATGACCTCGCTGCCGTGCGACATTCTCACGAGATGCTTTTTGGACTCTCTCGTGGCTTGCTATCACTTGATGTCAACCCAGTTCCTCTGAAGTGCGCGATGGAACTTCTCGGGCGTGACACGGGAGTCGTGCGTCTTCCATTGGTGCGAGCGAGCGATGCTGTTCGAGCGACCGTTGAGACACTTGTTCGAGAGGCGAAAATTGCTGATCGGCTCGAGAGCGAGAGCACCGTCATGCGCCCAAACCACACTCGCGCTGCTGGAGCCATGCTGTGACAGCCCCTGCGGAATCCGCAGGACAACCGCTGAATTGGCTGGAAAATGCGCCAAATCTGCCGTACAAAATCGCCGTCTTGGTCTATCTCTACGACGAACAGGATCGCTTGCTAATGCTGCATCGGCGCAAAAAACCAAATCCTGGAATGTACTCGCCCATCGGGGGCAAGGTCGAATTCCACAAGGGCGAATCACCTCACGAGTGCGCACGACGGGAGACTTGGGAAGAAGCGGGCCTGACCTTGGAGCCACAAGACATTCGCTTGTTCGGCATCGTCTCCGAGCGTGCGTATCAACAAGAGCAACACTGGTTGATCTTTCTATTTGAATCGACCAAGACGATCAATGCTGCCGACGTGACACGCATGGAATTTGACGAAGGTCGATTGCAGTGGGTTCCCATCAATGAAGTCGCCGGACTCGGAGACGGCCTTGGATTGCCCGAAACAGATCGCCGAGTCATGTGGCCCAACGCTCAAAAACATCGCGGTGGTTTTTTTATGGTTGAGATCGACTGCACCAGCGATCCGTTTGATTTTCGTGTTGTCGAAAGTGCTCCGCGCTTACTGTGAAACTGCGCTGAGAGATGAACCCGTGCAAAGCGCTCGCATTTCGGCCACCGCAGTGCGGATACCGACGAAGACTGCGCGACTGACGATTGAATGGCCGACATGCAATTCCCAGAGCCCGGGAATCGCTGCGAGCGCGGCAACATTTTCATAATTCAGAGCATGCCCCGCATTGAATCGCATCCCAGCCGATTGAATGATCAACCCAACTTGTGCCACTCGGTCGAGTTCCGCACGCGTTCGGGCACTCTGCGATCCTTCTTCGTGAAAAAGATGGGAATAGGGTCCAGTGTGCACTTCGCAAATCGCAACGCCAATATTCGCCGCCGCTTCAACTTGGCGTGGATCGGCATCGATAAAAACGCTCGAGGCAATGCCCGCCTGTGAAAGTTGCCCGACGATTCTGCGCAGCGAATCTCCGAGCATTGCAACATCAAGTCCGCCTTCGGTCGTAATTTCTCGGCGCCCCTCAGGAACGAGCATCGCTGTCTGCGGACGAATCCGCAGTGCGAAGGCAACCATTTCCTCCGTTGCCGCCATCTCAAAGTTAAGCGGAACCGTAACCACCTTGCGCAATTGCTCGACATCTGAATCTTGAATATGTCGACGATCTTCCCGTAGATGCACAGTGATTCCATCGGCACCGCCCAATTCCACCTCTCGAGCCGCAAGAATCGGGTCGGGTTCCCATGTCCTTCTCGCTTGCCGAATGGTTGCGACGTGGTCGATGTTCACGCTCAATTTTGGCATCGGGTTATGCTAGATGGATGCCGACCTTTTCGTCGAAGCTTCGTGAGTTGCAAACGATCCTGAATGAACAGGGAGACCGAGTCCTTGCGATGGTCACCCTTGCGATCGAGGCGTACTTTGATCATGATGATGCCAAGGCTCGCGCCGTCGTCGCTCTCGACGATGAAATAGATAGCGTCGATGTTGCGATCGAACGTGCGTCGATCCCCCTGCTCGCAATGGGGCAAACAGACGAGCATGCGATCCGGCAAGTATTGACGTTGGTCAAGGTCAACAATGAACTCGAACGCATCGCCGACTGCGGAGTCAACATCGCTGAGCAAGTCGTTGGGCATCAGCATTTGTCAGATCCGATGCCGCCCACATTTCGTGTAATGGCGAATAGCGTTCTTGGGATGCTTCGAGACTCCAATCGCGCACTCGCCACATCCAATGCCGAACTCGCGCGACAAGTTCTCCTTTTCGACGATACGGTCGACCGCTTCCGCAATGAGTTAATCCTCCAGGCACAGGAGCAAGTGGCACTCGGCGCGAGCAGCGTTCGGTTTGCCTTTCGATTGACTGGAGCGACTAGAAATATGGAGCGAATTGCCGACCATTCGACCAATATCTGCGAGCAGACGATTTATCTATTAAGCGGCAAGATCGTGCGACACCGTCCTGAAGGATGGTCCGACCCTGCACGTCCCGAATCCGACTGACCCGAACACATCCCAGTTGGCTGACGAACCGATGAACCACGCAACGACGGCTTCCATTCAAGAGCGATACAAAGCAACGAAAGAGCGTCTCGAATCGTTCGGGCAATCGCATGTCCTTACATTTTGGGATTCGCTCGATGAATCTCAGCGCGAGAACCTGCTTGAACAGTGCGAGGCGCTCCCGCTCGAAATCCTGAAGCGAGAGATTGCGCATTGGTCGACTGCGCATGCGAAACCGAACGTTACCGCTGATGACATCCAGCCTGTGTCCGTTGTTCGCGATCAACTTTTAGATACCGCGAAGTATCGCGCCATTGGTGAGCAGATGATCCACAGCGGCCGCGTTGCATGCTTCACAGTCGCTGGCGGTCAGGGAACCCGACTCGGATGGAACGGCCCCAAGGGAACATTTCCTGCAACGCCGCTGCTGCAGAAGCCTCTTTTTCAGGTGTTTGCAGAATCCATTCTCGCCGCACGTCGTCGATGGCGAGGAAATATTCCTTGGTATCTGATGACAAGCCCTCTCAACCACCGGGCGACGCAGGATTTCTTTCGTGAACACGATTGGTTCCAGCTTGGTGAGCACAGCGTCCGATGTTTCATGCAAGGGACGCTGCCGTCACTTTCGCTCGATGGAAAAATCCTGCTTGCTTCCCGAGATTCAATTGCCCTCAATCCCGATGGGCATGGCGGAGCGATCCGTGCGCTCGCGACCAGTGGCTCTTTAGAGGAAATGCGCAAGAGTGGCGTCGACACGCTGTCGTACTTTCAAGTCGACAATCCCTTGGTGAAAGCCGTCGATCCCCTCTTCCTCGGCCTGCATGCCGCACATCCAGAGAGTTCAGGAGAAGTCTCTAGCAAGGTGGTCGCCAAGCGAGATCCAAGTGAGAAGGTCGGAGTGTTTTGCCGCCAGAATTCCAAGACGGTTGTATTGGAATACAGCGACTTGCCCACGCACCTTGCCGAGGCCACTCATCCCGACGGCGCTTTGATGCACTCGGCAGGTTCCATTGCAATTCATGCATTTTCGCGGGCTTTTTTGGAGAACCTCGCCGACGACATCCACGGACTTCCCCTGCACCGTGCGCTCAAAAAAGTAGCGAGCGTCGACCTGAACACTGGATTGCTCGTTGAACCCGCAGCTCCAAATGCGATCAAGATGGAAGCATTTATCTTTGACGCCGTGCCGATCGCACGTCAGCCGATGGTCTATGAAACACGGCGGGATGAAGAATTTGCGCCCATCAAAAATGCCGATGGAGAAGATTCTGCTGCCACCAGTCGGCGTGCTCAATCCGAACGTGCGGCGCGTTGGCTCGAGTCGTGTGGAATCGACATTCCGCGCGATGATGAAGATGGTGAATGTGCGGCGACAATCGAACTTTCGCCATTGACTGCGCTTGATGCGGTGGAACTCGCTCAGTCACCGAATCTGCCTAAAAACATTGCCGTTGGCGAAAATATTGTCTTGTAAGACCCACGGATTGAACAACGAACGCCTCGACGGGAAGTGAAGTGCAGCTCGTCTGCAGCGCCAAACGATTAGAGCGATAAAAGACGACGACCGTTCAAACTTCACTATAAATACTCTATAAGATTGCCAGTATGGACTTGACGCAGATTTTGCACAACTTTTTCGCTCCGCCAGTCCCTTTCTTTTTTATCGGAATGATCGCAATCCTGTTGAAGTCAGATCTGGAGATTCCAGATCAGATTTCAAAATTCATTTCCATGTATCTCTTGATGGCGATCGGGTTCAAAGGCGGCGTCGAACTTCATGCCAGCGGAATAAACAGAGAAGTTGCGCTCATTTTAATTATCTGCTCGCTCATGGCAGGAATTATTCCAATTTATTGCTATCGCATATTGCGGTTCAAACTCGACGTGCCAAACGCCGCTGCGTTGGCTGCTGCATTTGGATCAGTAAGTGCGGTGACATTTATCACAGCTGGAAACATTTTGGATGGAGCCGGCATTCCGTATGGAGGAGTGATGATTGCGGCGATGGCCTTAATGGAGTCGCCATCAATCATTATCGGGGTGATCCTGTATCGCAAGTACAACAAAAAAGCAGATCACGGATTTCACCTGAACTTTACAGAACTCCTTCGCGAAGCATGCTTGAATGGTTCGATCGTGGTCCTGCTTGGCAGCTTGATGGTTGGACTCGCTTCAAACGAACATGGCATGAAAATTATGGAGCCATTTACGGGCGGCATTTTTAAGGGAATGCTCTCGTTCTTCCTCTTGGATATGGGAGTGATCGCAGGGAAACGATTGGGCGCATTGAAAAGCGCAGGATGGTTTCTCATTGGATTTGGAATATTCATCCCACTACTCAATGCGGTAATTGCCATCGGACTGGCCTACTTTCTGGGACTCAGTCCAGGAAACGCGTTTATGTTTACGGTGTTGTTTGCAAGCGCTTCATACGTTGCGGTTCCAGCGGCAATGCGCGTTGCGATTCCAGATGCAAACCCTGGCATTTACGTTCCGGTCGCACTTGCAATCACGTTCCCATTCAACATCGTTGTTGGTCTTCCGTTGTATTACTATTTGGTTCAATGCATTCACGCCTGAACAAAGCCCATGCAAAACAACATCAAACGAATTGAAATTATTACCGATGCCATTTACCAAAGCAGACTGATTAAATTGCTCGACGACACAGGTATCCCTGGCTACACCATCTTTAAAGATGTTGCGGGCAAAGGATTGAAAGGCGAAAAGGACGGCCACGGACTCGGAAGTGGTTTTAAAAACGTATATATCTTGATCTATTGCGAACTTGAATTGGTCAAAAAACTTACGGATGCTGTACGACCTGTCATCGAAACATTTGGTGGCGTCTGTGTTGTTTCAGATGCGCATTGGATCATTCATAATTGATTCGGCATCAGGCTTTTCCACCGAACGCTCAATGCTGCGCCCCTCTGAAAGCGCGCAACTAGAAACTATGGGGCCAATTCTTCAAGATGCCGATTGCTCCATTGAAGGATGGCCGTGTGTTGGCGCATTTTCTGGGCCAATTTTGGGAATTCGGCTCTGATGACATTAGCAGCAAATGCTGACAAAAATCTCGCTTTCAATTCTGCCCGCGCGCAGTCAACCCCAATTTCCGCATACGGAACCGATGCGAGCAATAGGAATCCATCGTCGGGGATGCGACCTTCCGACATGTTGGACTGAATGATTGCTGCCGCCTTGCGAATCGGGTCGGCCAGATCAGGACTGTAAGGTCCAATGATGAGCGCCTGATTGTGCATGTGTAACCAGTCGAATCCACGTCCGACGCAAATAGCCCATTCACGGTGCTCGATGTTCAACTCACGGGCGTTCCGACGCACTTCCGCCACATGCCGCATGTTGCCTTGAATCAATGGCACCAAATCCGCCTGCATTTGTTCTGGCATGTCTGGGAAGTATGTACGGAGACGCTCAGGCAAAATATCAGTTTCTGTCAGCGTGGAAACATCCAGCGTCTCCCCGTTTTGTCCATGCAGGATGAGTGCGTCTTCATCAGTTTCAAACCCACAAACCATTGGATACACAGTTTGGTGATCGACGCCGAACACTTTTTCAATTTGAACGCGAATGTCGAAAGTATGTTTGCGGGCTGCCGATGTGTCGTATTGAAATCCAGCGCAGCCCCGATGCGGATCGCCCTTAGAGAAATGATAAGTGACGATGATCAGGACACGCCGACCATCGCGCACAACAGACATCACATAATCGGAGAGCACTTCGCCAAGGTGAGGCCATCCCAAATCGAATTGTCCGCCAAGATTGCGAAAGGGCTGAATGATTCCCATTGGGGTTTCGGTCGCCACTGGAATATTGATGCGTCCATCCATGCACTTCATCACAGCGATAGCCGTCGGATGTTGCGCAAGATAACGCTTGCGCGCTAGCCAGGTTCCCGTACTGGCAAAAATCTCGGCGTGTCGCTTTGCGTGGTCGAATAGCCAGCGAATGCGGGTTTCGATTGGTTGCGAATACATGTCCGGCTGAATCGGTGTGGCGACGTGTTTCATAGTAAAAAAATTCCTGTGAAGCGTAGGTTACGAGTTCACCGCAAAACGTATCTCTAGTGGACAGTGCGGAACGATCTCTCCCACCAGTTCTGCCTCGCAGTACGCCGTCGAGGCAAATGAGTCTCTTCGAAAATTGTCGGCATCACCGCATGTATGCGATATTCATCAGTCGGTGATGCACTCGGTTGCATCGAGAAGCGTGAACGCTGGTCGCGGCGCGCCTCCCCACCGATCGACCTGCGGGATTGCGATGAGGTTGAGCCGCTGACCGCGCTTCACCTTCTTGAATTGTGCTGCCTGACGCCACCAAGTACATCTGACTTCTCTCGCATCGGATCCATCAAGACGGGCGAAGAAGCTGAGATGGTCTGACTCGGCGCCGAACACTCGCGCTTCACCTGCAACAGTTGCGCCACGGATAAAGACAGTTGGCGCAGAGAATGTTCGACCGAATGGCCCAAGTCCATCGATCGACTCAAATGATGCCGTCGAGAGATCTGCGGCGAACATTTCAACATCTGGGCGAATCGACGGTGGCTCGTCATTCTTTCGATTCTCTGCAGCATGAGCAGAGAGCGCTTCGCGAAATGCATCCAATCGGTCCAATCGAACGGCCACTCCCGCTGCTGCTGCGTGTCCGCCGAATCGTTGCAGTAAGTTCGCGCACGAATGAAGCCCGCCAAGAACTGAATATCCCTCCACGCTTCGAGCAGATCCGTGGGCAAATTCTCCCTCGCTCTCCATCAACACAACTGGCACCGCAAAAGTTTCCGCCAACCGCGAGCAAGCGATTCCGACAACGCCGCGCGGCCAATCTGACGCAGCGAGCACACACGCTCCTCGGGCGAGTCCGAGCCCTTCGTCGATTCGTGCCGATGCCGCATCGACGATGCGGCGCTCAACGAGTTTGCGTCGATCGTTGAGTTGTCGAAAGTTGGATGCCATCTGCTTCGCAGACCGCATAAGAGAATCTCGTGCACCTACGTCTTGCAGATTTGACGGCAGACCAAGCAGTTCCACCGCTTCGAGTGGGTGCCCGAGTCGACCACATGCATTGACGATGGGTGCGACACCAAATGAAATCCGTTCGCTGTCGACATGGTCATTTGCCCCAATGCCGGCCTCTCGCGCTAATGCGAGCAAACCCGGAAGTCCACTGTTCGCAATTCGTGCAGCGCCGAGACGAGCGATCAACCGATTTTCTCCACGCAGTGGAACAACGTCAGCGATCGTGCCAAATGCGGCAAGTGCCAGCGTTTCAACCAATAATTCTCGCAGTACTGCGGGAACTCGGTCGCTCCCGCACCAAGCGCATGCGAACGCCCATCCGACTTTCCATGCAACCGCCGCACCGCAAAGTTCGCTCGTTCCACCACCGAGTCCAGGATGCGCAAGCGCATCGACATCTGGCAAGACTCCGTTTGGAAGCATCGTGTGATGATCCGTGATGAGTAACTCCAATCCCAATCGACGCGCCTCTCGAGCTTCCTCGATCGCCGTCACGCCACAATCGACGGAGACGATCGTCTCAACACCCACCGATGCGAGATGCTGAATCGCTGGAATGGATAATCCATACCCTTCGGTTGCACGTTCTGGGATATAGACGATTGGCGGATCGTTCGGCCGCACTGCGCGCATCAGATGCAGCAGGATCGCAGATGCACACATTCCATCGGCGTCATAGTCGCCGAAGATCGCGACCTTGCGACCAGCACGGATAGCGGCCGCGAGGCGTTCCCCGACTTCAACTGCTCCATGCAACTCTTTTGGAGGTGCAAGGTCACCGAAGGTTGGAGCGATAAACTTTGGCAACGAACTGGCTGAAATGCCGCGCGCCGCCGCAATGCGCTGCATGAGCGTTCCAGAAGGAACAGGCGCAGGAAGTATCCAAGTTTTCATCCAACCATTCATAGACACAGGCTACGGGCGATCGAAGACTGACACGCAATACTCAAATCTTGTCAGCCGTGGAAAGCTCTCTCGTGCGAGTTCCGCAGGTGGCCGACTGAACTTGTAATCGAGCGGCGAATGAACAGATCGTGTCGGTCGCCGAGGACTGTTTGAGCACCGAGAGGACTTTCCACCGCTGCCGCCCCCTGCGGATTGAAACTTGGACGCGCCGCTGAAATCATCTCGGCCCGAGACCTTTTCACACCTGCCACCTCAGGCGTTTGACTTCTGCGGATCGAATCAGTTCACCTCAAGAGTCAAGTTGCGCATTCCCCAACGAAACAGACTGCATTGACCAGTTGAATCGGCCGTTGCTAGCATCCGACAATGCCCGATCGTTACAAATCAATCCTGCTGTTTGGCGCACCTGGTGCCGGCAAAGGAACTCAAGGAAAGATCCTCGGAAAGATCCCCGGATTCTTCCACTTGGCTTGCGGCGATGTTTTTCGATCGCTGGATATGACGAGTGATCTGGGGAAACAGTTTCTTAATTATTCTTCGCGTGGCGAACTCGTTCCAGACGAACTCACCATCCAAATGTGGCGAGAGAACATGCATGCGCAAACCGTGCTCAGCCTCTATAAGCCAAAACAAGATCTGCTCGTTCTCGATGGGATACCTCGCAATGTCGGACAGGCTCGAGCACTGCAGGCTTCGCTTGATGTGTTTAAGGTGATCCACCTTCGATGCAACGATGAGAACGCGATGATGCAGCGAATGCGCCGCCGGGCGTTAAAGGAAAACCGAATGGATGACGCCGATGACAAAGTCATTCGACATCGATTCGACGTGTATCACCAAGAGACGCTTCCAGTTCTCGATTTTTATCCAAAGTCGATTGTTGCGGACATTGATGCCATGGGATCGCCTGCGCAAGTCTTCCAACGAGTTCTCGAAGTCGTCGTACCAGTCCAAGAAGCTCACTTCAATCAACCGACTTCTGCCACATCCTGAACCGCAATAGTTCGTGTCAAGCAAAAGTTTGTATCAAGCAAGCGGTCGATCAACCAAAGCAGCGAAACAAAATCCTTCGGGGCAGGCTCACGGAGCGATGGGTGACGCATCCTTTGCTTTGTCCACATGAGATTCCTTGATGCCGAGCGCGGCTGCTGGAGTTGAAGTCGACATGACTTTCGCCGTCGCTGGCGCAAATTTCTCTTCCGCTTCCCGCAGAGCCAACAGACGACGCTCAAGAACCATACTGCGCGTCTGCGTCGGGAATTGCCCCTCGAATCGATCGAGATCCGCTGCTGAAGTCAGATCGACATCGACCTCGACTTTATCTTCGATGAACCCGCCCTGCGCATCCATCTTTGGTTTTCCACGTTCATCCCGTTGCTGTCGCGCCACGGATAATTTGACGGACTCGCCAGGCAGTTTCGACTGGATGATCTCAACAAGATCGTTCGATGTTGTGATGGGCTTGCCATCGATCACTTCGATTCGATCGCCACTCTTGAGAACTTTCGATGCAGGCATCCCAGGGAGCAGTGCTTGAATTTCCACGCCTGGATGACGAGGATCGCCGCTTACTTGCATTCGAATTCCCAGCGCACCGCGCGGGAGCGCGAGCACTTTCTCGCGGGCAACTGTCAGAAGTCGTTCGCGTTGTTCTTCGCTGAGATTTCCACGGACCAAGACTGCGAAAATTTCCTCTGACGTCACACTTGGATCGGTTAAACGTGCGCTCGCCGCTTGGCGCTGTGCGAATTCTCGTGAATCCATGTCAGCAACAGCCGTCAGTACTTTGGCTGAAATGCGCACGCTCGCAATCACTTCTGCAGACCACAAGCGAACGACTTCTGGCGCTGGCTGAAGCGGGACCTGCATCAGATCGGCGCGCCACATTTGTGGCTGACCAAGTGCCCCATCGATCTTGACCTGAACTGGAGCTGGAGGATCTGCGATGTTTCCGATTCCCGCTGGACGTGCGGGTGGAACCTTCTGCTCCTGCGCAATCGCAGAGGCAGCAATTGCGATTGAAAGAGTCGTGGCGGCACATCGCCCACACCATCTGATTGAATTCATATTCACGGACGCATGCATGATTGGCATAGGGTAGTCAGGGTCGATCGCTGCGACCAAATCCACTGCGCCCTCTTCCAAACAAACTCCAAGATTTCGATTCCAGACCGACCCTCCCATGTGCCGCCGAGGGCTATTCGTGGAATAGTTTCGGCAACGGTTGCCTCAATCATAAGTGCGGGGAGTGCACCGCATTCTGATTCATCTAGCGGCATATGTTGCATCCATGCATAGCCGCTCAAGAAACTCTTGAACAGTTCAATGTTTAAGGATGCGTCCCAGTCCACAACTGGTTTCTTGCCCATACTTGGCATGGAAAACTGCAGAGCGCCATTGGCAATGTCGAAGAGGGTTCGGCCAATGCGAGCTGAATCGAAGTCGAGAAGTGCGATCGGTCTTCGAGCTCCAAAGAGCATGTTTCCAGGATGCAAGTCACCATGCAGTATCGATCGACTTCCGCAGGCCGATGAATCAACGAGAGTGTTTTCTGCAGTGACTGCAGCCATTTCGTATTGATCACGAACGTTCGCAACCAACTTCTCGAGCAGTAATGTTGACGCCGCTGGATCGACTTCAAGGATCTTGGTCTCAAGACGTGACCACGAGGACCCAACGGGCTGACTGTTGTGATATCCCGCATGAGACGGAGTCGGCGTCGATGGCTCCCAGTCTTTGAGCGTCCAATGCATGCGCGACAGCAAGATGCCGCTCTCATGCACCTCCGGCTCTAATCGTCCAAAGCGATCGCCATCGATAAATGTGAACATTTCATAGATACAGCCATCATGAACGACCCATGTCGCATCATCATTTGTCCTCTTGAACGTGGATACTGGAAAACCAGTGCGAGCAAGTTCTACTTGAACCTCATGGCTCAAGTTGACGCGTGCGATGTTGGATGGCGTCTCGATACGACGCTTCAAAAGAAAACGAGCTCGATCGGCGGTCTCGATGATGGCCTTGGGAAATCGAACCGAACCTCGGTTGTATGCGTGTGCTCGAATGACAGCCGGCGCTTGAAACAACTCGGAAACGATTCGGATCTCATCAGGTGCGAGTAAGGCACGGGCTCGATCCGTCCCCCTATTCGGCATTCTGCGACTGCTCCTTGATGCGGTCGATCGCAGTCTTGATTTCCACAACTTGCCGACTGATTCCGATGTCCGCAGACTTACTCGCGATCGTGTTTGCCTCGCGCAGTAATTCTTGCGCAACAAAGTCCATTGTTCGGCCAATCGGCTCCGCGAATCTTGGATCCAGTAACGATTCGTATTGATCCAGATGCCCAGTCAAGCGCACCAACTCCTCTGCGATATCCGAACGTTCGCTGAAGATTGCCACTTCACGAAGTAAGTCTGCAGGCTCAACCGTCTTGCCGATCTCCGCCAACATTCCATCAATTCGCTGTCGCAAACGTGCTTGGTACGCCGCAATGACTTCGGGAACACGCAACCGAATCGCATCAACGCGCGTGCGAATGACCTTTCCATATTCGACCAAGTGTTCGCGCAGTGCCGCGCCTTCACTTTGACGCATCGCCATCAATTTGTCACATGCTTCGTCGAGCAAACGAAGGACGGCGGGGCGAAGTTGTTCGAGAAAAACAGCGCCACCATCCTCGACGACGACCCCTGGCAGGAGTAACAATTGTCCGCGATCGACGCGTGAAGCTTCCTCTGTTCCCAAGGCTTCGACGAGTTGCGCGAGATATTCATTCAATCGAACGCCATTGATTCGCGTTGCAATTCGTGCGGCAGCATTTGAAATGCGAACGGTCACAATGACGCTGCCTCGAATCAAGCGGCGAGATACCTGTGCTTCGATATCAGCTTCGAGCACAGTGAAATCATCTGGAATTCGCAGCGTGCATTTGAAATGCCGATTGTTGACCGAGCGAACTTCGACGGCAACAAGAGCTCCTTCGAGCTCTGCCTGCGCGATGCCGAAGCCGGTCATCGATCGGATCATCGGAGTATCAAGGCTTTCCGGTTGCAGGCGCAGCTGTTGCAGGTTCTGGCGCTGGAGCTGGAGCAGTCGGCGCAACCAATGGCTTATCCGCGGCTGGAACTGCGTCAGGTGCTGGCGCAGTTGGAGCAACAAGTGGCGCATCAGCTGCTGGAGTCGTTGCAGTCGTTCCCGCCGGCGGCGTAGCAGGCGCACTCTTGGGATCTGTCGGCAAGAGTCCTGGTTCGATCATCTGTTCTTCAGTCATGGCTGCTTGGCTCTTGACCGAATTCCCAATCACATTGAGGCTGATTGCGACTAAGAGATAGAGCGCAAACGCTCCCATTGTCAGATATGTCAACACATCTCCGGTGCGGCCACCGAAAGCGGTGTCTGTTCCTCCGCCCGATGCTCCTCCGAAAGCTTGGGCGAGTCCGCCACCCTGCGGACGCTGCACAAGAATCACAAGAACCAATATGACGCTCGACAGAATGAAGAGGACGGTAAGAATCGAAAACCACATGGTCATTGGATTATTCCACTAACCGGCCGAGCCGGTCGCAATTCCGATCATTGCCGAAGAACAGATGGAGAGAAAGTCAGCCGCCTTCAAAGAAGCGCCGCCAAGCAAACCACCGTCAACCCCAGGCGCAGCGAAGATCGTCTTCGCATTGCCCGGCACCAGCGATCCACCGTACACAATGCGGATCCCAGAGGCGAGTTCCGAATCATAGCGTGAACCAATAAACTCTCGTATCACGCCATGAGCCCCCTGCGCATCCTCGGCCGTTGCGGCAACCCCAGTTCCAATCGCCCAGACTGGCTCATAAGCAATCACCACTCGTTCGAGTGCGTCGGAGGGAATTCGTTCAAATGCGCTTGATAACTGGCTGACGACGATTTCATGAGCGTTCCCAGCTGATCGTTGGAGCAAGGTTTCGCCCACACAGAGAACGACCGACAATCCACTTGCGATTGCCATTGCAAATTTCTCCGCAACCAAGGAATCGGGCTCCCCGAGGCGATGACGCCGTTCGGAATGACCGACGAGAACCCATGTGACGCCGATATCTATGAGCATTTCGGCGCTGACCTCGCCAGTCAGTGCGCCGTTCACTTCGCTTGAAACGTCCTGTGCACCAAGTGCAAGGGAACTTCCGTCAATTGCACGAGCAACCGACTGTAAATATGGAAATGGAGGAAAGAGGACAACATCACAAACATCCGCGTTTTGTTTCCACTGCGCCGCCAATGTTTGTGCGAGAACCGTCCCCGATTCGAGGTCCGTATTCATCTTCCAATTTCCGCCAACGAATGGTCGACGCATCATGGAATCCGATGCTACGGTCGAACCAAATTCGAGGCGTCATTGCGTAGACTTCAAATCCAATGCGCGCTACTGACATTCGAACTGCCTACATCGACTTCTTCCGCGTTAAGGCGGGGCATACTTTCGTGCCAGGAAGCCCCGTTGTGCCCTACGACGATCCGACATTGCTTTTCACGAATGCGGGGATGAACCAATTCAAGGACGTCTTTCTCGGTCGCGGATCTCGTCCATACACCCGTGCGGTGAATTCGCAAAAGTGCATTCGCGCAGGTGGAAAACACAATGATCTCGAGGATGTCGGCAACGACGTCTATCACCACACTTTTTTCGAGATGCTCGGGAATTGGTCCTTTGGAGATTATTTCAAAGAAGAATCCATTGCGTGGGGATGGGAGTTGCTCACCGGCACTTTCGGATTGAACCCCGATCGCATCTACGCGACATACTTCGGCGGCGACGCGAAGGCTGGCCTTGAGCCAGACGAAGAAGCACGCCAAATTTGGCGTCGTTTCCTTCCTGCGAATCGTGTCTTGCCTGGCTCGATGAAAGACAACTTTTGGGAGATGGGCGAAAGCGGTCCCTGCGGACCCTGCTCCGAAATTCATTTTGATCGCATCGGCGGTCGCGACGCAGCTGCATTGGTCAATTCGGGCGATCCCGACGTTTTAGAAATATGGAATCACGTCTTCATTCAATTCAATCGAGAGACTGACGGCACGCTGAAACAACTGCCTGCACGACATGTCGATACTGGGATGGGGCTTGAAAGACTTGTGAGCGTGATTCAAGGGAAGCGCTCAAATTATGACACGGACCTGTGGTCGCCAATTTTCTCCGCAATCCACGAAGTTACAGGAGCACGGCCGTATGGCGGCGTATTGCATGACCACATCGATATCGCATATCGAGTGATTGCAGATCATGTTCGCTGCCTGACCGCAGCGGCATGCGATGGAGCCGGACCCGGAAGCGATGGACGAAATTATGTTTTGCGCCGCATCCTTCGGCGCGCAGCGCGACATGGACGACAAACTCTTGGAATGGACCGACCCTTCGTCTTCGAACTCGTTCCCTCCGTCGTCGCAACGCTTGGTACGGCATTCCCAGAAATCACCGCAGGAGCGACGAAAGCTGCCGAGATCATCCGTGCTGAAGAAGAACTCTTCGGCCGAACGCTCGGACGAGGTATCGCTCTCTTCGATGAATCTGCCGCACGCGGTGCGAATGCAACGCCGCCGAGTATCGCCGCTGAAGATGCTTTCCGCCTGCATGACACTTGGGGATTCCCAATCGATCTCACGCAAGTCATGGCTGCCGAGCGTGGATTTGCCGTCGACATTGCGGGATATCAAATACTCATGGAGCGCGCGCGAGAAACGAGTCGTGCCGTTGCAAGCGATATTCCACAAATGGAGTTAACTCCTGATGCGCTTGCGAAATTGGCCGCGCTCCACGTGCGCGCCACGGACGACACTCTGCGCGATGCAGGTCGCCCAATGCGATCGCACATTGCCGCGATTTGGGATGGCAAAGATTTCCACCCGTCTGTTTCCGCTGGGATTTCCGCTGGAAAACCAATTGGAATCGTGCTTGACCGCACATGCTTCTACGCCGAATCTGGCGGGCAAGAAGCGGATCACGGCGACATCCGCGCTGGGCACCTTGATGGGAGTGGCGCCATCGGCGATGGACATGCGGTCGGGTCACACGGCGTCTTCGAAGTCCGCGATGTTCAGAGATTTGGTGATTACATTCTTCATATCGGATTCGTCCACTCTGGCATCATTCGAGCCGGGGATGCGGCAGAGATTGCACTGCGCCATGATCGGCGAGAAGCAATTCGCGCAAATCACACAGTGACGCATCTTCTCAATCACGCACTGCGCGAAGTCGTTGGAGACGAAGTTCAACAACGCGGATCGCTCGTTGCAACTGATCGACTGCGATTCGATTATGCAGGGTCCGCTGCCCTCACTGCGACAGATGCAGCACGAGTCGAATCCATTGTGAATCAAGCGATCGCTAGCAATCTCCCAGTCCATATCGCAACGGTCGACCTTGCGAAAGCTCGTGCGATCAACGGCGTCCGTGCAGTATTCGGCGAGCGGTACCCCGATCCAGTTCGCGTCGTCTGTATCGGCGCAACGATTGAAGCGTTACTTGCTACACCAAGTGATCCACGGTGGAGCGGACTTTCAACTGAATTTTGCGGCGGAACGCATTTGCACTCTGCGTCGGGAGCTGGATCGTTCGTGTTGCTCGGAGAAGGTGCATCATCCGCTGGCGTCCGTCGCTGCTTCGGATTAACTGGACCCGCAGCGAAAGCTGCGAAAGAATCTGCGGCAGAACTGGAAAAGCGCATCGACGCCGCAGCCACGCTCGATGGCGATGCGATGCTCGCCGAAGTCGCCGAGATTGCACGATTGGAATCCACCCTTGCGATCGGCATCGTTGCGCGAGCACGGGTACTGCCTCGGATCGATGCGCTTCGTGAACGCGCAAAAGATACACGGCGACAACAAGAGGGCGCCACGCGCGAAGGTGCAGTTGCGCAGGTGCGAGGCATCGTGGATCAGCATGCACTTGGAGATGCCACCAAGCCACTCATTGCAATCGTTCATGGTGCAGATCCCGCAGCGCTTCTGGCTGCGATCGACTCAGCACGCGCTCGATTGAGCGATACGCCAATCTTGTTCTTAAGCCCCGATGAAGTGAATGCGAAAGTTGCAATCGCAGCGACGAGTCCAAAATCAGCGATCGCTCGAGGGATCAAAGCAGGCGACTGGGTGAAGGTCACTGCGCAGGCATGCGGTGGTTCTGGCGGAGGAAAGCCAGATACGGCACAAGCGGGCGGAAAAGATCCATCGAAAATTGCCGATGCGTTTGCCGCAGCAACTGCGTTTGCAAATCGCAGTTGACGGGCGCATCACGACAAGTCGTCACGAGCCTCGGCGCCATTTCGCCATTCCCCCCAGCGAAATGACTGCGCACACAATCCCAACGATCGCCACGGAACCAATCGCTGCGAACTGATCTGCAATCGATCCGCCCCGCCAAAGTGGGCCTTCGATTGCGGCGATCGCCCAGCGAAATGGGCTCACGACGCTGATTGACCGCAGTACGGGAGGCATAAACACAAGCGGGATCGAACCGCCACCAACGATCGCCAGCACGAGAATGAGCGCGCGCCCGGCACCATCTGTGCCGGCACCAGAACGAAAGAGAGCCGCGATCATCATGGCGAGTGCGGTAAAAGAAATTGCGTTCACAGTCATCGCCAAAATCAGCATCGCAAGATTCACGGGGTGCACATCGAAGGCGGCCCACGCAAGCACCAAGAGCAGCGCCTGCATAATCATCGACGATGCGACGCAGGCCATTCCCTTGCTTGCAAGAATGAGATGCATCGAGAGCGGCGCAGCGCGAAGTCTTGTGAGCGTTCCCTGCGCTCGCTCACTCGCGAGTGTCGTGACGAACGCCATCACGCATCCCGCCAGCCCCCACACAACGCCCTGCGGAAAAGTCACTGCATATGTCGAAGGCGGATCATCTTGATTATGCGCAAGTAATTCCGTCCGAATCCGAACTGGACGGAAATCTGACATCCCCCCGCCAACACTCGTCGCCGTCTTTTTTTCTCCCTCGTTCTTGCGCGCCGCAGCGAGTTCTTCAGCACCAGCGAGAATTTTTAACACCGCTGTTTGCTCAAGCGCATGGAGATTCGGGTCGTTCGCCAATTGACGGCGGATCTGTGCGGACTGGCGACGGAGTCGGTCGGAATCCGTCACCGCCAGCATGAATTGACGAAATCCAATTTCCATCAACTTGCCCTCGAGCAGTCCCAGTTCTGCCGCTCTTGATGGATCTCCAAAGAGTTCCAGCGGCATTGAACCTCCCGACAACAACGCTTCGGCGCGATCGTCGAATCCCTCTGGAAGGATGATGACTGCCGCTGCGTGCCCCTGCTGGACGATTTCGGCTCCGCTTTGTTTATTCGCCGCAACTTGAACATGAAGTGCTGAATCGGCTTGAAGCGCGGCAGCAAACGAACGCGCAAGCGGCCCGTCCTGTGTCACGACCACGACAACATCAAGCGGACCAGGGGTCGACATTCGACCAAAGACCATGCCGAACAGAACGGCGATAATGACGGGAAATAGAATCGTAAAGAAGAGTGCGCCACGATCCCGTGCAAGCAGACGCAGATCCTTCAATGCGATGGCGATCATCGGACGGATCATTCGCGCAAACTCCGTCCAGTGAGATTGAGCAGAACTTCTTCCAAGCTCCGTGCATGTGTGCCCTCCGCAGTGCCATGCGCCGCGACAAGTTGCGCAAGCGTCCCATGGGCTCGAATCACTCCTTGATCCATGACCGCAATGCGATCACAAATTTTTTCTGCCTCCTCCATATCGTGCGTCGTCACCAGGACAGCGCAACCAGCAGCCGCATGTCGACGGATGATTTCGCGCACATGTGCCCGTGACTGCGGATCGACTCCAGCCGTTGGTTCGTCGAGAACGAGCAGTGATGGTTTGTGAATAAGTGCCACTGCGAGATTCAGTCGTCTCTTCATTCCGCCGGAATAATGGCCGACGCGATCGTGAGCGCGCGATGCGAGCCCCACTTCGTCTAAGCCGCATTGAATCGCATCGCGGTGGATCGAGGCGCCATACAGTCGAGAGAAGAAGACCAGCGTTTCGAAGCCGGTCAAGCCTTCATAAAGCGCCAATTCCTGCGGAGCAAGACCGATTTGACGACGAACACTCGCCCGCATCGGATTGCCAAATCCAACAACTTCGACCTCGCCAGAATCTGGTTTCAAAAGCCCTGTCGCCATCGCGACGGTCGTTGATTTTCCTGCGCCATTGGGACCCAGAAGCCCGACGACCTCCGCGCGATCAACCTTCAACGAGACACCATCCACAGCTTGCAGAGAACCAAACGCACGACGAACGTCTCGCAAGATCAGCATCGTGTCGACTCGTGAAGATTGTCTTCAATGAAAACCACGATGCCATGCTACGGGTTACTCTCTCCAGAGATGAGCGATTCCATTACGAGCATGCTTCAAGAAAATCGAGTCTTCGAGCCAAGCGAACACTTTCGTTCCCATATCGGCCCGATTCATGTTCCAGACATGACGACTTATCACGAGATGTATCGACGATCAATCGATCACCCCGCAGGTTTCTGGGGGGATATTGCCAAGGATTTTCATTGGTATCGACCATGGACCAATGTGGTTGAGTGGAATGCCCCTGATGCAAAGTGGTTCGTGGGTGGAACCACGAATGTCTGTGCGAATTGCGTCGATCGCCAAGTGGAAGCGGGACAGGGAAGCGAACTTGCAATCCTCTGGGAAGGAGAACCTTGTTCACCTCATCCTGAAGTTCGTCGACTGACTTACAAAGATCTGCACCGCGAAGTTTCACAGACCGCCAACGCTCTCAAGTCGATGGGAGTACGCCGAGGCGACGTCGTCACGATCTATATGGGAATGGTTCCAGAACTTGCGATTGCCATGCTGGCATGCGCACGCATTGGCGCCCCCCACTCTGTGATCTTCGGCGGATTTGCAGCTCCCGCAATTGTCGACCGTGTCCAAGATGCGAAGAGCAAGATCATCATTACGTGCGACGGCGCATGGCGTCGGGGTCAAAGCGTGCCGCTCAAGAAGAACGTTGACGATGCATGCGAGAAACTTCCTGAGGTTGAAAATGTCTTGGTGCTGCGTCGGACCAATTCGCCGATCACGATGCAAGCGGGCCGAGACTCTTGGTGGCACGACCTCGTTCCATCACAATCGACCGAGTGCCCCTGTGAAGAAATGGACTCTGAGGATTTACTCTTTCTGCTTTACACCAGCGGATCGACTGGAAAACCAAAGGGTATTTGCCATACCACGGGCGGATACATGGTCTATACGGCATATACAGCACGGACGACCTTCAATCTTGTTCCTGGGCGCAATCACGTTTACTTCTGCACCGCAGACATCGGCTGGATCACAGGTCACTCATACATCGTCTATGGCATGCTTCCCAACCGCGTGCCAACAGTCATGTATGAAGGAGCTCCAAACTTCCCAGAAGAGGATCGCTTTTGGTCGATGGTCGCTCGCCACAAGATCACCCACTTCTATACCGCGCCAACTGCGATTCGTGCGTTCATGAAATGGGGCGACGAACATCCTCGCAAACACGACCTCTCAAGCCTCTTGCTTCTGGGCACTGTGGGAGAGCCGATCAATCCAGAAGCGTGGATTTGGTATCACCAAATCATTGGTTCATCGCGCTGTCCGATTGTCGACACGATGTGGCAAACTGAAACTGGAGGACACATCATCACTCCACTTCCAGGATGCACACCGACGATTCCTGGTTCATGCACGCTGCCCGCATTCGGTATCGATGCGGCGATCGTGAATGAACAAGGCGAAGAATTGCCTGCGAATCATGGAGGTTTGCTGGTCATTCGCCGCCCGTGGCCTGGAATGTTGCGCGGCATTCACGGCGATCGAGCACGGTTCATCGAAACATATTGGTCGAAAGTTGCAGGAATGTATGTCGCAGGCGACGGCGCTCGTCGCGACGAGCGCGGTTATTTCTGGATCATGGGTCGCATCGACGATGTGATCAATGTCAGTGGTCATCGCTTAGGCACGATGGAAGTTGAAAGCGCTCTCGTTTCACACATCGCAGTCGTCGAGGCCGCCGTCGTCGGCATGCCCCACGAAATCAAAGGAACGGGCATTGCTGCATTTGTCACACTCGCACCGACCTTCACTGGCAAGGCCGACGACTCACTGCGCCGACAGTTGATGGAACATGTCACCAAAGAAATTGGAGCCATCGCGCGCCCAGACATGATTCGCTTTACAACGCTTCTGCCCAAGACTCGCTCGGGCAAGATCATGCGCAGACTTCTCCGTGATATTGCTGCCGGCAAAGAATCAACGCAGGACACGACGACGCTCGAAGATTTCACCGTTCTCGCAAAGTTGCGCGAAAGCGGCGAATAGTCGTACATCGCTCGATCTACGGGGGCGCTAATCGGAAATCAAATGAATCTGCCTGATCTGCCCAGCGACGCATGTCGCGCAACGTTTCGATTGCGAGGGCTTCGGTAGCGCCATCCGCCGTAGCGATGACTGCTTCGTCTCCGTAACGCGTGCTGACATTGCCACAGGATGCGGCAACCTCTGAATCATATTTTGTAGCCCACTGCGACTGAACGAACCACGGGCTTTCGACACGAAAATATCCCTGCGTCATTTGGCCATCAACAGTGCTTGTGGTTCGACTCGATACGAACACCGTCATCTTCTGCGGATGACGGAATTGCGCGAGTCGCGATACAAAAAATCTTCCCAAAGGATTCGGCTGACCATTTGGAAGAGTCTGCGGCATAAAACCCATACGCTCGCTATCGCCACCAACCCATGTGCTGTTGAGACCAAACGATGGATACAGGCTTGCGAAATACAGATACTCCCCGTGATCGCCCTCAACCAACTTCGAAAGCACCTCTCCCTGATCGCCCACATACAGCGCACGCATGTCGCCAGAAAAATATGGAGCGAGTCGCCATGGCCACCGCGCGGCGATCGTTGCGCCGCCGCCATATGTATTCGTTGCAATCACTGTCCCATCCGCTTCAAATGCTGGCAGCCCTGGCAAGAATCCTGGCAACAATTGACCATTCTGCTCGGTCGAATATGAAAGCCATGCTTGCGAAACTTGGCGCGCAGCCGCCACTTCGCGACCTCGCTTCGCCGCACGCCGCGCCATATTGAAGGCTGGGCCCAAGAGTGCGATGATCAATGCGATCAAACCCACCACGACTAATAATTCGATGAGGGTAAAACCGCCACGATTTCGTTCCGCCGAGGCTGGAACAACCAATATTGGCCTGATTCCTTTCGTCAATCCTCGCACAGGATGTATGTTGTGAACGCCTACTATTTCTAAACGCATATGTCGCCTTCGCTCTCAATCCTATTGCACTCTTACCGCGGACGGGGAATACCCGCTTTGCTGGTAATTCTGAGTTCGGCCAGTGCGACTCATACTGCAATTGCGGACACGATCAATGCTTCTTGGCCATCGCCGACGATTGATCGCTGGATGTACCCGTTCAATAGCACTCCAGGGACTCGGCCAGTGATTTCAACCTTTGGATCGATGCCAGGAGCGCCAGAATTCGACAGTCGAGATGGTCAATTCATTGTTGCTTACGACACCTCAACACAAATTCCTGCGGGCATCGGGGTGAACAACTACAACATCACATCTGCGCGACTGACTATTGAGTTTGCCAATGACCTTGTGATTGCATACGACCCCACGCCGGACGGGTGGCAATCATTCTTGGCCTCGAGCGATGTGGAATACCAAGCCGACACCGATGTCGGACAGAACGTCGACCTCTTCGGATGCGGTTTTCGCAACGGCTTCAGTTCGTTGACATTCTTAGAAAACTCACCATATGCAACTCCCAACAACCCCATGGCGTCAGGGGTGAGGAATGCATACGCAATGAGCTTCAATGCCGCAGGCAATCCGATTGATGTCTCAAACAATCCGCGCGAAAGATTTGAACCGCGAAAATTCGCCACGGGGCAGATTGCCGGACTCCAGCCTGGCGCGCTGATTCCGCTACACACCTTGATGTCATTCGATGTCAACGTCTCCGACTCGACGGTGCAGGGATACTTGCGCGCAGGACTCAATGACGGCAAACTCTTTCTCGTAGTGAGCAGCCTGACTTTCGTCGAACAACAAGGTGGCAACTTCCCCGCTTTTTATGCCAAAGAAAACGCACTCGTTCAATTTCAGTTGGCACATGCAGCGGCGCTTCAACTTACGGTTTCAACGGGGCCTCAATGCTTCCCCGCGGATATCAACTGCGACGGCCACGTAAACGGGCTGGATCTGGCGTACGTGCTCTCGAATTGGGGATCAGCTGGCCAAGGCGATATCAATCAAGACGGGATCACGGACGGCACTGATCTGACGACACTGCTGAGTGGCTGGGCGCCGTAAGTTCAATTTAGAAGGCGTAAACGACTTCTTTCCCAGCGATTTTGGGGCTGCGCCTGATTTCAAGTCACGTCTGCGTTCAAGCAACCAGAGTGGCGGTTCCAACGCTTTCGCAAAGCGTGTCGACGAATGTTCGCCGAACTCCACTGATGCGAGCGCGAATATCCGCCAATGTCATGTTGACTTGCTCTTCGGTCACCTCGAGAACTTCCGAGATTTCTGAACAGGGCAGTCGATCTATGTAATGCAATTCCAAGATGAGCCTTTCGAAGCTAGAAAGACTTCGGGCTACGAGTGTTACTAACGGGGCTGATTTTTCGAGCATGTGCGGTCTCCTTGCACTGTTGCGCTCTCGGTCGCATCCTTGGCGATCCGTCGCCACTACATCGAAGAGCGTACCACGGATTTGCCCAGCGTCCATTCCAACAGCCCATTCTTCTTTCCTTCTGGCAACGGGGTCACGAAAGTGAAGCATGTCGGCGAAAGCGATCGCAAGGTCAGGGTCGAATTGCCCACCCGCGCACCGCACAATTTCATGAACCGATTCCCGAATCGGACGAGCTTTCGAATATGGACGAGCCGAGCTCATCGCATCGAAGCTGTCTGCGATACCGATGATCCGAGCAGGGAGCGGAATATCGTTTCCTTCCAAACGGGCTGGGTACCCATGGCCATCCCACCGTTCATGGTGAGAGAGAACTCCGCTGCGAGCGAATTCAAGTTCTGGGAATGCCCGCAAGAGGCGTTCGCCTGCCGTGGGATGCTGGCGGATTATGCCGAACTCTTCGTTGGTCAGTTGCCCCGGCTTTTTCAGAATGGCGTCTGGGATCGTGATCTTCCCTAAGTCATGAATCAGTGCAGTCCCGCGAATGGACTCGACCTGGCCCGAATCGAGTCCAATCGCCGCCGCAAGTCCAGCCGCAATCGATGCGACCCGAGCACAATGCCCAGCCGATTGAGATTCTTTGGCCTCGATCAGAGTGGTCAGGAACGATATTGGGGGCTGATCTTGCATTTCGACAATCGTTTCGTCCTCTCGAAAGCCCAACTTCAAGCAACTTAAGATTTTTTTGGCAAACCATCGTTACACTCCCCCCGCTTCAAATGCGAATTCACCCCTTTTCGGCAATCCGAACCCCCGCGCACCGCGCCTCGGAGGTCTCGTGCCCCCCATACGACGTGGTGGACCGATCGGAAGCCGCTCTGTTTGCCACCAAACCAAACAATTTCATGAGGGTGATCCGACCCGAGGTGGACTTCCCTGTGGAGCAAGATCCGCACTCCCCAGAGGTCTACCAACGTGGGCGGGAGAATTTCGATTCGCTTGTCGAACGCAAGTTGATGACGCCCGATCCCGTGGCGAGGTTCTATGTCTATCGGCAGTCACGCGGAGGCCACAAGCAATCGGGGCTCGTCTGCTGCGTAAATGTCGAGGACTATCGGCGTGGAGAGATTCGGCGCCATGAACTGACTCGCCCAGACAAGGAACTTGACCGTGTGAAACACATGCTCGCCGTTGGCGCACACTGTGAACCTGTTCTTCTGACGGTCGTCGGACAAACTGAACTCGTACGGCAATTAGCGCGCGACATGAATCATCGTCCGCTCTTCCATTTCGCAGCCAAAGATGGAGTGACCCACACACTTTGGTCCGTGCAGGAAAGCGATGCATACGATCAGATTTTTCAGAATATCGACCGCATGTACATCGCTGATGGACATCATCGATGCGCAGCAGCATCCCGTGTTGCCGAACAGTTGCGCGATGGAACAGTCGAAATAGAGAAGGATGAATCGCAACGATTCCCCGCCGTAATTTTTCCAGCAGAAGAACTGGTCATATTGCCGTATCACCGACTCGCCCGATTCGCGGTCGGGCAATCGTGCGAAGCTGTCGAGCGAGAACTCGCCGCCGCTGGAACACTTGAACCAATCGACGAGAGTGTCGGACCAGCTCCAGCGAGCTCTGGAGAAATTGGGATCTTTCTGAATCAAACTTGGTGGCGGTTTCGATTCCCGCCAGTAACAAGCGATTGCGTATTGGATCGACTGGACGTTGTTCGTATTTCCAACACGATTCTCGCACCCATCCTTGGAATCACCGACGAAAGAACGGATCCCCGCGTGTCATTCCTTGGAGGTTGCTCGAGCGAAGATTTGTCCGCTGCCGTCTTGGGCGGACGCTGCGATGTCGCCTTTGCGATGTACCCGACATCGATCGATGAATTGCTCAATGTTGCCCAAGCAGGTCTCATCATGCCTCCAAAGTCGACATGGTTCGACCCAAAGATTCGCAGCGGCCTCTTCGTTCACCCCTTCGCGCCGCGGGCTCATGTCGAGTTACCATCCAATCCATGAATGATCCAGATCCAAACGCATTTGCGACACCGCTTGCCATCGCATCCCGCGTACTTGTGATTGACCAGTTTGGTCAACACGGGATGGATGGGTTGCGGGCCGCAGGGTGTGATGCGATTTTCAATCAACTCCTGACTTCATCAACCCTTGAGTTGGCTGTGCGTGATCTCGCGCCCGACATCTTGGTCACGCGATCAACCCATGTCACCGAAGCAGTTTTAAATGCGAATGAACGGCTCGGTCTCGTCGTCTGCACTGGTCCCTCAACGGACCATGTCGATATCGATGCGGCGAGCAAGCGAGGAATTTTTATCGCGCACTGTCCAGGACGGAGCGCGATGGCTGTTGCTGAATTAGCGTGGGCGCTCATCTTGGGATGCGATCGCCAATTGCCAGATCAGGTCATCGCCATGCGTGCGGGTCAGTGGAATCAAGACCGCATTGCTGATGCGGCGGGATTGGCGGGACGAACACTCGGCATCGTTGGGCTTGGACAGGTCGGCCAAGAGATCGCTCGGCGCGGAAGTGCTTTCGGAATGCATGTCGTCGCATGGAGTCGCAGCATCACCGAAGAACGCTGCGATGCTCTTGGTATCGATTACTGCGCAAACCTCGTCAATTTGGCCAAATTGTCTGATGTTGTCAGCGTCAGTGTCAGTGCGAATGAAGAAACCGCCGGGCTACTCGGCGAGAAGTTTTTTAATGCACTGCGTCCTGGCGCAACCATAATCAATACGAGCCTCGGCAGAGTCGTTGACCAGAAAGCACTGTTGAACGCAGTGCGGACGAAAGGGATTCGCGCAGGTCTCGACTTGCATGAATACGCAGAATCGACAGAGTCAAAGGCATCCATCTTGGAACTCGTCCAGCAGGCTGGGGTCTATGGAAGCATGCAATCAGGCGCCATGACCACTCAAGCTCGCGAAGCTGTTGATCATGAAGTTGTTCGCATCATTCGCCAATGGCTCGACCATGGAACCGTGAGCGGATGCGTCAACCGAGCCACCGAAAGCAGTGCTGTCACATTGATCCATGTTCGCCATCTCAACCGCCCTGGAGTGTTGGCAGGAATCTTTGATGTCATCGGAAAGGCCGGAATCAATGTTGAAGAAATGGAAAACGTGATTTGTGCAGGAGGCGATGCGGGAATCGCGCGCATTCATCTCAATGAAACTCCAACTGAGCGACATATTTCTGCGATACAGAATGCTCCAAACGTGCTCGGCGTCACCGTCCAAGCAATTCATCCACCAACAATTTCTGCGAACTGAATCAATGACGACCCAACAAAAAAAGAAGCGTATTTGGAATTTCTCCGCCGGACCTGCAACGATGCCGCCCGATGTATTGGAGCAGTTGGGAGATGACCTACTCGATCTCGATGAGACTGGAGTCGGCATTCTGGAGCACAGCCATCGCCAACCGACCTTCGACCGAGTGCTCGGAGATGCGATCGAATCGTGCAGGAAATTGGGGGAAATACCTAACGATTATGAAATCCTCTTCGTCCCCGGCGGAGCGACCGTCCAATTTTCTCTCATTGCTCTCAATCTGATTCCGGATGGGGCAACGGCCGATTATCCCGACACTGAAGTCTGGTCGGCAAAGGCGATCATCGAGGCTCGAGATGCCGTTCCCACTGCGACCATAGCTGTCCCGTTTGAGGGAAAGAAATTTCGGTATGACCATGTCCCCGTCGATGGCGAGATGACTCCGACTCCCGGCGCTGCGTATATGCACTATTGCTCGAACAACACCGTTCACGGAACTCGATTCCATCTTCCTCCAAAGGCTGCTCCTGGAACGCCCCTCGTGTGCGATGCAAGCAGCGAAATCTTTGGTCGCCCGCTGGATTGGAACAAACATGCACTGGTCTATGCTTCCGCCCAAAAGAATTTTGGCGTTGCAGGAATGTCAGTCGTCATTGCGCACCGCGAAGTACTGCGCGATCCAGTTCGTCGTCTTCCTTCAATGTTTTCTTATGCCGCCCACCTGGGTGCAGGAAGCCGAATCAACACACCCCCGACCTTCGCGATTCATACCGCTGGATTGATGTTCCGATGGATGACCAAACAGGGCGGAGTGCGAGAAATGGAACGGCGAAATGATGCGAAAGCGGCTTTGATTTATGCAGAAATTGACGGCTCCCAAGGTTTCTATCGGGGACTGAGTCGATTGGAATGCCGATCGCCGATCAACGTCTCCTTCCGACTCAAAACGGAAGCGCTCGATCAAACTTTCGCTCAAGAAGCCACGAATGCAGAACTCGACGGACTCATTGGACATCGAGACGCTGGCGGCATCCGAGCATCGATGTACAACGCAATGCCAATTGAGGCGAGCCGAGCACTCGCTCAGTTCATGCGTGACTTCGCGCAACGTCACGGATAAGTTTCGCACTTGTGAGATTCGCATTTGGCCAGAGGCGCCAGATCGTCAACTCCCCTTCCATTTGGGCGCTCCAATTTGGACGCTCTCATTTTGAAAGGGGATTATGGCAATGGGCGAATACGAATGTTGCGGAATTCAATATGCGCGCCTTCAGACTGCAACCCAATTTTCCCTGCAACCACTTCGCACGCTTCCGCCACATTTTGCAACTCACCATTGACGCGCAATTCAAGCCGACCGTGATCGAGACGAATCGCATATTTATTCCACTCTCCGAGCGGTTTTTCATTCGTCGGATTGACCTTCGTCGTGTGCCTTCCTTCCGTGCGGCTCGGTTCAGCTCGCATCGGAAATTCCCCGATATTCCAGATATCTCCGGCACTTCGACTTTCGAGTTGTGCTTCGATCGATTTGGGCCAAACCTGATCGGGTCCAACAATACGCAACAGAACTCCCGAATTCCCGGGACCCAACTTCGGATCAAATCGCCACTCGATTTCCAATTCGAAATTCGTATAGTCGGCAACTGTTCGAATGTAACCCACTGGAGATCCATCGCAGACAAGCACGCCGTCGTGCACAGACCACGGTTTCGTTGAACCATGCGCCGCATCATCAGCGCCCCCGAGTGCGACCTTCCAGCCGTCAAGATTCTTTCCATTCCAAAGTGGAATCCACTCGGCTTTCGCCGCATCTTGCGATGAGTTCGCAGGAGGTTTGGGAGTGGTCGCCGAAATTGGAGGACCGGACTGAGCACCGATCGCGGATGCGATCGCGACGACTGCGACAATATTCATTCGGTCAAGAATCCTTCTCGCTGCGAAGATTCCCTTCAGCAGAGAACCAATTGTCTATATCGCTTCCGCCAGTCTGAAGCCAGCGGTGATAGGCAGCCAACCGAACTTGCTCAAACGTTGGCCCGTTCGACTTTTCTGACCATGTCGCTGGCGATGTTTCGACGATTGAGAAACTCTTGAGCGACTTGCTTTCGTTTTTCGATGCGCGCACCTTGCGGACGGCCTTCTTCTTGATCGTCACCGCAACTGCAGGCTTCTTCGCACTCTTGGAGATCTTGCTGCGCGACTTGGGCGCCACTTTGGCCGACTTCACAGAAGCGACCTTGCGCTTGGCGGAGACCTTTACTTTGGATTTCGCAGGGGATTTCGCAGGGGATTTTGCAGGGGATTTTGCAGGGGATTTTGCTGGCATTTTCACATTGCTCACTTTCATTCGTTGGCCGGAATTCTTGCGCGGTGCTTGGGACACCCCTTCAAGATATCCATCCCGACCTCAGGATGCGAATGGATTTTGAAGATCGAGGGCCTGGCGCCCCATCGGCAGTTCGAACCGTTTGCTCGTCTCGCAATAGTGATCGCCCCCCATGCGCGCGACAGTTCGCACCTGCGACTGATCAAGCCGACCATGTTCGTCGAGCAGAACATCTGCGACAGAAAGATGGACAACCTGACCGATCACGATGTTGGCTCCACCCGCTATTCCTGGCGCCAAGCGGATCACCTGCACCGTTCGACATTCGAAAGTCGCAGGACTCTCCATCACGCCCGGAGGTGCAACGACTCGACTTTCGCGCTGGCCGAGCCCCGAAAGTTCAAATTCGCTTTCGCCGTAAGCCAGCGCTTCCGCAGTCGATACAGCCCGCTGAACAATCGACTCAACACAGAGACTGACTGTGAACTCTCCCTGACCGCCTTCCGAAACAGGTTTCGCATTTCGCAGCGAATCCTTTTCTCCGCCATCGCGACGGTTCGCAGGACAGAACAACAATGTCATAGGAGTGGATCCACATCCATTGAAGAAGGAAAAAGGAGCAAGGTTGACTGAAGAGCGATCTGCGGCACAAGTCCCAACGATTGCGATCGGTCTTGGAACGATCAACCCGATCAACATTCGATAGCAATCGGCTGCAGAGTGCTTGGCGGGGTCGAATTCCATTCGCCTGCGAAACATAGCCGACTTCGCTGCGATTGTTCGCTACTCTCTGCGGTTATGGACAGCGCCTATGAATTTGATCTCGTCGTGATTGGGAGCGGACCCGCTGGCCAGAACGCGGCGATACAAGCAGCGAAACTTGACAAGCGAGTGGCTCTTATTGAACGACGCAAGGGCGTGGGCGGGGTCTCGGTCCATCTGGGAACATTGCCGTCCAAGACATTTCGCGAAGCAGTATTCAGCCTGAAGCGTGCGACCGTTCGGCGCTCTCTAGAGGCCGCAGGCGCAGACCCAATCCAAATGACCATGCCGATGTTGCTCGAGCGAGTCTCCTCGGTTATCCAAGAAGAGCAACAGTTGATCCGTTCCAACCTCCTTCGCAATGGGATCAAGATTTTTAGCGGGTTTGCATCGTTTATCGATGCAAATACGATCGCGGTCGACAGCCCAGAAGGCGATCGACAGATCACGACATCATTCACCCTCCTTGCCTGCGGGACCAAGCCAGTGATTCCGGCAGGCTGTCCAGATCAATCAAATGAAGAGCATCCCATTCTGCTCACGAGCGACAATGTCTTCTCGCTTGGAAATATTCCACGCACGATGATTGTGGTCGGCGGCGGAGTCATCGGTATCGAGTATGCGTCATTCTTTGCCACCCTTGGAACCAAAGTCACGCTCATCGAACGAGCCGACCGACCGATCTCATTTATGGATCACGAGACAGTCGACGAGATGATTCACGACATGCGTACTCACGACATGATCTTTCGGTGTAATGAGAACGTGACCAAGATCGCGATCGTCGAAGAATCGCCACGGCGAGTCCTTGTGGAACTTGAAAGCGGAAAACGAATGACTGCGGATGTTGCACTTATCTGCTCCGGCCGACAGGGATGCACCGAGGGTTTACACCTCGATTGCGCCGGTCTTGAAGCAGACAGCCGCGGCCGAATCAAAGTGGATGCGCAGTACCGCACGATTGTGCCAAGCATCTTCGCTGCAGGTGATCTGATCGGTTTTCCCGCTCTTGCGGCAACAAGCGCAGCGCAAGGTCGAATCGCCGCATGCGTTATGTTTGACAATCCAGTGAGCCCGATGGGCGAGGATTATCCATACGGCATTTATTCGATTCCAGAAATGAGCAGCGCAGGTGCGTCAGAACAAAAATTGACGGAGGACAAAGTGCCGTATGAGATCGGCGTCGCGCGATACAGCGAAATCGCCCGCGGAAAAATCGCAGAAACATCGGACGGTTTTCTCAAACTTATCTTTCACCGTGAAACGCAGGTCTTGCTCGGCGTCCATATCTTGGGATCGAATGCCACGGAACTTGTGCATATCGGCCAAGCAGTTGTTCGCCTCAAAGGCGGACTGGATTTCTTCTTGACGAATGTCTTCAACTATCCGACATATGCGGAGTGCTACAAGGTGGCCGCATACAACGCATATAACAACCTGCGCAACAACTCTGTAGGTTGCTGAAGCTCATCCCAACGATCGACGCACGTGTCGAAATGACCGTTCATTCCGCAACTTGCGGTTTTCCTAATGGTCTAATCCAGATGTTGCGGAACTTCAAAGGGTCCCCGTGATCTTGCAACTTGATCGGCCCAGCCTCAGGATGCGCTGAGTACGAGGCACGCGCTCCGTGCACAGTCGCACCGAGAATCTCGACATCATCTTGCACAAGAACGCCGTTAAAGAAGACAGTTTCTGTTGCTGTCCGAATGATTCCAGCCGACGCATCAAATCGTGGACCGCGGAAGATGACGTCATACGTATTCCATTCACCTTGTGGACGACACGGATTGACGAGCGGCGGATATTGGCCGTAGAGCGAACCCGCCATTCCGTCCGCATAGGTCACGTTTCCCGATGAATTCAAAATTTGCAGTTCATACTGCGAATTAAAAAAAAGTCCGCTGTTGCATCCGTGCTGACTCTCACATTTCAGTTCCGCTGGCACCATCCATTCAATGTGGAATTGGCAATCGCCAAATGATTGGCGTGTCGTAATGTCGCCAGACCCTGGAACGATCGTCGCCACCCCGTCCTTGACCGCCCAACCTGCTGGGGCGTCCGTCCCCCCTTTGGACCACGCAGACAAATCCTTGCCGCCAAAAAGCACGATCGCATCACTGGGAGCGCTGCTCGTGCACGCTGCGCCAGGCGTCACAATCGCTGGCTGAGGTCGGTTTGTGTCGTGAACGGGATACGTGAAAACCCGATCTTTTGACTGCACAAACCCTATTGTGACAACAGCAACTCCAAATAACCCGGCAACGATGGAAATGCGGAAAATACTTCTGCGAAGGCGAGATTGGCCTGCTTGCATCGATGTGTTTTTCATATTGTTTTTATCCATAACTTTCAAGGAAAAAGATTTGCATTGGAACGCAATTGGGTTACATTCTATAAACTTCGGCAGTCGTGAGTCGAAGAAACTCGTTGTGGAGAGAGGTCAAAGGCAACGCCTTTGTTCTTTTCGAGACAACACCATGAAAACTTTGAATTCCCTCAGCACCGTGGCGGCATCCTTGGCGATCGCATCCTTTGCATCTCTTGCATCGGCGGGCGTGACTGGGCTGTATCAAGACGCATCGAACGACTTGTTCGACAATGGACTTGGAAACCTCGACATTACAAGCGTCAATGTGTCGAATACTGCAACCGACATCACCTTCTCGGTGACAACGCGCGACTTCGCAAGCTGGACGAAGTACATGATCTTCTTGGAAACAACGCAATCTGGAGGAACAGGAACGAATGCATGGAGTCGACCAGTCGACCTTTCTGGTGCTCAAATTGATTACTTTGTGGGTTCATGGGTCGACGCCTCCACCGCTAATTCGCAACTTGTTGCGAACAATTACTTGGGTTGGGATTGGGGAAACGCCCAGGTTTTCAGCAATGTGCAAAGCGGCAACACCGTCTCTTGGACAATGTCACTTGCTTCAATGAACCTGAGCCTTGGCAGCGTCATCTCCTTCGATGTCGCAACGAGCGGCGGTGGAAATGATCCTGGGATCGATCACTTGAGCCGCAATGACATCGCAACAACTGGTTGGGGTAGCCCAAGCGTTGCTGGAGCATTTCTGAGTTACACAGTCGTCCCAGCTCCTGGAGCGATTGCGCTTCTCGGATTTGCAGGACTTCTATCGCGACGTCGACGCTGAAACGTTTGCAATTCGCCCCCGTGGGCTCAATTCTGTGATTCCGCTGCGACGTTTTTCAGCAACCGTGTCAGCCGTTGGAAAGCTCTCTACGTGCGAGTTCCGCAGGCGGCAAGCGTCTGCGAAGCTTCCGAGGACTGTCTGAGCACCGAGAGGACTTTCCACGGCTGCCGCCATATGCAGTCGGTTCTGTGGATCAGGCTTGTGATTCCATTGCGAGGCTCTTCAGTAACCGTGTCAGCCGCTCTGTGCAAATCAAACACCTGTCACGCTTCTTCAATCTGCAGAGTTTCTCTTGGCGCAATGGCATGACCAAAAAAATAAAAAGGCCGCAGGAAAACTTCCTGCGGCCTGAACGATCAAAAAAATATCTCAACCAACTTCGCAAATTACTTCGCAGAATCAAGCGGCACATAGTTGAACTGCTGACCACCGACGGCCGCCTCCAACATTGCGCCCTTTTCGTTATTCACAAAAATTGCAACGCCATTCTGATATCCAGCCGCTGCGCCAGCACCCGCCCGTGCCATCACTGCAGAAACCTGAGCGGCAATTGCGAACTGACCATCAGTGAAATCCTTATAACTTGCCTCGTCCTTAAAGAAGATGAACTCGTCAAATGCCTGCCCGCCAATTGTTGCGCCGATTGTTCCTTGACCCATCGAGCAATACCCGACCAACTTTCCGCTCTTGAAAACCTCTCCATCGCCGCCAGCGCCACCGATGAGAAATCCACCCTTGCCGACCGATGGAAGCACTGCATAGCCGTAGGCAGAATCAAAGAGTTTCTGCAATGTGGGATCGACTACTTTCACCAAAGAGACTGATTTCTGAACTGCCGTTGAAAGATCCTGCTTTTGCTCCTGGGTCTTCGGAGCGCCAGCACAAGCAGCCAACAGACAAGTGAGAACGATCGATGAAACGGTATTGATACGCATTGCGAAATCTCCTCAAAGGTGTGAATAAAAAATAAATCTCGTTTGGACAGATCGATTCTGTCGACTGCTCAATCTTATGGCGTATCCACAAGTCGTGCGCCCCCTTCTCAGACTGGACGATCGTGCTGCGCAGTTGCACAATCATCACCGCACAGTTGCTGCGTTCGCTGCAATGGGGTAGCACCATCGCGAATGCAACAAGTCCGTAGTCATACTGACGCCTCGATCCGATCTGCGCGAATCGCACTTATCACGCTGACGGCAATCAACCTGTTGAATTATCTCGATCGATACTTGATCGCAGGCATCGTCGTCCCATTAAAAGATGCCCTCGGTGCGACAGATGCGGATATCGGATTGCTGACGAGTATTTTTCTGCTCGTCTATATGGCGGCATCGCCGGTCTTCGGAATTCTCGCTCGACGCATGAGCCGAACTCTCATCCTCGCTGCTGGAATTCTGATCTGGAGCGTCGCCACAATGGGAAGCGGTTTGGTGAACACCCTCACGCAATTGTTCATCATGCGTGCGATCGTTGGTATCGGCGAGGCGGCATACACCACCGTAGGGCCAGCGCTTCTTGTCGACCATTACTCACCCTCCCGTCGACCTGTCGCCCTGAGCATTTTTTATGCGGCAATTCCAGTTGGGAGTGCGCTCAGCTATATCGCATCAGGTTTGATCGTCAATGCATGGGGTTGGCGCGAAGTCTTTCTTGCAGGCGGCGTTCCAGGGATCGCCCTCGCCATCGTTTGTCTCAAGCTGAAAGATCCTCCGCATGGACAATCCGACGACGTGGTCGAAGCGAACACCAATGCGGCAACGCATACGACATCGAATGCGCGAATGCTGAACAATATCAAATCCATGGTCAAGCCCTTGCTGGCTTCGAGGAATTTTGTACTCGCCACTGCGGGCTATGTCGCATTCACATTTGCCTTCGGCGCACTTGCGGTGTGGATGCCGTATTACCTGCAGTCCGTGCGGGGATGGAGTGTCGCATCATCCACAACGACATTTGGAATTGTCTTGGTGACAACTGGATTCGTCGGAACAATCGCCGGCGGTTCGATTGCGAAACGACTCGGCGGTGGATCGGAAGCGTGCCTGAAACTCTGTGGCATCTGTATGGCGATCGCAGTTCCATCCTCCATCGTTGCGTTGTATTGCACAGCCGATTGGCAGGTCATCGTCGGACTTGCACTCGCTTCGGCATTTTCGTTCGCAACCCAAGGTCCCGTCAATGCAGTCATTCTCAACGCCGTTTCCGCTCAACTTCGACCGTTTGCAATTGGCGCGAGCGTCCTGCTCATTCATCTCTTCGGCGATGTTCCAAGTCCGTGGCTTGTCGGCATAATTTCTGACTCTGGCATCGGCATGTCGACTGCAATGGGTTTGATTCCTATTGCGATGGCGATTTCCGCAGCGATTTGGTTCGTCGCTGGAAAGAGTCTGCCACAGAATCGATAAGAAATCGAAAGGCTGAATCAGCCAACCTCATGCGAATCGATTCTGCCGCAAAAAATCCGCCGGCAGATTTGTCTCGCCCCGCATGGCTAAATCTGCGAGGATTTCACCGACAACTGGCGCAAACTTAAAACCGTGACCGCAGAATCCGCACGCAATTGATGTGCGCCGCAATCGAGGCATTCGATCGATGACGAAATGTCCGTCTGGGGTGTTCGTGTACATGCACACCGTCGACGCAGTGACCGCACCCGCAAGGCTGGGGGCTGCGCGCGCAAACGCTTTTTCGATCGCACTGATTTCTTCTGCTCGCACAACTCTGTCAATTGAATCTGCCGTGCATTCTTGACCATCACCGTGAAAACCAACTTTGATTCCGCTTGGCATTCCTTGATCGCTCGCAGTCGGCACGCCATACATGGAAGCGCCTCCTTCTCGCTCCATGAAGAATGCTGGCATCGCATTCGATTCGTCTTGCCTCGATTCGTACGGCGTAATCCATCCAATCACCTGCCGTGCATTCACCAGCGGAACATTGAGCTCGCGCGCCAACTCTGGCGTCCATGCGCCGGGGCACAAGACAAGTGCGTCGGCGCACTCGGTGATCCCACCCGCAGTCACCTCAACAAAATCTGCGCGCTCGTGCCAATGATCGACCGCAGCACCTTCACGCACGATGGCTCCGTTCTCCTCTGCATCGGCGAGCATTGCACAAATCGCTCGCTCAGGACGCACGAATCCGGCGTGGGGCTCGAAGATAAATTCTTCGATCGGCTCGGCGTACTTTGCGAACGCTGGAAAACGATTGCTGATTTTCGCAGGTTCGATCGATTCAAATTGGATTCCATGCAACAGCGCAGAGTGTCTCACTCCCGCGATGACTTCGCTCGCATGCAAGCCGCCATACAACAATCCGCATCGATGAATAAGTTTTGCGCCACTTCGCTCCTCAAGTTCATTCCAAAGCACATCCGACCTGCGAAGCAATGGCACATAGTTTGAATGCTCGAAGTATGCGTTGCGAATGATTCGAGATCCACCGTGCGAACTTCCACGATTGTGCCCGCGTGAAAATTGCTCGATGCCGAGCACCCGCATCCCCCGCCGCGCCAAATGCCACACTGCCGCCGATCCCATGGCACCCATTCCAACCACGATGACATCCCACTTCTGTGACATGAACGGGAGTATCCCATCAAATTCACGCCCAGACTGTGCGAATTTGACATTTGGGGCTCAGTACTGATCGAACTTCCAATCCCTCCTACACTCTGCGATTCAATCCGCCACAGCGACCGTCGCTTTGGTCGCCGACTATGCCCGACGCGCCATGACTACTCCCGCTTCTCAAGATCTCCACGGCTCGGATGTGAAGTCCGAGCCTTCCAAAAATCCCGCGATGGCAGGCTTAACGCTTGCAGCGCTTGGCATTGTCTTTGGCGATATCGGAACGAGTCCACTCTACGCATTTCGGGCTGGATTTCTCAAACCAGAATCAGCTGTAGTGACCACCGATGTTGTGTTCGGCCTCATCAGTGTCTTTTTTTGGACACTCGTCGTCATCATCGGAATCAAGTACGCATTCTTCATTCTTCGTGCGGATAATCGCGGAGAAGGCGGCATTTTCGCGCTTCTTTCGCTTCTGCCGACGGCAAAAGAAGGCAGCGTTTTCAAATTGCCGCCAGCGCTGCTTTGCCTAGGAATCGCTGGGGCGGCACTGTTGTATGCCGATGGCTTAATCACTCCTGCGATCTCCGTGCTCTCGGCTCTTGAAGGACTTCAACAACTCACGCCAGTTGGAACAAGATCCGAATCATTTTTTACTGAAGGTGTTGTCGTGGTTTGTTCCCTGGTCGTTCTCTATGCACTCTTTGTCATACAACGCAAAGGAACTTCATTCATCGGGCGCCTCTTCGGTCCCGTCATGCTGGCATGGTTCTCAGTGATCGGGCTCCTCGGCGTACTGAGCATCATTCAAAGCCCAGAAGTCTTTCAAGCGCTGAATCCCATACACATCATCGATGTTTTTTGCGGCTCATTTTGGTCCGCCGTCACAGTCATGGGTGCTGCGATGCTCTGTATCAGCGGTGGAGAAGCGCTGTACGCCGATCTCGGCCACTTCGGTCGCAAGCCGATCGTTTGGGGTTGGTATGGCATCGCCATGCCAGGTTTGCTGCTGAATTATCTTGGCCAGGGCGCTCTCTTGATGCGTGACCACTCTGCGCTGAACAATCCGTTTTATGGCCTCGTCCCGACTTGGGCACTCTTTCCAATGGTGATACTTGCGACTGCAGCAGCCATCATCGCTAGCCAGGCAATCATCACTGGCATGTTCTCTCTGACATACTCTGCAATTCTGATGGGACTTCTTCCGCGGCTTCGCGTCGTGCATACTTCCGATCACAGTTCACAGGTCTATGTTCCATCCATCAACGGAATGGCCATCGTCCTTGTCTGCATCATCGTCATTACGTTTCGCTCGTCAGCGCGGCTCGCAGATGCGTACGGACTTTCGATCGCTGGCGGAATGGCGATTGTCTGTTTCTTATTCGGCGTTTTGATGTATCGCCACCGCGGATGGGGCTTGATTCGCTGCGGATTGTTCTTCGGAATTTTCTTAACGCTCGACCTTCTGTTTGTCGTCACGAACCTCTTCAAGATTCCATCTGGCGGCTGGCTGACTTTGGTTATGGCAGCAACCATATTTTTCTTGATGTTGACATGGATTCGCGGCCGAAAAATTATGATCGAGCGCTATTCAAAACAAACGCTTGATTTTGCGCACTTATTGAACAATCTTCAAACGCATCCGATACCAAGAGTTCTAGGAACTGCCGTTTTTCTGACTCCTCAATCATCAGGCGTTCCGCCAACATTGCTCCACCACATCAAGCACAACAAAGCACTTCATGAACAAGTCGTCGTGATGTCTGTCCAGTCAACATCAATCCCCATGGTTGATCCCAAAGATCAAGTGACGGTGAAAGATATTGGTGACAACTTCTGGACCGTGACCGCTCGACACGGCTTCCTCCAATCTGCTGACGTGCCTCGACTGCTTCGGATTGCAGGAGAGCAAGGATTGGAGACGAGCGAAGGAACAACAACGTACTATCTTGGCCGAACGATCATCACTCCCCGTGGACGATCTGACATGCCGGGGTACCAAAAACGCATCTTCTGCACTCTCGCCCAAATTAGCTCGAACAACCCTCTTTATTTCTCGATTCCTCCAGGTCGGATGGTCGAACTCGGTATTCAGGTTGACATCTAATTCCATGGGGGCATAGCAGCAAGAGTCGCTAGACTCTTGGAATGCGTGCACCGTTGACATCGATGACTTGGGTGACCACAGTGGTGGCTCTTCTGGTCGTCTCCTGCTCCGAGCGCCCCCAAGCCACCCCTGCTGAATCTCTCGCTCAAGCAAAGCGCTATGAAAAAGGCGATGGCGTCCCAATGGACATGGTCGAAGCCATTCGCCAATACGAAATTGCGGCCAAAGGCGGAAATCAAGAAGCTGCGCTCGAGCTCGTCACGATCTTTGAGACAGGCAAAAAGGGCACCGCTCGGGATCCCGCGACAATTGCGAAATGGCTTAAAGTTTCGGCAGAACTGGGTGATTCTGCCTCAGCTTTTCGGCTCGCTCAGCTGACCGACCGTGGCGAAGGGGTTGTCATGGACCCTATCGAGGCAGCCCGTTGGTATCTCGTCTCTGCGAAAGCTGGAAATTTCGATGCTGCAATGGAAATCGGCATTCGAATGGCGGATGGTCTCGGTGTCCCCAAAGACCCTCAAGGATCGATTCCATGGCTTGAGAGTGCGGCAAAGGCAAACCATCCCCAAGCGGGAAGGTGGCTTGGATTTATTTATTCTCAAGGTGATGAAATTCCCACAGACCAAGCCACTGCGACCGAGTGGTTTCGCTCTGCGGCAGAAAAAGGCGATGCCATTTCCGAGTACCAGTTCGCGGCACGCCTGCAGCAAGGAATTGGTGTTAATGCCGCCCCAGAAGAGTCATTGGAATGGTTCCGACTCGCAGCCGAACAAGGGTTAATTGACGCTCAAGTGACTCTGGCTGTCACTCTGCGTGACGGTGTCGGAGTCGCCGCCGATCCAGTCGAGGCGGTTAAATGGTTTGAAAGAGCTGGCGAACTTGGATCTGCATCAGCTCAATTGCAATTAGCACGCATGTATGAACATGGCGACGGGATTGCTCGAAACACCACCCAAGCTGCTCGCTGGTATGCGCTCGCTGCAGCTCAAGGATCTGCTGCTGCAAATATTTCGCTTGGAATGTTGCACAGTAGTGGTGACGGAGTAGCCAAAGATGGGCAAGCTGCCGCACGATGTTTTCTCAATGCAGCAGAACACGGTGACCCGGATGCTCAACTGATGCTCGGACGCATCCTTCTGAGTGGCGAAGGAATTCCGACAAACGCTCGAGAAGCTGCTGCGTGGTTTGATAAAGCTTCACTTTCTGGACTTGCTGCTGCGCAATATGAATTGGGACGACTCTACGAATTCGGAACAGGAATCCCAAGCGATAACTCTGAAGCGAGCCGCTTGTACTTGCTCGCTGCGAATCAGAAATATCCAGATGCGTGCTATGCACTTGGCTTGCGTTACGACAATGGCAACGGCGTTCCGGAAAGCGATCTTGAAGCTGCACACTGGTATCAAATCGCCGCCGAGAACGGCGTGCCTCACGCAAAATTCCAATTGGGCATTCTCTTTGAACGTGGCGATGGTGTCCCGCAGAATGAGGGAATCGCAGCGGCGTATTACTTAGAGGCTGCCGAGCAAGGGTTGGACTGGGCGCAATATTTTTTAGCGCAGTTACATCGACGTGGCGCTGGAGTCCCGTTTGATCTGACACTCTCTTATGCGTGGTTCAACATTGCGGCGAGCGCTGGAAACAACGCTGCGGCGAATGAACGAAATCAACTCCGCGCCAAACTGACGAAAGACGACATCAGCAAAGCACAGGATATTTCGCTGAAATTAGTGAAGGTTTCGCCTGAAGTCGCTTTGGCGAATCGTCAGCGATTCCTGCCTCCAGGCCAGCGAAAAGCTGGAGCAACCCAGACTGGTTCGATGAAGCCAAGCGATCGAACACGCGACTTGATCGGCGGAGATGATGGTGGAGCAAACGGTTCTGGCTCGAACGGCCAGAAGAATCGAACGCCTCGAAATCCTCGATCATCAAACCAGCGCTGATGGCGCGTTGAAGTTCGCGGTCAACATTCATTCATCGTCACTCGGTCAAAAATCTTTGATTGCTCGCAATCGAATTTTGTAACGACTCAACCAAATCAGTATGAGCAAAAAGACAGCCGGTCTCCCGACGAATCGGAAGACCGGCTGAAAAATACAAATCAAACCAAATCAATAACGGTCGCGTCCGCCGCCACCGCCACCGCCGCCGCCACCGCCGTAGCCGCCGCCGCCGCCACTGCGACCGCCGCCGCCACCACCGTAGCCGCCGCCACTACGGCCGCCGCCACCACCACCGCCGCCACCAAATCCACCACGACCGCCGCCGCCGCCGCCAGTGGCAGGTGGACGAGCTTCGTTCACAGTGAGGTTGCGACCATCAAATGGCTTGCCATTTGATTCTTCGATTGCCTTCTTTGCAGATTCATCGTCCGCCATCGTGACGAATGCGAATCCACGCGAACGACCGGTTTCACGATCAGTTGCGATAAAAACTTCAGCGACAGCGCCAAACTGACCAAAAAACTCAGCCAAAGATTCCTGCGTAGCCTTAAACGGGAGATTTCCTACATACAGCTTCATAACAATACCTTCCTTCAAGCGCAAGCTCAGCGAATACCGATACGAAATGAAGCGTAGGACATCGAAGCGCAGGCGCAAACCTTGAGAAACGAGTGACGGACATTCCGTACTCTTACTTAAGTAGTATACAACGAAGGTAAATTAGATGCGAGCAAATACGAAACAAGAATCACTTGGGGGAAGCCACGTCGGGTCCCATATCCAATTTCGACGATCCATACTCGCAAGATTCCTCTTATTAGGGGTACTGCCGTCTGCGATCATATTGCTTTTGCTCGTCGGTCTTGGAAATCGGCACAGTCTGAGCGACTTTCGGGAGGGCCAAGAGGAGTTAATGCGCGTTACGGCTGCAGAAATCGGGGTTGAGTTGGATGGCGATAACGAATCGACTCTGGGATTGGCGACATTCCTTGCGCGCGCGCAAGAAAACGGGATGTACGGAAAATTTACCGAAACGGTTTCTCTATTGAACGCGCTCTTGGGTTCGACTTCTGGAGTGATTACGGCTTATGTGGATTATGAACCGACTGCGACTTTGGCCCATGTCGATTACGACTCGGCTGCCACTCTTTCGGCAAAAGCGGCGCCCGTCATCCCAGGGGCGTTCAATGCGGCTGGTCGATTCTGCCCCTGTGCGTGGAAGGACTGGAAAAACGGCGATGCGATCATTGTCAAGCCGTGTATCGATCAAGACGCCAGCCTGTGGTTTGGAGGTATCCGCAAGGAATTCGAACGAAGTGGATCGCGCGAGGCGCGAATCACCGAACCGTATGTGTACGAAGGGCAGATGATGATCGAGCAAACATGCCCGATTATTATTGATGGCAAATTCGTTGGAATCGGCGGTGCTGATCGGTCGCTGAAAAGCATTGACCAACACTTGCGCAGCGTGTGTAAAAAAATAGACGTGGACGGTTTTCTGATCTCGTCCGGCCGAGACACGCCTGGGTTTGAAAAATCCCCAGCATTTATTGCCGTAACGACGGATGAAATTCGTTCCGACGAGTCAGACACCAACGGAATTCTCCGAACTCATACCGTCGAGAGCAGCCCGTACGAAGCACTCTTCGACAAAATGCGAGAGTCGAAATCCGCAGCAATGCAGTATGCGGAAGATCCCGTCTTGAAGACACGCTGCGTCTATACAAGTGTGCCAATCGCGACTGGTGGTTGGACATTAATTCTTCGGCAGTCCGAAGAGGCGATGCTTGCTCCAATTTGGTCTCAAATCTATTCGCAAAGCGCACAAGGATTTGGCGGGTTGGCGATCGTCACGGTCGCGCTCTTGATTCCTTCAATACAGATCACGCGCCGCGTTCGTCGGGCGAATATTGTCGCTGATCAAATTGCGTCCGGAGACCTCTCCACGCAAATTGTGGTCGTCGAGGGTGGAGACGAAACAGAATCACTGCTTCGGGCTCTCAATACGATGGCGCAATCGTTGCAGACGATTGTTCGCGGAGTGAAGCAAGCGACCGTCAACATCAATTCGACGGCCACAGAGTTAGCTGCGATGGCACGCGAACAAGATGGTTCCTCCCAGTCACTGGGAGCAAGTACGACCCAAATTGCAGCAGCAATTAAGGAGATTTCGACGACCGCTACAGACCTTTCCCAGTTGATGGAGAAGGTCGGAACGCGTGCCAATTCGACCGCTGATCTTGCACGCGATGGTCGCCACTCGCTCCAAGGCATGACATCAGCGATGGAGTCTCTCGATGCTGGAACACACTCGATCGCTGGACGCCTTTCAACGATCAGCGAAAAAGCAAGTTCGATTAATACGATTGTGACGACGATCACAAAAGTTGCTGATCAAACAAATCTCCTTTCGGTCAACGCTGCGATTGAAGCTGAAAAGGCTGGCGAACATGGCGTCGGATTCCTTGTGGTTGCACGAGAAATTCGCCGCTTGGCGGATCAAACCGCTGCCGCAACGTTGGATATCGAACAAACCGTTCGACACATGCAAGGTGCGGTCAGCGCAGGCGTCATGGAAATGGATCGCTATAGCGAACAAGTTCGACGTGGCGTGACTGAAACCGCACGCATCGGAGCTCAGCTCGGCCAAATCATCGAACAGGTGGAGGCTGGCACAACTGACTTTGCCCAAGTCGCCGAAGGGATGAAGGCACAGACGGAAGGTGCGAAGCAGATATCCGAAGCGATGGGACAACTCACCAGCGGCGCACGCGAGACTGTGACTGCTGCGCAAGAAACGTGTCGCGCTGCGGCGGGACTTCAAGAATCAATCGCGGGATTACGAAACGGCGTCGAGACGTTTCGAGTTTCCGAAATGTCGTAATGGAATTTCCAAATGCGTGTTGTTGAAGTATGGCTTGGACAGCAGCGGTGTGCGATTCCTGTTCGTGCAATCGATGAAGTTTTGCCGATTGTTGAAGCCCGAAAACTCTCGGGAACACCCGACTGGATCATCGGAATCGCTCGGCTTCGAGGGGCATTTGTGCCTCTGCTTGATGCTGCGATGATTTGCACAGGAAACCCCGTCGTCAGAACGATGAACGCTCGTGCGATTCTGTTGCAAGTTGGTGCAGCTGGCGGAAACATGAGATTGGCAATCCTCGTCGACAGCGTGGGAAGTCTTCTCACGATCGACTTCGATGGTGCAGGAACCCACCCAGGCATTACTGGAGCGGGACGAGGCGCACTCACAAAAATTGCTGCAGACGCTGATGGTGATATCTACTTGCTCGATCCAACCAAGATTGTTGACGACGAGAACCGCGGCCTCTTTCGCGATGCGATAGGCGCGGCGTGAGTTCGCCAAGCGAAATTCGTGATGTGCTCTGGATCGCGCGTCTATTGACCGAGCGTGCGAGCCTTGCCCCTGCCCTCTTGGATGGACCAGCATTTGCAAGTGCAGTACGTGGGCGCATGCACCAACTAGCGATTTCCGACGTCGCGCAATACGCAACGAAAGTTGAGCAGAGCGATTATGAATTGCAATGTTTAGCGAGTGAAGTCGCTGTTCCAGAAACATGGTTCTTTCGATATCCAGCCAGCTTCGATTTCCTGCGAGAACATTTGACTCGACGATTGCAAGATTCATCGAGCAACCTGATCGCTGCGAGCCTTGGGTGTGCAACTGGGGTGGAGGCGTGGTGCATCGCAGCATGTGCGCTCTCGGCAGGATGGCCGAAAGATCGAGTGATCGTTCATGCGATTGATCGAAGCCCTCTTGCTATTGCATCGGCCCGCCAGGGTCGAATTCCAGGCGGAAGTTTGCGAAATGCGCTGCCTGACTGGGCCGAAGCGTGGATCCGTACAGAAGGTTCTTCGGTTGTTCTTTCGCCTGAAGTTCGCAGCTGCGTGCAATTTCGCGAAGCAGACCTGCTCACGACGCCTGAGCTCTTCACACAACCGGTCGACGCCCTCTTCTGCCGAAACGTGATGATTTATCTCGACGCTGCTGCTCGAGTACTGTTGCGTGACCGAATCGTGAACTGGGTTGCTCGAGACGGACTCGTGTTTCTTGGACATGCGGATGGACTCGAAAGAGGAATGGTGCTCGAAATGGCAGGACCACCCGCCGCATTCGCTTGGAGACCTCGTGCAAAGACGGCCCCAGCCGAGGCGCCAGCAACTCCTCAACCCCGAGTCATCCGGCCAAGCGTCTTGCCTCCAATCGTGCGGACAATCGCTGCGACACTGCGCCCATCAGCCATTTCCCGCCCAACTCCTGTTGCGCCGACGCCTGTGTCAACAACACTGTCGATTGCTCAACGGGTCCAGCCCATGCTCGCTGCCCGCGAATTTGACAGCGCACAACGACTGATTGAGGCTGGGCTCAGCGCAAGTCCAACCAATATTGAATTGATCGAGCTGCTCGCGGGACTTTTCTCGGCTCAAAATCAACTTGTCCGCGCAAGCCAAACATATGCAAGGCTCGTATACCTTGATCCCAATCATGGTCCGGCTCTGCTTGCATTGGCTGAATTGTCGAATGCACTCGGGCGAACAGATGATGCCAAACGCTACCAAGCGAGGCTGAAAAGATTGAGCGATTCCTGAAGAGATTTCCGTCATGAGCACTGAAGATTCTCCAACTTCCTCCGATCAACGCGCAGCAATGGCGCGCCTACTCGATCGACCGAATCTTCCCACGACAGTTGCAGAAGCGACGAAGGCCAGTGCAGAGTCGCGAGTATTACGACGCGAACCCCAATACAATCTTTTGCTTTTTCGCTGCGGCTCCGAATGGTTCGCGATGCCAGCCGAACAAGTGGTTCATGTCTCACGAGTCACCAATGTGCACGCCCTTCCGCACCGAACAAATCATGCCTTTCGGGGGCTGACTGCGAGTTCGGGTGCAGTCGTGCCTGTCATCGATTTTCTTGGAATGCTCGATCTTCCACTCGCAAACAATTCCCTCGTCTCGAAACCACGAATGGTGACAGTCGGTACGGTTGCGGAATCGTGGGCATTTGAAGTCGATGAAGTGCCAGGTGTCTATGCAATGCCGCGTGCGTCGGTCAAACCATTGCCATTAACCGTGGAACAAGCGCCACGAAGAATTTCAAGCGGACTGCTGGTCACAACTCACGGTCCAGCGTGCCTCATCGATCCCGTTCGACTGCTCGATGAATTTAAAAAGGCGATTGGATAACGAATGGAACTTTACTGATGGATTTAGGCGGCTTCTCCATGTTCGACCTCTTTCAGACTGAAGTGCAGCAGCACTGCGCATGTCTGTCGGATGGATTGATTGCTCTCGAACAAAATTCGAGCGATCCGAAAATGGTCGAACCACTTATGCGCGCTGCACATTCAGTCAAAGGCGCAGCTCGAATCATCAATCTCGACGTCGCAGTTGGGTTAGCGCATTCAATGGAAGAGTGTCTCGTTCGCATCCAAAGAGGTACTGAAACGCCGACGGCTTCTCGCATTGATGAATTGCTACGAGGCAGCGACATTTTGCGCTCACTCGCGGACCACAAGACTGAAGAAGAGGCAAGAGCGTGGCTCCAGCAAGAAGCCCTGCCACTCGCTGCGCTTGCTGAAGCACTGAACCAACCGCCCAAGGCGGGAAGTTCTGCGCCGGCGCCGATTGCAGCTGCGCCGATTGCGCCGACTCCAACTCCTGCACCGATTGCGCCTGCACCGATTGCGCCTGCGCCCGTTGCACCTCCGGCAGTTGCGCCTGCGCCAACTGCTACTGTCCCGCCAAAGGCTGCAACGCCCGCGCCAGCTTCCCAAGGTGCGAGTGGTGGGCAAGATGCTGCGGTCCTCGTTTCATCATCAAGCCTCGAGCGACTCTTGCAACTTTCAGGTGAGTCGCTCGTCGAAGCTCGTCGGCTGGAATCCATTCGGCGAACACTGACACGAGCGAAAGTCGCGCAACGACAACTTTCAGACGCACTCGATTCGTTGCAATTGAACGGCCGCAAGGCAGGCGAAGCGATGAATGCGGTGAGTGTGAGTCGTGACGCACTCGAGGACGCACTGCGCCAAGTTGAGGATCACCTTCGGCGCGGCGAAGAACTCGCGAGCGCACTGCACAACGAAGCAGTCTCAAGCCGCATGCGCCCATTCGGAGATGCGTGTGGCGGATTGTCTCGCTCTGTTCGCGACGTCGCACGAACCCTTGGGAAAGAAGTTCGCCTCGTTCTCGCTGGCGAACACGTTCCAGTAGACCGTGAGATTCTTCGCCAACTTGAAGCACCGCTTGGGCATCTCGTTCGCAATGCGATCGATCATGGCATCGAATCTCCAGACGAAAGAGTCGCAGTTGGCAAGCCCCGACAGGCCACCTTACGTGTCGAGGCGCGGCATCACGCGGGAAGCTTGATCGTTGAAGTTCGCGAAGACGGGCGTGGAATCGACCGAGCGAATCTCCGTGCGCGAATCGTTTCCAAAAAACTCTCCGCTCCGGAGATCGTCGAAACATTGGGCGATGCGGAACTCTTCGACTTTCTCTTCTTGCCTGGTTTCTCTACGGCTGCAACGGTCACAGATATTTCGGGACGCGGAGTCGGATTAGATGTCGTGCAGTCGATGGCGCATTCCGTGGGTGGATCCATCGCAGTTCGTTCAAGCCCTGCTGGAACATCTTTCGCGATGCGCCTTCCCGTGACGCTTTCCGTCGTTCGCGCCGCCGTCATTTCGATTGCTGGCGAAACATATGCGCTTGCGCTATCGCGACTCGAACGAATCGATCGAATTGCTCGAAGCGATTTAAAGACGGTTGAAGGGCGACTCACGACCGTTATTCGCGGCGAGACCGTCGGCCTCGTTCATGCGATGGAAATATTGGAGCTCAAGTCGACATCACAGACGGACCACGCAGAAGAACTCTCTGTCGTCAGCGTTCTCGCAGGAGCCCGTACTGTTGGATTCGTCGTCGATTCATTCTTAGGTGAAGAAGACCTCGTCGTTCGTCGATTGGATGGACGATTTGGAGATATCGCTCACGTTGATGCTGCGAGTATCCGCGAGAACGGCGACCTCCTGCTCATCTTGGACGCGGAGGATCTTGTTCAGTCAGCGCTCCAACTGCTCGAGCAAGGCAAGTTGCGCGGTGACGAAGGACGATCAACGAGCAGCAAGCGAAAACAGCGCCGTGTCTTGGTGGTCGAAGATTCGATCACCGTGCGAGAAGTCGAGCGGCAGATGCTGCTTCGTGCGGGCTATGCCGTCGATACAGCCGTCGATGGAATGGATGGGTGGAACGCTGTGCAGAAGATGAAGTACGACCTCGTGGTGAGCGACGTTGATATGCCGCGCATGAACGGCATCGAATTGGTGCGAAAAATACGTGCGGATCGACGATACGAAATGTTGCCGATTGTGATTGTGAGTTACAAAGATCGAGAAGAAGATCGACTCGCAGGACTCGAGGCCGGAGCCTCGGCATATCTCACGAAAGGGTCTTTTCAAGATCAATCGTTTCTCCAGACGATCTCCGATCTCATCGGGGCTGCTGTCTGATGCGCATCGCCATTGTCAATGACCTGCGCATGGCGCAAGAAATTCTTCGCCACGCAATCGGTCAAATCCCTGGAGCATCAGTGGCGTGGGTCGCGGCCGACGGACGTGAAGCGGTTCAAAAATGTAAGGACGATCGACCAGATCTACTCCTCATGGACATGGTGATGCCGATCATGGATGGTGCAGTTGCGACACGCGCGATCATGAAGCAATACCCATGTCCGGTCCTCGTTGTGACGAGCACGATTGAAGGAAATCTTGCGCTCGTATATGAAGCCCTGAGTGCAGGGGCGATCGATGCTGTCCACACACCAACACTGGGTCCAAACGGAACCGTTCTAGGTGTCGATGCACTCGCCCGCAAAGCGCGGGTTGCACTCGCCGCGACAGCTGTACAAATCAGTCGGACCATGCCGCAAACCATTGTGGTCAACCGGCCAACGTCGACCTCGAAAGCAGCTGGACTGACAAATCTTCCACTCGTCGCAATCGGATCATCAACTGGCGGACCACATGCACTCGCCGTTGTTCTGCGAGCACTCGCAACAGCGCCACCATGCTGCGTCGTCATCGTGCAACATATCGATGTCGCATACGCACCTGGTCTCGCACAGTGGCTGACTGGCGAGATCAAGAGACCAGTCACTGTGGGCGTTCATGGCGAAGCGTTGCGTCTAGGGGCGATCGTCGTCGCCTCAACGGCCGACCATCTCGTCGTTCAAAACGGATGCGTGCGATATGTGGCTGACCCTCTCGATCAAATTTTCAGGCCAAGCGTTGATGTCTTCTTCGCGAGCGTCGTCCAAGAGCGAATCACGCCGAGTGTTGCGATACTCCTCACCGGTATGGGCCGTGACGGAGCGCAAGGAATGCGTTCGCTTCGTGATTCAGGTTGGCACACGATCGCTCAAGATCAAGCGACGAGCGTGGTGTGGGGAATGCCTGGCTCAGCCGTGGAAATGGGCGGAGCTTCGGAGATTCTGCCACTCGACCAGATCGGTGCTGCTGCAAGTCGAATTCTGCACTCACGATTTGCAAACCTTGGGCAACATCGCTGATTCCCCGTAACCTTCGGGAAGAATGTCCGACCCAACTCAATCATCGACCACTCTTTCAAATGCACGCGTAGTAGTCCTTCTCGTTGACGACCAAGCGATGATCGGCGAGGCTGTTCGGCGAATCTGCGCGAGTCAGCCGGGAATCGAATACCACTTTTGTGCCGACCCGACGAAAGCTGTGGAGTTGGCTTCAAAATTAGAACCCACGGTCATCTTGCAAGATTTGGTGATGCCGGGAATCGACGGTCTTGATCTCGTTCTCCACTATCGACAGAATGAGGCGACGAAACTTGTCCCGCTGATCGTCCTTTCTTCAAAGGAAGAAGCGGCAACAAAGGCTGAAGCGTTCGCACGTGGCGCAAATGACTACATGGTGAAGTTGCCTGATCCTCTGGAGATCATCGCGCGCCTTCGATATCACTCGAGGGGATACTGCGCGCTGCTCGAACGCAACGAGGCATATCGCCAACTGAAGAATGAACTTGATCAAGCGGGCGACTACGTCAAGTCGTTATTGCCAGCAACGATCGCTGCCCCAGACTTGAACATTCGCGGCGCCTTCATCCCAAGTGCCCAGCTCGGCGGAGACTTCTTCGGCTGGCGCGAACTTTCCGACGATAATCTCGCCATCTTCCTGATCGACGTCTGCGGACACGGAGTCGGACCTGCCCTGCTGTCCGTCAGCGTCAGTAATGCTCTCCACACAGGCGGATTTGCCGAAAGTGAGTTACTTCAACCTGCGAAAGTAATGACGCGATTGAACAACGCTTTTCCGATGACGGAACATCGAGGCATGTACTTCACTGGCTGGTACGCAGTGCTGCATCGCCCAACTCGTCGACTGACGTGGGCAGGCGCTGGCCATCCTCCAGCCCTCGTAACCCGCTTGAATGGCGGACATATCGAACTCGATTCGCTCGGCGCGCCAATTGGCATCATCCCGGACTTTGAATACGAACAATCGACGGCAACACTCGAACATGGCGATCGGCTCTATCTGTACAGCGATGGCATCGTCGAAATTCCAAAGCCCGACGGCACCGTTTGGTCTTACTCCGAGTTTCTCTCGTTCACACAAACCGATGCCCTCAAGGTCGCCGATCCAATTGCACGATTGCTGGAGTACACGCGCGGCCTCCAAGGGGCGGAGCAGTACACGGACGATGTTTCCATTATCGAATTGAAACTCACTTAATTTCAACGTGAGTCATCTTCATGTTCCGTCCCACCTCTTCGCGAGAATCGCATGCGCATTTTCACAACGATCGCCCTGCTCGTCGGATCCAATCTCTTTATGACCTATGCCTGGTATGGGCATCTGAAAGACCTCAAAGATCGTCCCGTCATGATTGCGATTCTGATTGCGTGGGGCGTTGCATTCTTTGAATACTGCCTGCAAGTGCCGGCAAATCGGCTCGGATTTGGCGCGCTATCGCTTGGGCAATTAAAGGTCATTCAAGAAGTAATCACGATGATTATCTTCGCTGGATTTGCGACGTGGTACATGAAGGAGCGACTGACGTGGGATTATTTGTACGCCACGTTATGCCTTGTCGCAGCCGCATTCTTTATGTTTCGAAATGCTGGCGCAGCGACACAGGCGTAAACTTGTTCGGCAATGATCAGCCGTAATGATCCTGATCAACTGAATTTGTTTGGCGAAGATTCTCCCGCAGAGCAACCGAAGAAATCTTCCAGCCAACCTGCGGCTCTAGGCCTTGCGCCGGTTGTCGATGAAGTTGCCACTCTCGCGCACCGAGTGCCTGACACCATCCGACTGGGAACAAGTTCGTGGAGTTTCCCTGGATGGCAAGGCCTCATCTGGGACCGCAAGGCTTCGCCGTCAACTCTCGCACGCGAAGGACTTCGGGCTTACGCGCGCCACCCACTTCTGCGTACCGTCGGTATCGATAAAACTTTTTATCGCCCGGCTCCTTGCGAAGAATTCGATCGATTACGCAAACAAGTGACCGATGACTTTCGGTTTCTCGTGAAGGCGCACGACGCGATCACTCGTCGCGATCCAAACCCGCACTCACCAACCTCGCCGCGACTCTGGCTCGACTGCGCATATGCAATCGATCAAGTGATCGAGCCTGCCCGAAGCGGACTGGGCGAAACGCTGGGGCCGATCCTGTTTCAGTTCTCACAAATGCGAATTCGTAGCGCAAAGGAAGCTGAAGCATTCATCCATGAACTGGGCGAATTCCTTGGACGATTGCCGCATGGCGTGCTCTATGCGGTGGAAGTGCGCGACCGACTCCTCATTCGCCCGTCGTGGTCAGCGATGATTGCGAATTCTGGCGCCTCTCATTGTTTTAATGCACATCCCACGCAGATGACTCCACTCGAACAAGCGCGCATCGTCGACCCAGCAATGCAACCTGCCTTTGTCGCGCGTTGGTTGCTCCATTCCCGCGGCTCATATCAACAGGCAATCGATCGCTATGAACCCTTCGACAGGATCGTCGACGATGACCCTCATTGCCGTGGAGAATTTGCGACACTCTGTGCGATGGTTGCACGTGCTGGCAAGGACGCATACGTCATCGTGAATAATAAAGCTGAAGGATCAGCCCCCCATTCAGTGGAGCGACTCGCGCATGCAATCGCTGCGTTGACCGTCTGAAATGACACTCAACTTGTCACCGCGAATCAGGCGCTTTCGGCGGAGCATCGACCTTGGGATCCTTTGTCGGCTCAACAATCGGTCGCGCACCCAACACCTTTGCAGTATCGCGAAGATTCGAAAGTGGCGACCGTGCGCGGCTGAGTTCACTGCGAATACTCAGAAAGTCTGGCCTGGCTGCTGCCACCCACGCGCCGAATTCGCCGCGCTCTGCACGATTCGAGAGTTCCGAAAGTTGTGCGCCAGCATCCGGCGCTTTCCATGCCGCAGCAACCGCCAGGAAATACGCTTCGCCTGAACGCATTTCCACCAGTAATTCTTCGCCCTTCAATCTCGATAACGGGAATTCATTCGCCTTGCTGACGATCGCAGCCGATTCACTTTGCGCTGCGAGATACAGCGACGCACCGTCGGCACCCATTCGAATTCGATCTTCTGGCCTGGAAATCCAGCGCATTCGCTCGGTCTGCACGCAGCGTGTCGATGAAGCATCTTGCGCATCAGAGAACGCCTTCGCCGCATCGCCAATTCTCGCCGCCATTGCAGGATCGCCCGAGAGTGGAAGAAACTGTTCCGCACGCTGAATCGCTTGCCACCCAAATCGGGATGCCTCGCGCTGCATATCAAGTCGAGGCACAAGCGCGAGAATGCGAGCGATATCAAACATTGCAACGATGCGTTGAGCGGACTCCATTCGGCGACTGAATCGTTCGAGGCGTCTGCTGTCTGCATCGAGAAGCGACATCCAACCTTTGAGTCTGCCAAGATCTGGAGCCGCGGCATACAAATCGATTCCCCCCCATTCACAAGGCATCGTGGCTGCCGCACAAACTGCCTCAAGTTCGGCTTTGACGCCCTCGAGTTCGATGATCGCATTCTCACTCGGCATCCAACCCCGAGAGCGAAAATATTCGCGGATTGTTCGCGGGCAACGTGCTGCAAAGTCACTTGCGATTCCATCGAAGCATGGTGGCAATTCTGGCACTTGGCTCGTCGTTGTCGCCGAGGTCGCCTTTGCTGGTGCCGCTGGAGCCTGAGGAATCGCAACCTCCGCGGGAGGCGGCGCCAACAGGGTTGGCCCAAACGTCAGAAACAGAAGTGCGAGCATCCCGTGAAGATAGTCGCTCGCCTGCGTCTATTCTTGCCGTATGGCAAATAGTGGTCTTCACCGAATCCATAGCTCTCTTCGACTTGGCAGAACCGATGCAGCGGGAGTGCTCTATTTCGCATCGGCATTTGACCTCGCTCACGAGACAATTGAGAGTTACTTGGACTCGTGCGGTTGCGGACTGAAGACACTTCTCAAATCTGGACCGTACTTGCCAATCGTCCACGCCGAGTCGGACTTCAAAGCCCCGCTGAGAACGGGCGATGAGTTTTCAATGACAATTGAAACGGTCGACTGCTCGGCTCACTCGATCGCATTCGCGCTGAGACTCGCATCAATCGATGACCGAACGATTGCAACGTTCAATATTGTTCATGCATGCATCGACCACGTCTCTGGAAAAGCGATCGAGATTCCCGCAGCGCTGCGAATTGCGATCACGCGGGCAAAGTGAACTGCGCTATCGGCGTGAATTGAAGATTCGGAACTGGAAGCGTTAACGAAATTTTCATTCTTCCGCGAATAATTGGCGCGGGCAATACGACATCGGACGCGAAAAGGCTGGCGGTTCCCAAACCATGATCGCGATCACCCACACCCAGCGAACGAGCCATGCGCGCAACCAGAGCAATCGTGTATGAAGTATCGACTGCGGTCGACAGCACTGTGTCCATCCCATGAATGCGGCCTTGAGTCACAACCGATTCCACTTCTTCCAACGTTCCGATCAGCGACGGCTTCACGATCTGCACTTCCACCCCAGGCGCACCGACGACCTCTTCAATCGGCACGCCAAGGTGCAAGCTTTCGTCGATCGCCATCACCATTCCAACGCGTCGGGATAGTTCGCTTAAATCAGCGTGGTTAATAAGCGGTTCTTCGACATAATCGATTCGATCTGGATCGATTCGACTCAACAAACGTTCTGCAACTTCAAGAGTCATCGTGCGGTTGCCATCGAGACGAATGCGAACATCGGGGCCAACCAGTTCAAGAATCGTATTGATCGTCCGCAAATCGTCGACAGGTTTTCCGCGCCCAATCTTGATCTTGATCGTTTGAAATCCATCAAACTGGCCGGCCGTGAATGCGACCTTTGCATCTCGCGATCCACCTGCAAAGAAAGCATTGATACCCAGATCACTTTCGGGTGCTGGATCTGAAAATCCGTATCGCGGATTCGCCGAAGCTGTCTCGATTGCACATGACAACCCAAACGCTGCACTCGGACACATCGGCGTGGCGTTGTTGGAAACGGACTCTCGCAAACTAGAGAGTGCTTGATCAAGGGTTTCTCGGTGGAATCCAAGAAGTGGTGCAACCTCGCCATATCCAAAGCGCATGCCGACCTTCCTCCGCACCATGATTCCGCGCCGGGCCGAAATACTTCCGCTGCCTATGCGATAGGGCTTGCGGAATGGAATTTCGAAATATGCCAAATCGACATTCATAGGTTCCAGCCAATCGCAAAGAGAAGACCGTACCCAAGAGTCGCTTTGCCCGTTGCGCCAAGTTCGCGATTCAGCAACCGACCCGACATGCCGGAGAGGACTCGGCGTATCGACGGAAGCAGTGCGATTCCCGCGAGTGCCGCGGCTACGCACCACCAACGACTCGTCCATGCAGCCATCGCAATCGCAACTATCACTGCTGCAACGATGCACGATGCGAATTCGATTCGTGCGAATTTCACGCCAAAACGGACAGCGAGCGTCCGCTTGCGAGCCAATCGATCCGTCGGTTCGTCACGCAGATTATTCACGCTGATCAATGCGCCCGCGAGCATTCCGACTCCGCATCCGGCGAGCGCTGGGGTCCACGACCATACGACTGCTTGTGCGGCGTATGTTCCCGCAACAGCAAGCGGCCCGAAGAACAAGAAGGCAAACAAATCACCGAGTCCCAGATAGGCCAGGGACCAACGACTGCCGGTGTATCCAAATGCGAGAAGAATTGAAAGCGCACCGAGCACGGCGAATGGCCATCCACAGCGCACGGTCAAATAGACAATGCATGGAACGACGATGAACGCGAGTACCCCAATGGTCGCAGCGAACATCGTGCGCGCACTGATCAGACCAGCTGAAACCGCGCGGACTGGTCCCAACCGATCCGCAGTATCCGCTCCTTGTCGCGCATCGAAAAAGTCATTTGCGAAATTGCATGCGACCTGAATACCGAGCGCGCCAAACAATGCCGCGAGTGCACTCCCTGCATGAAAGGCGCCGTCACCATGCGCGATCGCCGTGCCCATCGCCACTGGTGCAATGCTGGCAGAAAGCGTCTTGGGCCGAAGCGCGGAAAACCAAATAGTGCAAGTCTGGATCATTATGAATTACTCAGCCGTCGACTTACGGACGCCGAGTGAACTCTCCAAAATTTGGCGGGCGCTTTTCCATATAGGCCTGATGCCCCTCCTGCCCTTCTTCCGTCATGTAGTACAAAAGCGTTGCATTTCCAGCCAATTCCTGCAATCCTGCTTGGCCGTCGCAGTCGGCGTTGAGTGCTGACTTGAGACACCGAATTGCAAGCGGAGAGTTCAAAAGAATTTCGCGCGCCCACTTCACCGTCTCGGCTTCCAATTGAGCGAGGGGGACAACACAATTGACCAATCCCATTTGCAGCGCAGCGGCAGCATCGTATTGACGACAGAGAAACCAAATCTCACGAGCCTTCTTCTGGCCGACAATGCGCGCCATGTACGACGCGCCAAATCCGCCGTCGAACGATCCGACTTTCGGCCCCGTCTGTCCAAAGATTGCGTTGTCAGCTGCGATTGTTAAATCGCAAAGCATGTGCAAAACATGTCCGCCGCCAACTGCATATCCCGCAACCATCGCGATGATCGGCTTAGGGCACGAACGAATCTCGCGCTGCAAATCCAAGACATTCAGACTCTGCGTCCCCTGCGCATCGGCGTAACCAGCATCTTGCCGAACGCGCATATCGCCACCTGAACAAAACGCCAGAGGTCCTTCCCCTGTCAAGATAACGACGCCGATCGCTGGGTCGTATCGAGCCTTACGGAGTGCGCTTCGCATCGATTCGACCGTCTGCGGCCGAAAAGCATTTCGCACTTCTGGCCGACAGATGGTGATCTTGGCGATCCCGTCCGCTGTTTCGTAACGGATGTCTGGAAACGTTTCACCGACCGTCCATCGGATCGGAATTGAATCGGTTGGCATGATTGGATTTGTCATTGGGTTCGTCATTGTTTAGAACGCTCTCACGAAAGACACTGGACTCGGGCTACACGAAGTTGACTGAAATATGCGGCGAATTGCGCTGGCTGTTCGATATGAGCCGCATGCCCCGCATCGCAAATGAATGCTGCTGGAACTCCAATACTGTGCGCTCGATTGGCAACTGCAACATAGCGGGCATCTCGATCGCCAGCGACAACGCGACAGTCATGCGCCATCCGCTGAATCGCATCCCACCGCGAAGGACATCGTCCTGGTGAACATCCCGCAACAATTGCTGCCCAGAGTGTTGCAGAATCGGATGTCGACAAGTCAGCGCACCGACGCTTCGCAAGGGAGATAAACTCTTCACAATTCCGAAGTGTGGAAAAGAGTGCCTGCCCATACCACTCTTCCAGAAACGTTTCGGCCAACTCTTGCCTGACACGCACATCAGTCTCTGCGCCAAGAGTTGCGAGGCGATCAGCAAGCCGAATATCTGACGAAGCACGCACATCGCGTTCCTTCGCATCATCGAGTCCAGGATGAGCACTCAACAAAATAAAGATCGACGAATCTCCGCCACCCAACGGCTCTGCCTCGCTCAACTGTGCAGCCATTTCCAATGCGATGCGGCCTCCCATGGAATATCCAACAACATCAAAGCCGGAGCGCACTCGCTCGTCGGCTTCGAGATCTGCGCGAATCGTCGATGCAAATTCACTCAAGCCGATCGTGATCGGCGACTTCGAATTTCCCTGTATGCGGCGTGCGACATCGAGGAGATCGACTGTGATGCACAGAGAGGCTGCTTCGCTCGACTCTTTCCTCAGTGCGCACCGAAAGGAATCCCAATCAATTGGCGCACCGAGAAAGCCATGAATAAGCACAATCGGTCGACCTGCGCGAAAATGTGTGTCGGCGTCGCCCATCACTGCTTCGCTCCAACCAAAGATGGCACGCAGACACTTGACTGATCCAATGCCATGCGGATCTCTTCCTGCAAAGTGCGATGAAAGCGAATATTTTCATCCCGATTGGTTCGCACTTCAATCAGTGTCGAACGATTCAGTTGACTTGCGCGCCCGAATGCTTCGCGGAGTTCGTCCATCAAATCACCCCGCACCATGGGGGCTTCGTAGTGCAGCCGGAACATCTGCGCAGCCGACGAAAAATTGATTCCGTGCGGCGCAGTGGTCCATGGTTCCAGAACGCTCAGATGATCAGCGAGTGGCAGGAAGTGAAAAATCCCTCCTCCGTCATTGTTCACGACAACGACAACAACAGGAACAGCACTCGCTGCAACGAGCGCAAGCGATCCAAGATCATGCAGCAACGAAAGGTCGCCAACGATGGCAACAGTCAACGCTCGAGTGACGCGCGCATGTCCGACTGCCGTTGCAATCAGTCCGTCAATTCCACTTGCGCCACGATTCACCGCAACCGTGATTGTCGAATCGCGAACCGCCGCATGCATATCGGCATCGCGAATCGGCATGCTGTTCCCAACGAAGAGTGTTGCTCCAGAGGGACAACTCGCAGCGACGATGCGGGCGGTTGATGGTTCGTCGAGCGCATCCTGAGGCCCGTCAAGTCGCGACTCGAGAATGCGAGAGACGGTTGCATCCGCCGCCTTCCATGCGTTGCCATACTGTGAATCTGGCTCGAAACTCCGCTGAAATGGCGCCTTGGACTTCGCACGAACTCGTTCGACACTTGAGCCAAATGCGCTTGGATCGATTGACAGTTCCATCGATGCCGAATGGCTGAAGTCCATTCGCTCTGGCCCATCTCTGATCACCATTTCGCGAGCGCCACGGCTGCGAGCATCAGTAAGAAACTCTCCAATCCGGCGACTGGATAGAGCCCCACCCAAGCGAATGATCAGCTCAGGACGCAATTTGCTCGCCGCCAAGGACGAGAGCGCTACCAAATCTGCGTGAGCGACGATGTCACAGCCACACGCACTGCTGCGAAGGCTGCTTCCGACATCGGCGAGTACGGGACACCCCAAACGGGCCGTGAGGTCGCGAGCCAATGTTCTCATTCTGGGTGAATACAAAGCGCCTACACACAAGAGAACTCGTCGCGCATCAGCAACCGACAAACAGATTTGCTCGACCAACGCATCCATACTTTCATCCCACGACATTCCACCGTCGACGGTCGCTCTCCACGGCGCACGACTGCGCGACCACATTGAAAGATCCGTATTCAATTCACGGTTCCATGCTTCGATGCGAGGCGCAAGTGGTTCGCGAAACATCCAATTGAGGTGAACTGGACCGGCCGACTGCGATGGGCAGTGGGCTCGGCGCCAGGCTTCATCAGCAGTGGAAAGAATCCAACTCGGATCGATCGCCGCGTCGGCGCATGGCACGTCAATCGACCAACGAGCGAATGATCCGAAAATATTGCTCTGCGAAATGCTCTGATTTGCGCCACAATCATGCAGTTCCTGCGGACGGTCGGCGGTCACCAACAAGAGCGGTGTTCCTGTTTTCGATGCTTCGATCGTCGCAGGCAAGAGATTTGCAACCGCAGTTCCGGATGTTGTCACGACGACTGCCGCACGACCTGTCGCGCGAGCCGCACCTAAAGCGACGAATCCTGCGGAGCGCTCATCATGCGCAATGACCGATTCAATTCGCGGGTTTTGGGAGATCGCGTATGCCAACGGAGCGGATCTCGACCCTGGGCAGACCACCGCGAGCGACAGTCCAAGACGTGCCCACTCATCGAATGCCAATTGAGTCCACAGTGTGTTGAGGTTGGGAGCCTCGGTCGGATCGAATTGCTTCGCGGAAGCGCTCACGAACCAGTGACCAGACGGTGATGCGCTTGGGGGTGCGCATCACCGCGATGCGATCCCATTCGCCCGAGCTGCGAACTCCCCTGAAACTCGTTCGACGCGCGCACGACAAGCGCATCAAAGGGCGAGAGTTTTCGTTCCGTCTCGAGCCATTCCGCATCGGAATCGGAACCACGAACGATTCCCGCGCCTGCGTATGCGATCATTTCCGTGTCATTGATCACTGCGCTTCGAATTGCGACAGAAAATTCGCTCCGACTCGCGCTCGTTACGCCAACGACTCCTGAATACAAGCCCCGACTCATCCGTTCGTGTTGCCGAATGAACTCACGAGAACGTTCCACTGGCCATCCGCACACTGCTGGAGTCGGATGCAATTCAGAGACGATCCGTGCGTCGTCGATTTTTGACTTCAATTGTCCGCTCGTCGTCGTCACAAGGTGCTGCACATGACGCAAGCGCATCACCCGAGGCGATTCATCACATGCGAGGTTCTCGACCATCGGCGACAACACCGACTCGATTCGGCGAATCACAATTTCATGTTCTCGGCGATTCTTGTCGCTTGCGAGCAAGCGTCCTGCGAGTCGGTCATCCGATACAGCGTCTGGACCACGGCCGCACGTGCCAGCGATTGCCTCGCTCTGAAGGAATTTGCCGACTCTCCCGAAAAGTCTTTCGGGACTCGCACCAACAAATGCGCGATCAGCCACTTGTTCAATGAGGAAGTGAAATGCACTTGGCTCTTCCTCCATCAGGGTTCCAAGAATTCCGCACGGGTCAATGGACTCAATCGCCGAATACCCACGCGTCCGCGCGAGCACGACCTTTTCTATCGAGCCTGATGCAATCGCTCCCAGCGCAGCATCGATTCCGTCAGCCCATCGGACTGGGTCACCGTGCGCAGCAAGGCGCAAACCACGGGGCAGTGAAAGATGCTCCACTGGCGATTCACACTGCTCAAGCGCCGCAAGTGCTTCCGCCCCATCGCCATAAACATGCACGGCCAACACCGTCCGTTTGGTCCTACGGATTTCCACCAACGGCAGCACGATGTGCAACTGATCAAACCCCTCCCACTCGGGCGCATATTTCCCAACCACCGCAGGATCAAAGGAACTTGCTACAAACAGAAGTGGTTCGCTCGATCCATCCTCGTGGACCCCCTGATCCGTCGTTGCTGTCAACAGAGTGCCCAGCGACGGATCGGCCCAAGAAGAAAATTCTGCTGCGCAACCAATTCCCGCACTCGCCAATGTTCCTTCGCGATTTCTGAAGTAGTAGCGCTGACCGGATGGTTGCGCCGCAAGCCATCGGAGTAGATCAGCCGACTCGATCTCGATCTCGAATCGCCCAAGCGTTGATTGAGAACTCTTCCCAGCGCAGTGTGCGCAGATCGCCGACCGCAGTGCATCGATAGCCTCCGACAGTGGCAAACAGCCGCTGAGACGAGTCGAAATAATGGGGCCAGAAAGTCGAGGAGTCATGCAAATCCGATCGTTTGGTCGATCGGCGATGATAGAGAAGCGCAACCTCTAAGTCGCAGGTGATTCGACTGAGGCCATAATTTGAGTTATCGGACACATATTGGATTTGGCATCGCCCTGTACCCTGAAAGCTTCGATGAACTTTCGACGCAGAAAACGGGCGATGCACCACGCCGAAGCGCATGCAGACGCCGCACCGCCACCGACCAAGGTGATGGAGCATCCATTCGTCCCACAAGGCGAACCAGAATTCATCGACTCGCCAGAACAACTCGACCGCTTCATGGATCATGTCCGCAGCGAAGGCTGCTTCGCATATGACACTGAATTCATCGGCGAGGAGACATTCGTTCCAAATATTTGTCTGCTGCAACTTGCGACACGTACGAGGATCGCGCTGATCGATCCTTTCGCCTTTGAAGCGGCAGCACTCGAGTCTGTCTGGAACGCTGTCTGCGATCCCAACCTTACGACCATCGTTCATGCGGGCGGACAAGACATTGATGCGGCGCAGCGCCGTACCAATCGCACTGCGCTGAATGTCATCGACACGCAAATCGCCGCAGGATTCTTGGGAATGCCTTGGCCCACAAGCCTCGCAAATGTTGTGCAAGGTGTTGCAAATCTTCGCCTGAACAAAGGACATACGTTCACCGAATGGGACTCACGTCCACTCTCGAAGTCGCAACTCTCATACGCCGCAGATGACGTGCGCTATTTGCCGCTCATTTGGAATCTGCAACGCGAACGCCTTGATGCAACGAATCGAACTGCGTGGGCGATGACTGAAAGCGAACAGTCGCTTCGTTCACTGGAGGAATTTGATCCGGAGAGTCAAGTTCGTCGCGCATCTCGCGGGCTTGGGCTGCGACCACGAGTGATGACCGTTCTGCGAGAACTCGTCATTCTTCGATATGCGCTCGCCAAGGCGAAAAATTTGCCGCCGCGAACCGTACTGCCAGATAGTCCGATGCTTGAGGCAGCCAGGAGAAAGGTCACATCGACCGACGAACTTCAGGAAATTCGCAGTTTTCCACGCCAAACGGCGGCCGAATTCGGCGATGAAATTCTGCGAACGATGGAGGCAGCGCGAAATTTGCCGGTCGAGCGTGACCGCATTTGGCTGAGCCCTGAAGAAAGCGCCGAGGATCGGACTCGCATTGATGCGCTCTGGTCGATCATCACAATGCGCGCCATCTCGATGGGAATCGCGACGGCGCTCATCTTGACTCGAGGCCAACTTTCACGTTGGTATCTCGCCCGAAATACAACCGCCGAACCGCTCTTCGCCGCCGATTCTTGGCGGCAAGATGCGATCGGAAGATGGCTTGATGCGTTCCTCGACGGTCGAGAGACGCTGAGTCTTGGCTGGAAAGATGGAGGACCGATCGTCCCATGAACCACTGGATTCCAAAACCACCAACTCCCTCGACACTCGGCGACCATGCTGTTCCGCTCGATGGAAGTCACCTGCTCGGAAAACGGATTGCGTTACTCATCACTGGCGGAATTGCCGCAATGAAGGCGCCAATGCTCGCACGGAGTTTGCGTCGTCAAGGAGCTGAGGTCACCGCATTCGTTTCGGACGAAGGACTTCGTTATGTCACGAGCGAAACGCTTGCATGGAGCACAGATCGACCTGTGGTCTCAAAGCTTGGCGCCCGTGCTGAACACATTTCCCAAGACGATCAATTCCACGCATATCTCGTTGCGCCGGCGACATACAACACGATCAACAAGATGGCATACGGTATCGCTGACGGTGCCATCACAGCAACACTTGCATCGGCACTTGGACGCATGGAGCGCGGAGCATGCGCCGTCCTCGTCTGCCCGACGATGCACGGGTCGATGCACACACGAATTCTGACAGAAAGCCTTGAAAAACTGCAGCATCTTGGTGTGACAGTCATCCCACCTCGCGATGATTACGGCAAGCACAATCTTCCAGACGATGAGCCGATCGTCGTCGCTCTCGCACGCGCAATCAGCGCCTCGCCGTTACGCGGAAAGAGAATCTTGGTCACTGGCGGACCCGTTCCATCTCCGCTCGACGCCGTCCGAAGACTTGGAAGTCGCTTTACCGGTGCCCTTGGTGTCGCGATCGCGAAAGACTTGGCGATGTGTGGCGCCGATGTTGATCTGATTCTTGGAGCGGGAAGCGTCGCAGCACCGCCATGGCTCAATACCCGAATCGCAGACACGGTCGATCACTATCGGCAACTGGTACTCGAAACTCTCAGCACAACGCCACATCAAGCCGCAGTGCTCAGTGCGGCTGTTTCTGATTTCGAGCCAACGGAAGTTCGCGCAGGAAAAGTCAAGACCGACGCTGGCGATTGGACAGTGCAGCTTCGACCGACGCCCAAGGTCATTGATGCGGCGCACCAGCAATTTCCAGCGCTCCATATGGTCGGATTCAAGTACGAAGAAGCGTCAACGCATGAAGCACTCATGGAAACCGCTCGTTCGCGTGCCGCAACATACGGAGCGTGCGTCACGAATCGTGGCGAAGAAAATCCCAAAGGATCCCATCAAATTGCATGGCTTGTCGTGCCTGGAAGAGATCCCACTCGACTCGAAGGGAAGCCGGTGATTGCGGAAGCGATTCGAATGCATCTCGAAAAGCTTGCTTGCTTGCATCCGATGGCTCACAGTTAACGGGCGTTGGAATACACCTCTCAAGTTCGGTTTCCCAGCGCAAGTCCGCTGTATGCGATTCCGTCTCGCCGTCTAATAGGATGCGCCGATGGCAAAAAGAATTTGGGTGACTGCGGACACGCACTTTGGACATGCGGATGCAATCGGCCTCTTCGCGCGCCCGCTTGCGATCAACGACGTGAAATCGATGGATGAATTTTTACTTGACCGAATCAACACACGGGTGAATCGACGGGATCATCTGCTGCACCTCGGCGACTTCACGGGACCGCGCGTATGGAAGGGCGATGAAGGCGAAGTCAGCATGCGTTACGCCACAGATCTTCGCGAGCGAATCGTCTGCGAGACGATCGAAATCGTCCGAGGAAATCATGACCCTTCACGCAAACGCCTCAAGGATCTCTTCGATGACGCGCACGAACTGCTGACATTCAAGGGGTGGGCTGAAGGCCAAGAACGCATCGTTTGCTGCCACTATCCGCTGCGCACGTGGCAGGGAATTTTTGATGGCGCAATGCATTTGTACGGGCACGCTCATGGAGCATTCGAAGCACTCGGACGCAGCACAGATGTCGGTGTCGATTGCTGGGAATACGGACCAGTACTGCTCGACGATGTTCTTTCTCGACTGAGTGAGCAACCTCCCCCAGACCGCCATCAAATTCCGCCGCGACGGCAACCAATGCGTGCGCCAAGATCCGCCGAAAAAATTGCGCTTCGTGAACCCATATACTGAATCGCTATGGCACGATCCTCTACGCATGACCTACTCCTTGTTGCGACGTCTCGCCACGCATTCTGCGTCATGCTCGTCATCACTTTGACAGTAGTCCAATGGGGTTGCGGTTCAGACAAGTCCGTCAATGTCGGCGAAGGATCGTTTCGGTTGTCCCATGCTTCAAACAACATCAATGACCAGGGAGCATGGTCACTCGATGAGACCAATGTCGACGAACGTTGGGATCAAGATCCAACAATCATGGAGCCTGACTATCCATATGCCGGACCACAGCCTGGATTCGGCTCCTCGGAATTGCCCAATTACGGTTCCTAACGAATCGTCCGCTGACTCAACATCGTCACTTCATCACGCGTCGAACACCGTTGGATCCTGTTGGCATTTCGGACATTGCGGCACCAGGCTTCCACGACTTTGCGAAGAATGTTCCGTCATCCATCGGCTCAATCGTCGTGTTCCATCCATCCGCCCAGTAAAGATGCGCCACTCCGGATTCGATCTGCCAAGTCCCTTGATTGATCGCATCAATGCTTTTCATCGCCATCCCGTCTGATCGGAGTGCGGCATAAAGTTCGTACTTCGGACCAGCGAGAGCGCCGGGGATAATCCATATTCCGACGAAGCGCAAATCATCACCAGAAACTTTGACCGCATCTCCGCTGTTGATTGGATCTTTGGATGGACCAGCTCCCGGAGCGAGCCCCGGCGGATAGCCGTGCTTGTCATATCCCAGAGAAGAACGAGAGATCACGTCGCGCCAACCGCTATTGAAACGGATGTCGATCGTTCCATCCACCAATTCCCAGCGGCCACGTTCGCCTTTCGCGCCGTCATCTCCCTTCCACCATGTGTCGACCGCAGAGCCATCGGCCGACAAGATCACATTGAATAGTTCATTCTCGGAATCAGTCAGACTCCATGTTGCGACTGCTTCTGCGCGCGTGATTGGGGCTCGCTTCGAACCGCCTATGCCACCCACCGAATCGCATGCTGCGAGGCATATCAGGATTGCTACTCCCATCATGATCGAAGCCGAGCGAGAAATCTGAATTGTGAAGGAATCGTTCATGCGTGTCTCCATGGACGGAACTTTATCAAACCCCGCCACGAGAGTCTTGACCGTACAGTAGCGCCGTGAACCATGCCGATTATGCACAGATTTTTGTTTCATTGATCGCCATCGTGAATCCCGTGATGGGCGTCCCCATGTTCGTCAGCCTGACGAATCAAATGCCATCCAATGAACGACATCGTGCGGCTCGGTCGACGGCCATTACTGTCACGGCAGTTCTTGGAATATCCATCGTTGCCGGCGACACGATTTTGGGATTCTTCGGAATTAATGTGATGGACTTCTCGATCGCAGGTGGAATTCTCATTCTGCTGATGGCGATCAATATGCTCAATGCGCGAACCGACGCTGGCGCCAGAATTTCTGCCGACGAACGACTTGAAGCATCGCATCGCAGCAGCGTGGCGATTGTCCCAATCGGCATTCCACTCTTGGCTGGTCCTGGCGCAATTTCAACTGCGATCATTGTTGCAGACAATGCCCCAACTCTTCAACATCGCGGCATCTTGCTCGGGCTCTGCGTTGTGATCGGCCTCTTGACGTATCTCACTCTGCGAGTATCGCGCGGACTCTCTCGCCTCTTTGGAATCACTGGGATGAACATCTTCAATCGAATCATGGGATTACTTCTTGCGGCAGTCGCAGTCAGTTTCATCGTCGGCGGCATTCAGCACCTCTTTCCTGGACTCACCGAGAGACCGAATTCGCAGTCCTCGCCGGCGATGAGCGTCGCGCCACAATGATTCGAACAGGTCGAACGCGGGAAGAATGACCCTGCTAGTCTGACCTCATGAATCGCCGACACTTCCTGCAAATCACGGGGTTCTCTTTCGCCGCGAGTTCTGCGCTTTGGTCATGCCAAACATCCTCGCGACAGCGTTGCACCAGTGACGGAACTCCCATCGCAAAGTATCGACGCGAACGAGACCAATCGCTACGTCTTGCATGCATCGGCGTTGGTGGACGTGGGCTCGACAGCATGATGGAACTTCTTGCGGAATGCGATGGACCGAATCCGCAATTTGTTGAAGTGCGTGCGCTGTGTGATGTCGACCTCGGAATGCTTGACGCTGCGGCGACGCGAATTCCAAGTGCAAAGCGTTACCGCGACTTCCGACTTCTGTACCGTGACATCCAATCTGGTGCAATCGAAATCGATGCCATCCTCATCAGCACACCAGACCATACACACGCATTTGCAACGGCCATGGCGCTTGCTTGTGGCCTGCCGGTCTACTGCGAGAAACCACTGACGCACACAGTTGCAGAGGCTCGCACGATTGCTGCAATGACGCGCACGGCAGAAGTACCCACGCAGATGGGAACGCAGATTCATGCAGGGAACAACTATCGAACAGTCGTTGAGTTGATCCGTTCTGGAGCGATCGGCGAAGTTTCATTTGCAGATTGTTGGGATAAAAGATCATGGTGCTGCGGAAAACTCACGCCTGGCGCGATCGTTCCAGCGACACTTGATTGGGATCTCTGGCAAGGCCCAACGCTTGCGAGCGCATATATCAAGGATGTCACTCCTGGAAATTGGCGGCGGTATTGGAAGTATGGAAGCGGAACACTCGGTGATATGGCGTGCCACATCCTGGACCTCCCCTTCTGGGCACTCGGACTGGCAGAAGAAAGAGGACTACGCGCCGAGATTCGCGCAGATGGACCTGCGCTTGATGACGTTGGGTGCCCCGCATCACTCGAAGTCTCGTGGGCACTGACTTGGCCATCGCGTCCGAAAGGAAAAGATCCTCTGATTCTTCGTTGGTTTGATGGAGGGCAAATTTCACCGACCGCGCAAGAACTTGCCGCCAAAGACAAGCAGGACTACTCGCGCTTCAGCACGCTTTTCCAAGGATCGAAAGGCTTTCTGTTGGCGAACTACAACGAGTATCTGATCCTGCCTGGCGCACTTGCGGCAACAGTCACACCTCCAACTCCAACATTGACCAGACCCGCAGGGCATCACCTCGAGTGGATCAACGCGGTGCGTGCATGGACAATGGATCTACCAACCAACTCTGCGATGACAGGTTCGAATTTCGAATACGCATCCCGCCTGACGGAACTTGTTCTTTGCGGAGCGGTTGCATATCGCAGTCAAGCGCCGATCACATACGACTTTGACAGCGGTGTCATCAGTGCAGCGAATGCCAAGCGGGCAACTGAATTGATGACGGCGCCTTGTCGTGATGGCTGGACACTCAATCCGACCGATTTATTTTTCGACCCCACGCGCTTTCAGATTCGCTGAGGACTTCATACGGCTCGCCAGCGTTAAGTCCATGCTCTGATTGCACTTCAAGCAACCTACGTGTTGATGCGAGCATCAATCCAAGTTGTGACATCCTGACGAGACCGTTGGCAAACTTATCTTTTTTTCAAAGATGATTCGTCAAGCTCAAATATGGCATTATTGTTTGAGTGTTCCGAGATTGGTGCATTATCAATCTGCGATCTATCAGACTGCCCTCCCCTACAAGGTGCGGTGCGGATACGAAGTGTTTGGCATTCCTCGTTTTGTCCCTTTTCCTTGGAATATTTGATTATGAAAAATTTCATAGTTTCGTTGCTGGTCGTCACCGCGACTGTGGCTTCAACCTCATCCGCTGCGATTATTGTTTTTACGAACCAGACGAATTACGACAACTATGCGAGCGAAAGTGGGGCGACGCTCTCGACGGAAACATTCGAAAGCTTTAACGGGTACTACACGAATCCACTCGTCGGATCCACTGGAGATGTGACATGGTCCGCGAGTGCGTTTGGCGGCATCGATGTCGGCACTGTCGGCTCGAGCCATGCGCTCTCAGCTTTTCTTCCAGTTCCACTGACTCTTTCCTTCAGCGGTGCCGCGGTGCAGGGCGTCTCTGGCAATGTCTATGGAACTGACAGCAACTTCGATGTCGTCCCCTGCATCATCAGAGTGTCGATGCAGGATGGAACCTTGTTCATTGGAATCATCAGTTCCAAAACGGCCTTCCTTGGCTTCTACTCGACGGGTTCAGCGATGACCGAGATCACAGCCTCGTCACCACTTTCGTTCGGTCTTGTCTATCCAACCGTCGACAACCTGACGTTTGCGGTGGTGCCTGCTCCTGGAGCGATTGCGCTGCTGGGGATTGTTGGATTCGCTCGACGTCGGCGACGCTGAACGAATGCGCCAACTTCCGCTGACCGTTCGTCCAAATTGCAATTGAGCCTTCGGTAGCATCGCTTTATGGCAACGCAAAAGCCGCTCGTCGGCGTCATCATGGGATCACGAAGCGATTGGGAAACGATGCGTCATGCATGCGAAACGCTTGATGCGCTGCGAATCCCGTATGAGCAGCGCGTCGTCAGCGCTCACAGAACCCCAACTCAACTCTTTCAATATGCGGATCGAGCGCAAGGACGTGGAATCGAAGTGATCATCGCAGGAGCAGGCGGCGCCGCACACTTGCCCGGAATGACGGCGAGTCGAACCTGCCTTCCAGTCTTGGGAGTGCCGGTCGAAAGTAAAACTCTACATGGCTTGGATTCGCTGCTTTCGATTGTGCAGATGCCTGCGGGTATTCCCGTCGCAACGCTCGCAATCGGTCGCTCTGGCGCAATTAATTCTGCACTCCTCGCAGCAGCGATTCTCGCTGGAAGTCGCCCAGGAATTCGCCGTTCGCTCGAAGCATGGCGATCGCGACAAACCAAAGAAGTGCTTGCGAATCCCGATCCAGCCAAATCCCCCACCGCCAAATCCACAGCACGCAAATCAATACGAAAGAAAAGCCGGTGAAAATAGGCGTGGTGGGCGGAGGGCAACTCGGACGAATGCTCGGCTTGGCGGGCTTGCCTCTTGGATTTCAATTTCGATTTCTTGAGCCCTCCGCAGACTGCCCCGCTGCTCGTCTGGGAGAGGTGATTCGTGCTCCCTATCACGACATGGATGGCCTTGAAAGATTTGCGCAAGATCTCTCCTTCGCAACGTATGAATTTGAAAACGTTCCGGCAGAGACTGCGCAGTGGCTCTCAGAGCGACTCACTCTTGCCCCGACGGCGCGCGCTCTCTCCATTGCACAGGATCGAATTGCGGAAAAGACAACCTTTCGTGATCTGGGGATTCCAGTTCAGAACTTCGCCGGCATTTCATCCGCTGGAGAAATCGAAGCCGCTGTACTCAAAGTGCCACTGCCTGCAGTTCTGAAAACGCGGCGGCTTGGATATGACGGAAAGGGACAACGCGTGCTTCGCGTCGGCAGCACAGATGCAGCTTCGACCGTGCGAACGGCTTGGAATGAACTTGGAAAAGTGCCCTGCATTCTGGAGTCTTTCGTTGCATTTTCTGCCGAAGTTTCAATGATCGCCGTGCGCGCACGAAATCCAGGACACGGCGCATCCATTGCGTTCTATCCGCTGACTCAGAATGAACATCGAGATGGAATTCTCTGGAAGAGTCAAGCTCCTGCTCCCTGCGATCAAAGTGGCGAACTTGCAGAGAGTGCGCGGGCACATGTGCGAACACTCATGGAATCACTTGACTATGTCGGAGTGATCGCCGTTGAATTCTTTGTAACGGATGCGGGACTCGTCGCCAATGAAATGGCGCCGCGCGTTCACAATTCAGGTCACTGGACCACTGATGGCGCCGTCACGAGCCAATTCGAAAATCATCTGCGCGCTGTCGGCACGATGCCTCTCGGTTCGACTGAATGTCACGGCGCCAGCGTCATGATCAATTTGGTCGGACGTTCTCCGATCGCTTCACGAATACTCGAAATTCCCAGAGCAAAACTTCACTTGTACGGCAAAGGACCTCGTCCAGGGCGCAAATTGGGTCACGTCACGCTGACTGGGCCAACGGCGCATTCTCTTGCGGCCCCGACCGCCGAGCTCGAGCGACTCGTGGCATGGGATCTTTGATCGCCAAAAGTGAAGTGGTTCGTTCAAGTCGCTGCTGAGCGATTCCAAGGGCCTCATCCGACATATCAATTCCGATTGCACGACGGCCAGACTGAATTGCAGCAACTAATGTCGTCCCACTTCCGCAAGTTGGATCAAGCACCGTTCCACCTGGCGGGCAACATGCCGTGACTAGCATATTGAGTAGCGCAATTGGTTTTTGTGTCGGCCATCCCGTTCGCTCAATCGCCATATTGTTGATCGACGGAATATCGATCACATCGGTTGCCTTCTTCATTCGACCGCGCAGGCGAACGCTTTTTGCTGGAACAAGTGGCGGCTCGAACCAATAATCTGGCGAACGGCCATAGAGGAAAATGTCATCGTGTTTTCGTGCGAATGATCGAGGACCAGATCCCCCGAGCCCGTATGACCAGATGAGGTGATTGACAAAATTCTCGGCGCCGAAAATCTCGTCGAGCAGAAATCGCACGTGATGACTCGTTCGCCAGTCGACATGTACCAAGATCGAACCCGTCGAACGCAGGACACGATGTGCTTGGATCAATCGCGGACCGATGAATTCTCGGTACGCAGCAACATCAACGAAGCGATCATCAAAGGTCAACCCTTTTCGTCCTTGCCTACGAAGTCCAGAATTGAAGGGTGGATCGAGATAGACCAGATCAATCGAAGCAGGTTCGACATCGCCAAGCACATTGAGACAATCGCCTCGGCGCAATGTCCAAGGGGCAGACTCCGTACATTCGTTCTTCACTTTTCGCTGCACGATGTTTCTTATGACGCTTCGGCCCGCGGATGAGCGCGGTCGTACGCTTCGCGCATACGCGCTGTGGTGAGATGGGTGTACACCTGCGTGCTCGAAAGCGACTGATGCCCAAGCAATTCTTGGACCGCTCGCAAATCGGCACCATTGTCGAGCAAATGCGTCGCAAACGAATGGCGAATCGTATGTGGCGAGATATCAGGATCAAGCCCTGCGATCTTCAGATACTTCGAGACCTTTCGACGAACAGATCTGCTCGAAAGACGAGATCCCAATTTGTTAACGAAAAGCGGACTGCCCGCATCCATCGGGACTTTTTCAGCCTCGGCGCGCAAGATGTAACGGCACACCGCCGCCAATGCATGCGATCCAACTGGAACGGACCGCTCGCGGCGTCCTTTTCCTTTGACCTTCAACACGCTTCCTTCGACATCGAGGTCTCCGCGATTGATGGCGACAACTTCACTCACTCGGATACCGGTGGAATAAAGTGTTTCCAGTATGGCACGATCTCGTGCGCCCAGCATGTCTGATTCACTCGGAGCAGCGAGCAGTCTCTCGACCTGGTCAACAGTGATCGCCTTGGGCAATCGTCGAGCTTGCTTTGGAGTTCGAATCAAAGTCATCGGATTCGCCGAAGTCAGACCACGCTTCTCCATCCACTTATGAAAGGACCGAAGCGTGGCGATTTTTCGCGCTGTTGTTGCGGCAGAATATTTCTGCCCGACGAGATGAGCGAGGAATGCGCGAACAACTTCCACGTCCGCCGTCAGCATGCGCCCGCACACCGTGTTCTTCGAGGTCGCATCGCGCTTCTCAAGAACTGCTCGTTCGCGAGCCTCGTCATAATCGATTGAGTATTCGCCAACAATAAAATCAGCGAACTGACGCAAGTCCAATCCGTAGCAACGCGATGTGTACGGGCTGAAATGACGCTCGTCGATGAGGTAAGCGAGGAATTGTTCGATTATTGGAACTGCAGCGCTCATGTGGAATTCTTTCGGTAAAGAGCGAGTTTCGCTCGTCTAGAAACAAGTGATTTCGATGCAAAACGTGCCTTCTGATGGTCCGAAAAGCAATCAAATTTCCTTGATTCGCTCCGACCGTGACATTTATCGGCAATCTGGAAGCGTGACAATAATCATAGTCCGATAAATCTGCGGATTTCTAATAGTTTTCAAGACCCGACCGCCCAGAGTGACTCTTGGCATAGATGGGTACACTCTTTCCCCGACCCAAATCCCTTCACGATTGCGTAGCTCAGCTGGTAGAGCAAGTGGCTTTTAACCTCTAGGTCCTGGGTTCGATCCCCAGCGCAATCATTCGATTCTGTTTCGTTCACGATTGATCTCACATGCTCGTTGTTCATGCAAATTGGTCTGACGGTTCCCTGCATCTGTGGGGTGAATCGCTATCGTCCGCACGCGAAAATGTAAGCGTCGAATCTCCTGCGCATCCATTCGCAACATCGGCGAAGGATCTTCGCAGCGCACTCGAGCCGATCATCGGCTCGCTCAACGGCGCAAAGGACGATCATCTCGACTTGCTCTTGCCTCATGCGCCCTCGCATGCCGGCGACCCCGCAGTCCGATCAGTCACACTGCCGTCAAGTCGCCTTGCAGGACTCTTAGGTCAAGCGAGCCATGATGAAGAATTGCGAACGCTTGAACCGACGCGAGTTTCCACTCTTCGAATCGCACCAAGTTCGACGATTCGACTGCTCTTGGAGATGCGCAACTTGGAGGAAACTCCAAATGACTTATTCGTTGCGGCTCACTCGATGCATTGGTGGTTGGCGCTCACGCAATTTGCAATCAATTCCGTGATTGATCAACGCGTCATTCCAACGGTTCTGCAACGCCGCGATGGAACATATGTTGGACAGTGGCGCCCCTGGCTCAACGACAATGATGCTGACGCGCAGTTGGCTGACCTGCTCGCGAGTATGCCAGCCGCTGCTCGTGCGATCGACGGAACAGATGGGCAGGCATGGCCGATCGTCGACTCGTTTCTCAGCACAATCGTCGACGGAATCGTTCGGGCAGCGCTCATCGAAGAAAACTTCGAGGAATCGATCGAGGACTTTGACCCAACGATCGACTCCCACGCCGCATGGCTTTCAGGACTGTTGGGTATCAAGAATTCGATCAAGGTCGGAAGGCGAAGTCCGTTCGACGTACTCCGCGACACGCGCGGTTGGTTGAGCGTGCTCGACGAAGCTCGCGTGACCACGGGCATGCGTTTGCGATTCGAAGTTTCGGAGCCGGACCTCGATGGCGCAGACGACGGCATCGATTCGGTATGGCATGTCGGATTTGGATTGGTGGATCCCGATGCACCAGAAACAGTCATCGATGCCCAATCACTCTTTGATCGACCAAGCGGAAAGCGAGCGAATGCGAATTCCGTTCGCAACGAAGAGTTGTCCGAGATGTTGCTGAAAGAATTGGCACGTGCGAGTCGCATCTGGCCTGAACTCGACGATGCTCTCGAAGATGAGACTCCTTCAGGAATCGATCTCAATACGAAGCAGGTCTATCAGTTCATGCGCGACTTGCGCCCGATCTTGCTCGAGGCTGGATTCTTCGTGGAAGTTCCAGAGTGGTGGGGCGAATCTGCGAGCCGCATCAATGCGAACCTGCTGATTGATTCGCCTGAGGAACCGCCCACCGCAGGCGATGCAGTTGGTGGGTCAAATGGTTCACTCGGACTTGGACTGCAATCGCTGGTCGGCTATCGCTGGCAAGTTGCACTTGGATCTCAAAGCGTTTCAATTGAAATGCTTGAGAAACTGGCGCAAAAGGGGACGCCACTGGTTCGCGTTGGCGGACAATGGGTTGACCTTCGCCCCGAAGACATCGATTCTGCACTCAAGTTCTTGAAGAGTCATCCTGGCGGAACGATGACTCTTGTCGAAGCACTTCGTATGGCGAATGGAATTGATGGACCGCCAGAAGCGCTACCCGTCAGCGGAGTTCAAGCGACAGGATGGGTCCGACAATTGCTTTCCGGCAACGATGCCAGCGAAAGCTTTCAGATGACCGGTCCGCCGAAAGCTTTCCGCGGAGTTCTGCGACCGTATCAATTGTCTGGTCTCAGTTGGCTCGTGTTCCTCGACCGACTCGGATTGGGTGCTTGCCTTGCCGACGACATGGGATTGGGCAAGACGATTCAATTGATCGCACTGCTGCAACACGAACGATCCAAAATCGGCGCAGCGCAAATCGGACCATCGCTTCTTGTCACGCCGATGTCAGTCATGGGAAACTGGAAACGCGAACTCATGCGCTTCGCCCCTGAACTGAAAGTCCATATTCAACACGGACTTGATCGACCTGCGGGCGAACGATTCACGCAGATCGCACAAGAACACGATGTCGTTCTGACGACCTACGCAATCGTTGTTCGCGATAAAGAAACTCTGCAGACGGTCCAGTGGCGGCGCGTTGTCCTTGATGAAGCGCAGTACATCAAAAATCCGCCGACGAAACAGACTGCTGCGATTCGCTCGATCAACACCCAATCACGAATTGCGCTCACGGGAACTCCCGTCGAAAATCGTCTCGCCGAACTTTGGTCGATCTTGGAATTCTGCTGCCCAGGGTATCTCGGAACAAATCAGGATTTCAGACGCCGATTCGCGGCACCGATCGAGAGAAACCGCGATCAGAAGACTGCCGAACGACTGCGCTCCCTCGTTCGTCCATTCATTCTTCGCCGACTCAAGACCGACTTGAAAGTCATCAGTGATCTTCCGCCATTGGTTGAAAGCCGCCAACATATTGTCCTCACCGACGAACAAATGCGCCTCTATGACGAGGTTGTTGCCGACATGCTTCAGAAGGTCGATCAGACTGACGGCATTCGGCGACGTGGACTTGTTCTCAGCGCACTCGTCAAGCTGAAACAGATTTGCAATCATCCTGCTCATTATCTTGGCGAAGGAATCGCTGCTCGGCCAAACGGAGTATCAAGCAAGAAAAAGGGAGCGGCGATTGAGCCCGTGGAAATCACGGAAGATTCCGAAAGCGAAACGAGCGGAGATCCATCGCTGATCCTTCCACCATCGTCATTGCTCCCAGCACGAAGCGGTAAAACGCAGCGACTGATGGAGATGCTTGAGGAACTTCTCGCCGCCGGCGATTGCGCACTGATCTTCACGCAGTACCGACAGATGGGCCACCTCCTTGTCGCAATGATCCGACAAGTCTTGGATGTCGAACCACTCTTCCTGCATGGCGGAACGCCACAAGCCAAGCGAGATGCATTGGTTGAACGCTTTCAAAAAGGTGACGGAACAACCCCTATTTTCGTGCTCAGCCTGAAGGCTGGAGGCGTCGGACTCAACCTTACCGCTGCGAATCATGTCTTTCACTTCGATCGCTGGTGGAACCCCGCCGTTGAAAATCAGGCGACTGATCGAGCGTTTCGAATCGGTCAAACGCGAACCGTCAATGTCCACAAGTATGTTTGCACGGGAAGTATCGAGGAACGCATCGATCAAATGATCGAACAGAAAACAGAATTGGCGACAAACATCATCGGCGCTGGCGATGCGTGGCTGACTGAATTGTCGACGGGGCAACTTCGGGACATGCTCACGCTTCGCCGATCTGGATTGGAGGGTGGCGAATGACGCAGTGGCAAGAGCAGAACAAACCGCGCCAGCCGGAAAATCCACGTCGAGTCATCGGTGGATTCAAGTTCAAGCGCAAGCAAGGGATCGAAAATTTCCCCTGGACAGCAGATCCTCTCTTTCGTGCCGTCTTGACCACTGCGAGCAGCGAGGCTGTCGAAGAGGGACACTCGTATGCATTGACTGGGCAAACGGTCACTCTCTTGGCATCGCCAGGAAAAATCGTTTCGTCAGTACAAGGTCGATCGTCGAGGCCATATCAATTAGAAATCGCTTTCGTGACATGGACTCCAGAAGAGTGGGATCAAATCATTGCAGCACTCTGCTCCGAAGCGGTTTTCGCAGCGAGATTCCTGATTGGAGAACTTCCACCCGCGGTTGCTGCGCTCATCGAAACTCTTGGCATTCGCACGCCACTCGTCCCAATCAAGCCTGGATCAAAGGCAACTTCTGATCCGATTCTCAAATGCACTTGCGGTGGAGCTCAACCTTGTAAGCATGTGGTCTCCATGATGCACATCTTGGCCGAACGCTTAGAAGACGAGCCTCTCCTGCTCTTCCAGTTGCGCGGAATGCCAGTGGCTCGAGTGCTTGAACGCATTCATGAAAAGCGAACTCTCTCGACGCGTGGCGAAAATCAGGCGCATCCGATTCCACCAGCTGCAACAGATCAAGCGTTGGTGACTCCGATTGAAAATTTGCTCCACGACTTTTGGAGACCTGGAAGACGGCTTCATGATTTAGAATCTCGACCACTCCCAGCTCACACGCCGCACGCGCTCCTTCGTCGGCTCGGAGCGAGCCCACTTGGCGGACGATTCCCACTTGTCGGATTGCTGGCCACTATTTATGACACTGCCAGAACCCGCGGGATAACGCTTCGCGATAGTGATTCAACAGAGAACGCCGAACGCGAATAGCCCCCTTCCCTTTCGCCACCTGCAAATCCGACATTTCGCAACTACGCTTGCGAACACATGACTGCGAAACTGAACGAACAATCGAAAAATGGGAAAGCTCTGCGAATTGCTGCGAAAGCATTGGCCAGTGGTGCGCCGCGCGAAACACGGACACGAAAGATTCTTCCAGATTTCGATGCGATTGCATGGGCTGCTCACCGACTGCACCACGTGCTCTTTGCGGTCCGAGGCTCGCTCGGCGAATCTGCCGCGGAGATTCTCGACGATGCGGTGGATCTATTGCATCCTGAAATTGTTGCGGCATTCCAAGCCTCGGGACAGAGTGAGCGAACGGCGCGATCTCACGCAAACCGAAGCCTGCTCGCTCTCGTTCGCGCTTTGCCCAAGATTCAACGCATCTTGCTGACTGATCTCAATGGTGCATTCGAACGAGATCCTGCGGCAAAGAATCTGACGGAAATAATATTGTGCTATCCCGGCATTCGTGCGCTGTGCATTCATCGCATCGCACACGAATTGAGTGAGCTCAATGTTCCGCTGATTCCTCGCATGCTCGCAGAATCAGCACATGACTCGACTGGAATTGATATCCATCCAGGCGCAACAATTGGCCCTGGCTTTTTTATTGATCACGGAACAAGCGTTGTGATCGGCGAGACTGCGGTCATCGGACGAAATTGCACGGTGTATCAAGGCGTGACCCTCGGCGCTCGTCGCTTCGATCGTCTTGCCGATGGTTCGCTGAAACGGGGTTCGAAGCGCCATCCAACGCTAAAAGACAATGTCACGGTCTATGCCAACGCAACGATCTTGGGTGGAGCAACGATCATCGGCAAGGGATCAGTGATCGCAGCAGGCGTTCTCGTACAGGAAAGCGTTCCTGCTTTTTCCACGGTGAAACCTGCACGAATCGAGTTGACCGTCGCGCCATCGCGAAAGTGATTCGCCCATCGTTTGCGAATAAAAAAATTGCCGCTCCCAGCGTTTCGCGCGGAGCGGCAATTAAAAATCCAATTGAGGCGAGCCTTTAGTTCGCAGGTCCACCGGCAGGTTGGCCACCTTGACCACCACGTCCACCGCCACCGCCGCCCTGACCGCCGCGTCCGCCACCGCCGCCTTGACCACCACCACCCTGACCGCCGCCACCACCTTGACCGCCACGCATTGCGCGGAACATCTCAGTGCGTTCATCTTCGTCGATCGTTCCGTCTTTATTCTTGTCCGCCTTCTTCGCTGCGTCTTGGAATTGCTCTGGAAGATCTGAGATCTTTCCAGTTCCGAATGCTCCAGCGTTGCGACCACCATCGCGGCCCTTTGGCATAAGTTCTTGCTGCGGTGGCGTAAGAAGTCCCTTCAATTGATCCATGTACCGCGTCCCCATAACGCCACGCTCATCCATCAATTTTCCAACGGGGTCCGCTGCGTTGTTCTGGCCGAATTGTCGGCCCATCATTGCCATCGGCGAAACAGTTCCAGACATCATGCCGATCATGCGTTCTGATTCTTCCAATTTCTGTTGTGGCTCCTCTTTACGAGTTGCCGCCACCAGTCGGTCATTCATACCTGCCAGTTCGCTGAAGTATGCCACCTGCAATGCAGAGACGGCTGTTCGAGCTTCTGCTGTGAGGTCTGTCAATTCGAGTGCCTTCGTGAACATTTCCGTTGTTCGTGTCTGACGAAAGATACGACGGAATGCAGCAGCCAATGCTGCCTGATTGAACTTCGCCCCATCTTCTGCCGGCATCGCACCGACAATCATGGTGCGAAATTGATCGTTGACTTCACGGACCGCTTTGCGCAGGGCGATCTGCCGTTCAGCAATCGCCTTCGCGGCAGTGATGTCGCCGTCGAGCACTGTTCGCATCAACTTTGGATCGCTCTGATCGATGTAATCATCGCGCGCAACAAGTGAGTTGTCGAGTTGAAGTTCGTAGTCATCAAGGGTCTTCGCAGATCCATCGATCGATGTCTGCGATACTCCTGCTTCGTCCATGACCACGAACAAGTTGGTCGCCTCACCCGAGAGAATTGCATTGTCCATGGACTTTTCTCGGCGAAGAAATCGCTGGAATTTCGCCCAATTTGCCGCTTGGTTGTCGCCAAGAGTCGCTTCAATGCCTCCGATAACGACCTTCTTCAGTGCGGCTTTTTCCGCAGACCAATGATTGACTTCTGCGACGATCTCCTCCATCACTGCCTTCGTCTCGCGATCGGCTCCAGTCGCCTTGCGTTCCGCGGCCATTTCATCGCCCATTTTCGTCATACGGTCGGAGAAGAATTTTTGGCGTGCTTCTTCAGTCAAAGGTCCGCCATTTTCCACTTCCATCTGCTCAATATCTTGCTGCATGGTGTCGCGCATCGTGCGCATCTTTTCGCGCATGTCGCCGCCCATGAAGCTTTGGAACATTCGCATTCCAGCCTCTTGAATCTTCTGCTGGGATGCCTCAGCCGCAGGATTGAATGCAAGGTCGTAATCATTCACTAAAGTTTCGACGATCACCATTTGACCTTCGTCGAAGTGGAGTTGTTCCTTAAAGAGCGGAACATCTCGGCGCAAGAAGTCCGCCTTGTATCGATTCATAAGTTGAGTGAACCCACCCATTCCACGACCACCACCACCGCCGCCGCCACCTCCGCCGCCACCAAATCCCATTCCTCCGCGTCCACCTTGGCCACCTTGGCCACCTTGGCGTGCACCTTGCGCAGGTTGGGGATCTTGAGCCTTTGGCGCTGTCGCCTTCGTAGCTGCTGGCTTCGTAGTCGGCTGTCCCTGTGGCGCACCTTGGAAAGCAAATGCAGCGGCGCCGAACAACGAGACGGTCAACATGAATGTTGCGGGTAACACAAAGATGCGATGTGGGGATTGGATCATTTCAGTAGTTCTTTCGGTAATTGATTCGGCTATCGATTCGGTTCTGACGCTTCTGGAAGAAAATAATGATGAGCGGACAGAATAGTCCGACGAGCCAAACCAGCGCTCTACTTTCTCATCCGATTTGCCGCATTCAAACCAATAGGGGACAGTTTTCGCCAATAATTGATGTCATTTCATCGCCGAGAGCCGAAAAATCTGCCCTGGCCCATCAGCACCGGAACTCGTTCCACAAACAAAGAGCGTTCCGTCAGACATCTCGCCAAAGCTGGTCGGGCAAAAACCATGCTTTCCGCCGACAACTGTTGGCCCAGCGGTGACCTTTCCGCCGGCGGTTCGAAGCCCCCACATTGTTCCAACGCCATAGTCGGCATACAAATAAACCCCAACCAAATCTGGGTTTTCAGTTCCTCGATAGACATATCCGCCAGTGACCGAAACTCCATCCTTGTGCGAATATTCGGTGATAGGTTCGATGAACTTGGGATCAGCGTTACTCCGGTCAGCCACGCCTTCGGTCGGGTGAAACCCCTCACGGCAACGCCAACCGAAATTGCCTCCCTTGGTCACGATGTCAACTTCTTCCCATGCGTTCTGTCCAACATCACCTGCATAGAGTTCGCCAGTTTTTCGATCGAAGGACATTCGCCAGACATTTCGAAGGCCGTACGCAAATATCTCTGGAGCCGAGCTCGCTTTTCCCGCGAAAGGATTGTCGGATGGGATGCCATACATTTTCCCTTCGGGCGGATGATCGACATCGAGGCGGAGCACTGCGGCGAGAAGTGAATTCGTGTTCTGACCATTGCCCCATGGATCGTTGCCAGCGCCACCATCGCCAGTCGATACATACAGAAAACCGTCTGGTCCAAAGAGAACTGTTCCTCCGTTGTGATTCCATGCTGGATCCGGGATTTCTAAAAGAATCAACTGTGATGAGGGATCGATTGTTCCATCATCGTTTCCCGTGAATCGTGCAAGCACTTCACGGTCCGACTGTTTTTCATTCTTCTGCGCCGTGTACCACACATAAACAAAGTGATTCTCTGCAAACTTTGGATGAAAGGCGAGCGACAAGAGTCCTTGCTCGTTGAACTTGTCAAAGACGGGCTCTCGGATGTCCAGAACAATACGTCCTTCGTTGTCTGGATCTGCCGTATCAATCTCGATCACGCGCCCAGCTTGCTCGACAACATAAAGTCGATCAGCTCGATCTGGTCGTGCAACAATTTGCACGGGCCGAATCAATTTCAGTTTCGGCCAAACTCGGCGCATCTGAACTTTGGGTATCGCAAGCTCAGCCGCTCCAGCAGATGGCGGCGTGGCGACCGCTTGAGAAACGGGCATCGTTGGCAAGGGAGCCACGGGAGTCAACGAACTGACAGAAGTCAGTGATGCGAATGCGTTCACACAAGCACAGGACAAGACGATGCAGGCTGCGAAATTCATTGACCGAAGGATAGGCGCTTGCGTGCTGTCACTCCCTCGATCGAGTAGGCGTATCCTGCAACCATGACAACCCCTATCTTTTCAACGCTCGCGCTTGCCGCTGCGATGGGACAAGCTGCGCCAGTTCCAGTTCCTGCACCAACCATTGCGGCTCCACCCACCGTCGTTGTAGAAAAAGGGTTTGTATCGATCTTTGATGGCAAGACTCTCAGTGGATGGACTGGCGATACCAAGGGCTATGCCGTTGAAAACAGTGCAATCACCTGCCTTCCAAATGGAACAAACTTGCTGACAGCAAAGAACTATGCAGACTTTCATCTGAAGTTTGATTTTCAACTCACACCAGGAGCGAACAACGGCATCGGGGTTCGAACACCAGAAGAAGGCGATCCGGCCTACGTTGGGATGGAGATTCAAGTGCTCGACAACTCGGATCCCAAGTACGCCAATCTGAAGCCATGGCAATTTCACGGTTCGATCTACGGCGTCGTCCCAGCCCAACGCGAGCACCTCAAGCCTGTCGGAGAATGGAATTCAGAGGAAATCATCGCGAATGGATCGCACATTGAAGTGATACTGAATGGTCACAAGATCGTGGATGCAGACATTGAAAAACCTGCGACCGAAGGGACGATCGACGGAAAAGATCATCCAGGCCTTCGCCGACAGAGTGGGCGCATTGGATTTCTGGGGCACGGCGACAAAGTTTCATTCGCCAACATTCGAATTCAGGAGTTGGATTGACCGACAACACCGCATCCCGTTTGGGGCAAGGGGCGAATATTCTCGTCGTCTCTGCCGCATTCGTGATTGTCTGTGCAGGATTGCGCACTGCTGCGATCATCCTTGTGCCCGCACTCGCCGCACTGTTCATTTCAACCGTTGCGCTCCCCCCAATCATGGGGCTTCAGCGAAAAGGTGCTCCATTATGGCTTGCTGCGACGACCGTCTTGGGCGTCGTTCTTTGCGGACTGTTGATCGCAGGCGTCATCGCCGCCGACGCTGTTACAACATTTTCGCAGCACCTTCCGTTCTACACCGCTGCATTACAGGATCGATTCTTCACGACGAATGAATGGTTCAAACAACACGGGCTAAACATCACCGATGCACCAATCGCGAGCATCTTGAATGCCGACACACTGGTGAACATGCTTGGATCAATGCTGGGAGCCATCGCCGGAATCTTGCGAGATAGCGTCTTCGTCTTTCTTACAACCTGCTTCATCTTGGCCGAAGCGGCGAGCATGCCTGCAAAGATTCGTATTGCATTTTCTATCGATGACTCATCAATCAAACCGTGGATTCGTGTCTTGGACGACATGACGACTTATCTCTTCGTGAAGACGCAAACAAGTTTGCTGACCGCCGTGCTCGTTGCGGTCTCGCTCTGGTGGATCGGAGTTCCATTTCCGCTCGCGCTCGGTTTACTTTCGTTCGTCCTGAACTTCGTGCCCGTATTTGGAGCGATTCTTGCTGGAGTCCCAGCGATTTTTCTCGCATGGGTCATCCTCGGACCAGGAAGCGCAGGAATCACCCTCGGCGTCTACACCGCGATCAACGTCATCATTGGAAATGTCATCGAACCAAAATTGATGGGGCAACGCTTGGGGCTTTCCATGATCGCCGTATTTCTCTCGCTGGTGTTCTGGGGATATCTCTTGGGATCAGTTGGAACATTGCTTGCGGTTCCGCTCACCATGCTGGCAAAAATTTTCTTCGACCACACGACCGATCTCCGTTGGCTATCAATCTTGCTCGGACCAGCTTCTGCGGAGTCCATTCGTGAACGGTGAAATCGATCGGAAGCTACGAGCCGAACTCGAACGTATTGAAAGACCGCTGGCGCACGCTGGCTTTCTCATTGGCGAAGTACGGATTGTCGATGAGGGGTCATGGGGTCGATTGGATGTGCTCGTCGAAGGAACCCATATTTCTGGCAAGATTCAGATTCATTTGGGAAAGAAAGGCAACATCAGCATTGTGCCCCAAGGGACCGCAGCGACTGCGATTGCCGCAGCACTCAAGGGAACTGGGCATGACGTCACTGCCGCCAATCCTTCGCGCGCTGCTGGGATGCGGTTCGATGCGACGAGTTCGACGGAGCGAGCATCTGTCCCAAAATCCGCCGCACGAAAAATAAACGTCCGAGGGAATGATGGTGAATTGGTCGTCGATTGCTCGAAATTTGGAGGAGCGCTCATCGGACCAACCGAATGGCGCGGAGTTGTATTCAACCCTGCGGGACATTGGCAAGAGGTCTTTCACAGTCCGCTCTATGAACGCGGCCACAACAATCTTGGGGAATTCCTGGCAATCATCGACGCATGTCAACGTCTCGAACGCGGCGAGTTGAAATGCATAACACTCTGGAGCGATTCGAAGACCGCACTCAGTTGGTTTCGCACGGGCAAGATTCGCACAACGATCGACGTGAATGGACAGTGCGATGCGGCGTTTGCGGCGGCGGTGAACGATGCGCGAAAGTGGCTTGAATCGACGAATCGACCCAAATGGTTTGCAATGATGTCACGCTGGGATACATCCGCACGCGGCGAAAACCCTGCGGATTTCGGGCGTAAATAATCTCCGGCTGTTCGGAATCTAAATAGTACGAAACGCCCCCGCGGTGCTTATGCGCAACGCCAGTTCGGTCTCTGGAATCGTTAAAAATATTTCGCCAAGCGTTGGATCGAAATGTGTCCCGAGGCATCGTTCAATTTCTGCTCGAACTTCTGGGATCGATCGTGCAGGGCGATAGACTCGTGCGCTTGTCATTGCATCAAAGCAGTCCGCGATGCAGAGCAAACGACCGAGCTGCGAAATCTTGTCGCCTTGAATCTTGTTTGGATAGCCAGTTCCATCCCAGCGTTCGTGGTGCTCGAGGACTCCAGGCAAGAGGTCACGCATCTGAGGAATATCTTGAAGAATCGTATAGCCCACCGCTGGGTGCTCCCGAATGCGTGCGAATTCATGAGGCTCCAAGTGAGTCGGCTTGCGCAGGATTTCTTCAGGAACCCCGATCTTTCCGATGTCATGAACCAATCCACAAACTCGTGCCTGCTCAACCTGCTCTGGAGAAAGAGAAGCCGCGCGAGCCAACAGCACTGCGAATTCACTCACTCGATCCGAGTGACCTTTCGTGTAAGGATCCTTCGCATCGATCGTTCGGATCAGTGCGAGCATCATTCCGCTATACATCTGCTGCTGCTCTAAGTCGAACCTTTGTTGCATTCGACCGCGTGCGATATTGGAGAGAGAAAGTCCAGACAACCGTGCCAACGCTGCGGCAAATCCCGCGACTTCCAATTCATGCGCTTCCGAGCCGCCGCCCGTTCGGTTATCCAAATAGAGCCATCCGAAAAACATTGTTCCCGATTCAACTGGAACACAAATCGCCTGACGGATTGCGAGCGACTCCAAACTTGCGGCAAGCGTCCCTCCAGCCGCTCCACCGCGGTGAACATAGATTCCGTTACGCGCACGTTTGAGCAAACTTCGACTCACTTGCAGTTCACCTCGTGATCCAGAAATTGCACCAGTTTGTGCGACAACTTCGATCACATGAGGGTCGCCACCTGGGCGCAAGAAAGCGACATTGGCAAAGCCTGTTGCCGAAGCGAGCGATGCAACTGCAGCATGGCCAACGGTGACTTCATCACTTGCTTTGGCGATATCTTCGCTCGCTGCGAGCAGCCGCACGAGTAAACCTTGAGCGAGATTCTCGGGCGACTGGATTTCAGCAAGAGCGACGAATTCCTCTTCGCTCTCTGGTTCTTCAACAATTGTCTGAGCGGCTCCCCCCATCGTCTTATCCGAGACTGGGCTTTCCACTTGAAATCCCCAAGGTCGGATCTCGAGCAGATCGCCGTGATAGAGCCGCACTTCGCGGTGCGGAGTCAATTTGACTCCATTCAAGAATGTGCCAGATGTCGAACCGCAATCACGAACTCGCCAATGCCCTTGATCACGACCGCTCCCTAGTGCCCAGTGAACCTCCGCGTGAATCCGCGAGACCTGCCGTTGAACAAGGTGAACTGTGCATTCAAGATCGCGGCCAATCGTGACGACTTTGGGTGGCATCAAAGGCACATCCAATTCGCCATCAACCGAACGACCAATCAAGTGCCAAGGCATCGGTGGATTATCGCATGGAGAGCACAATCATGCCGACACACATTTATGGAGCGACATTTCCTGCCGGCCCCTGTGGATTCCAAATCAATTTCGGCTTGTTCCAATCCCCCCCAGATTGGATGGGATCCCGACTCCCTTGAAAAGATCTCGTTGCAACATCATTGAGGACATGAGAAACGTGACCATCTGCAAACACGACATGCCCGCCTTCGAAGTAGCGATTTGGAAATGTGTGCCAGTCGGATTGGCAAAGATCAAGTGCGGCCCCAGAGTACGGATCCGCACCAGGGATTTCTTTGTTCGTGCTCCGCGCCTCCATCATCAAGACTGTTGCTGCAGAATCCGCAATGTGATGCATCGAGATCACCTCGGATCGTGCATGAAGTGGCGTAGCGACTGAATCATTCAGGCGACTATTCGGGACATAATTGAAGTAAAACGCCTTTCCAGAACCGAGTTGCCACGGCGCATCTGGCTCCGCATCGGCACCAGGATCGATAAAAACAGATCGGCTCCCTGGCAGCGGAATCCCATCGAGTCCCGCAACGCCGTTGTCCACCAACTTGCTGTAGGGTCGTTCGCCGACGAGTACCGAAACGGCGTTCGCCCAAAATGTTGTCTGAAGCAGGTTCTCGACCATGTCGCTGCTGGCGGGCTTCCCCTCCCACGGCAATCGATCTTTGTTAATGGTTGTGTAGTTGATCGTTGCCGCCCCCCACTGTTTCAAATTTGATTGGCTTGCGGCGGCATTGCTCGACCGACGAGCCATACCGATGGCTGGCATTAAGAGCCCCACTAGGAGAACGATGACGCCAAGGACGATGAGTAGTTCGACCAAAGTAAAACCAGATCGAACGCGGCGCTTCATTCCCAAATCTTATCGCAACATGAACAAATGTCCATTGTTTTATGCTGAAAAATCAAGCCAAACCCAACTCACGTTCCCGATTGATTCGATCTCGCTTGGCTTCCATAACCCGAAACAAGGTGTTTCAGGATTGACCTCACACGGACAACATCGTGCTGATCGATAGCGGCTTCGAGTGCTTCAAGGCTCGATTCGAGTTCTTCCCAAGGCATGAATCGCTCAGATGCTCGCATGATCGCAACGTGTTCGGTCGGTCCACAATTGTCACCGATCACCAACTCTTCGTACAGCTTTTCGCCAGGGCGAAGGCCCGTAATCTGGATTTCGATATCGCCGTCTGGTTGGTCTGCGTCCTTTTCGCTGTATCCAGCAAGTCGAATCATCGTTCGGGCAAGATCGATGATTCGAATTGGCTCTCCCATATCCAGCACGAAGACATCTCCACCATTTCCCATCGCTCCCGCCTGAATCACCAGCGACGACGCCTCGGGAATCGTCATGAAGTATCGCGTGATATCGGGATGCGTCAACGTCACAGGCCCACCGCGCCGAATTTGATCGGTGAAATGCGGCACAACGGATCCGCTCGACCCCAACACGTTTCCAAATCGAACCATTGTAAAACGCGTTGGTCGCTTGGAAACTGCGCGCTCGTTCGTAGAAGCTTTCAATCTGCTGTCCGAATCGGAGAGCGCCTGCAAGCATTTTTCGGCTAGGCGCTTGCTCGCACCCATCACACTCGTCGGCCGAACCGCCTTATCTGTGGAGACCAGCACGAATGATGAGACACCATGCCGCCGCGCCGCTTGAGCTGCACGCAACGTTCCAAGTACGTTCACGCTGACGCCTTCAATTTCATTGGCTTCGACAATTGGCACATGCTTGTATGCCGCCGCATGAAAGACCGTGTCGATGGTGTTTTCCAACATCACCCGCTCGAGCCGTACACGGTCAAGGACCGAACCGAGAACTGCTGTGATCTGCAACCCACTTGAGGTTCCAGCGAGCCGACGCAATTCATTTTCGACCGTGTACAAATTGAATTCGCAGTTATCCAAAACCACGAGTCGCCGCGGCCCCAGCAGAAGTATTTGACGAGCGATTTCTGAACCGATCGATCCTCCAGCGCCTGTCACGAGGACATTGGCTCCACTGATATTGCGGGCGAGAAGTTCCTCGACCGCTTGGACGGGCGCTCTGCCGAGAAGATCCTCGATTTTCATAACGCGAACCGCATCCGTCTGAGCTGTGCCCTCTGCAATTTCTTTCAGCGTTGGAACAAGCATCACGCGAACGCCCATGGTGGTTAATTCCTGAAAGACCTCTCGCCGACGACGACGTGACGATTCCGGCAATGCGAGAAGAACGGTATCGACCCGCATTTCTCGCACGACGTCGGAAATATTCGCCGCAGAAAAAACTGGCAAACTTCGGATTTCGCTCCCGACCCGCGAAGGTTCATCGTCGATGAATCCAACTATTTTCGTCCGTCGATCCTGCGCAAGCATCGAGACCAACCCCGCACCCACGTCACCTGCGCCATAGACAAGCGTCCGCGAACATGCTCCCTGCGAGCCTCTGCGAATCATGTATCGAGCGATGCCACGCAATCCGCCGATCCCCAGGAGCGCCAACATCCAGAAAATTAAGATTGCGGAGCGCGGAAGTCCTTGCGCACGGTCGTTCATGAATGCCGCGAATGCCAAGAGCAGCGCGATGACCGTCACCGCATACCCGACTCGCATCGCAAATTGAATGCCGATATACCGTGTGATTTCTCGATAAAGCCCAAATCCATAACAGAACGGAAGTCCGACGACGATCGCTCCCAGACCGAGGAGGAGCATCGAATGCCCCTGAAGATCTGGCCAAGGGGATTCAAGGCGAATCGCCAGGGCTGCCCATACCGAAAAGCCCAGAACCGCTGCGTCGGCGATCATGGCAACGATTTGTTTCCCCCGACGTGGAAGCCGTTCGATCAACAGGAACATTGAAAAAAGTTACCACGAAGTCGATGCGTTCGTTCATCTAAACTTCTCATCACTCCATCGAAAGACCAATAACGCCACGAATAAACGTTGCAAAGAGTCACATGCAATAGGCCCGCCGGGACTTGAACCCGGATGAGGGTTAACTCTGCGGATTTTAAGTCCGCTGCGTCTGCCAATTCCGCCACGGGCCTGTGCGCGGTCCAAATCGATCATCAACAAATAGAGTATCCCAAACCGCGATGCATAGATGCGGCGCATCTATCCTTAACCAATGGCATCCGTCGATCAATCACCGCCACTTGCAGCGATCACCGTCATTGATCTCGGCCGAGTCTTGTCGGCACCATTCACCACGTCAATCTTGGCGTCTCTGGGCGCACGCGTCATCAAAGTCGAACGACCAGGAACGGGAGACGACTCGCGGACATTCGGACCATTTCAAAGTGGAAAAAGCCTCTACTTTGCGAGCGTCAACTGCGACAAAGAATCCATCGCACTGAACCTGAAGAATTCCCAGGACCGCGCGATTTTCGAAGCACTCTTGGATGACGCCGACGTGCTCGTTGAAAACTTCTCGCCGCTCGTCATGGGACGGCTTGGATATGGCTGGGAATTTCTGCATGATCGTTGGCCGAGATTGATTTATGGAGCAGTTTCTGGTTTCGGAAAGACGGGACCCCTGTCGCCACTCCCCTCGTACGACATCATCGCGCAAGCCCTCAGTGGCATCATGAGTTTGACTGGATATCCAGGTTCGCCGCCCGTGCGAGTCGGCGCATCCATTGGCGATCTCGTCGCCGGCCTCTACATGGCACTCGGTATCACCTCCGCACTCCACAAGCGAACGCGCACGGGTGAAGGATGTTTGATCGATATCGCCATGCTCGATTGCCAAATCGCATTCTTGGAAGCCGCCGTCACCACATTCACGGCGACGAACATTGTTCCAACACCACGCGGGACTCGCCATCCATCCATCGCGCCATTTCAAGCATTTGCCTGCGCCGACAGGTGGATCGTGATTGCAGCTGGGAATGATGCGCTCTTCGCCGCACTCTGCAGCGGAATCGGTCGCCCCGACTTGGCGACCAACCCGAACTACTCGACAAATGCGAAGCGCGTCGAAAATATTGACGAGCTCGATCGCGACTTGACGTGCGTACTGGCAACCCGCAATGGGCAAGAATGGATCGATCAATTGACCAAAGCCGAAGTCCCCTGCGCATTGATCCAATCCATCGCTGACATGGTCGCGATGCCACAGGTCATGGCGCGGGGAATGTTGGTGCCAATCGATGATCCATCACTCGGGACAACCCATGTCCCAGGCAACCCAATCAAGATGAGTTCCGTCACACCTCGAACTTCGCGTGGTCCAGCCCCCGACCTCGATCAACACCGCCATGCAATTCTCGCGGAACTTGCCGATCGAAAAGCCCAGAAGAACCACTAAACTCTTCCCATGGAGCAGGATATTCAGCGAGCGACTCTTTGGTTCCTGACTGCGCGAGCGATGGCCGCAGCGTCGGGTGCTCAGGCGAGCGATACGCAGCCGTCCGCTGCGGGACTCTTTGCTCAAGCTGTTCTTGGTCTCTCTGAAGACGAATGTATCGAAGGAAAGTCACCCGCAAGAATCAATCGACTCTCGCTGAATGATTGCCTCGTTGGGGTCGCTGCCCTGCCCGCTGAAACTCAGGAAAAGTTTCTGACGGGCGCTCTCATGATCGCTCTGCTCGATCGACGAATGGATCCCGCGGAAGTTCGGTGGGCATCGCTCCTTGCCAATGCGATGCGAATTTCGACTCAACGAGTCGAGGAGTGCTGCCTGGGAGCGCGCATTCTGACCGACATGCTTCACCCTGTCACCAGATCCTCTTAAGCAATGGAAGAACTCTCTTCAAACTTCGGCTTTCTAGAAGCACTCGATCGGCGCCTCTCCAAACTTGGCAAGCAGGCCGAGAATTATGTTCATTCCGACCCGGAAGCATGCTTGTTCAAACTGCGACTGATGGTTGAAATGATGGCCGCAACCCTTGCTCGAGTCACGCTCGGGAATGCGATGCCTGCCGAGCTCGGCATGACTCTCGGCGAACTCGAGCGCTCCGGCATCCTTCCGCGACACGAAGCCGACAACATGCACGCTATTCGCCGAGATGGAAATTCCGCGGTCCATGGAGGCACAGCTCCAATCTCGACTGCGCTTCGTCGATTGCGAGATGCTCATTCCCTCAGCAGGTGGTATTGCCAGTCTTTGACGCACTCGTCGGCGCAACCCGAGCAGCCTTTTCATGTTCCCACACGCCCACATTCTGAAATTGGCGTTGAATCACAAGTCGCTGCAGCAGAGAGACTTGAGGACCAGATTGCCGACCGTAGAAATCGCACACGCGAGGCGCTTCTCCTGTTCGCAAACGACTCCGAACGCTCCGCAATTGCTGACAAATACCGAACTGAACTTGATGGACTCGACAGCGCGGCATTGAGCACGAGCGAGCCGAGCATCGACGCCGAAACGATGGCGCTCATCATGGCGCTCGAACTGGAGCAACTCTTGGAGCACCCCGCGTTTGGTCGAGCGAGTCGAGATGCACGCCGAGAAGCCGAAGCGCAGCTGAACGCCGTGAAGCTCCGACTCGACGAGCAAGAGGCGACCTTCCGCGAGGCGCGCGAACGATTGACAACAGAAAAATTTTAGCCACAGCAGTGATTCTCCCGAAGGTTTTGTACATTCACCCCTTAAGGAGGATCGACCATGGACGGCGACCTATCAGTGGACTATCTCGGCGACGGCTACTACGCGCTCTTTCGAGACAACGGAGATCGAAGGATCATCGAGTGCGTTGCCCCCAAAGTAACTGACATCTTCCGAACTGTTGCTCGACGATTCGGGCACGACCATCCAGTCGAGATGTCATACACGGCTCATCTGATTTTTAAAATCGAAGCTGGAATTGACTTCGAAACCGACCTCGCCGATACCGCCGAAGCAGATGTTGAGGGCGACGACTTTGGAATGTTTGGCGCGACAGAATATTGACGCGGCGACTTACTTCCGACTTCCGCCGAAGATCATCGCGATTCGGAAGACCAACTTCAGCGCTTCGAGATAGATCCACGCGAGCGTGACGACCAAGCCAAATGTCAGATACCACTCAGCGGATGCGGGCGCTCCAGCAAGAACCGCATCTTGAACCTGACGAAAATCGACGATCAACCAGAGCGCTGCCACAATCAGCACGACGAGATTGATTCCAAGTCCAATCATCGCAGCGTTGCCGCCGCCACTCGCAGACCCCAATGACAGCCATGAAAGATTTGCACCGAACAGACTCATGACCATCGAGATGAGGAACATGAAGAAGATTCCAAGGGTGACAACCGACAACACCGACTGAAACATTGCGCCGCCCTTGAGAATCCCAAATCGAAAGAGCGTGAGCATCGCAAGCATCAGTCCAACCACAATGACGAAAGCTTGAAGTGCGATTCCTCCAGGAACGGAAATTTTATTCGCAGTCAGGATTCCCTCGAGCAACATGCCAAGTGCGCCAAGCATGAATCCTTGCGAGACTGCATAGAGGACAGTGATCGATGCTGCCATTCGAGGCGAGCGACGAACGAGAAAGATCGATGCGATGGAAACTGCCATCGAAACGAAGAAGGCGATCCACATCGCCGCTGGAAAATTCTTCGTAACTGGCACAGCGATCGCGCCAGAAAGTGCGGCAAGCAGCACGCATCCTGCCGTCTTATTGATCACTCCCGAAACTGTGCATGTTCCAGCAGCGCCTGCAGATTGACTGATCGCCCCCGAAAGTGCGCTGTCAGCAAGAATTGGGTTGGTTGAGACAAGTGACATATTTTATGACTCCTTTTGAATTTGATCCGGTTGAATCTGTGCTTGTTTCATCGACCTGTGAATTTGCTCGACCACGACCTGCTGGTGAGCCAAACGAAATGTGAAGTCGAATGATACGCCGATGTATGTTCGCTGAGAACTATCCAAGTGCGTGTGTACGACTTTGCCAGTCACAACAATAGGCACGGGATGATCGCGACCGAGCGGAATCTCGAGCCAGAAAATTCGGTGTCGTCCCAGAACTGCAGAATCTTGTGGATCAACCCGTAGTCCAACTCCACCGCCGCCCACGTTCATCAGTGTTGCAACAAACTTTGGCCCCACGACAGGCATCGGCGCGATGACATTCGGCAAGGGCTTTGATTCGACGAACGCTCGAAACGCTTCTTCATTCGCCACTTCCGCTGCCACGATCGTTCTGGGGTCGAGAAGTGGCCACATCGAAACACTCGGCAACTGTAATTCTGCAGCTTCGAAGCGCACGAATCGGCGAAGGCAACGCTCAACGTGATCGGGCAATTCCAGCCGCATACAAGCGCCTCGAGATCCCGCAGGACGTTCATCCGAAATCTTTCGCGTGCGAAATTTCCAGCGGTTCTGTCCAATTGTTATTGCGCCGACGAGTGCCATCCCATCATCAATTCGAAATGTTTGACCAAGAGCGACGGGCGCCTCAACTAATACCGATTCTTCTTCAAGCGAAACAATCTTGAGCCGCCACACAAGATCGGACGAGCCTGCGGATTCGTGGGGATCGATCGTTGGATGTGCGTCAAGCGAAGGAGCATTGGGCGTACTGGGTTGGGCAACAGAAATTTCAAGCGTCCCGCCTCGCTCAAAGACCTGTTGCATACTTCGCTTCCACTCGGACGTTCGGGATCTTGATGCTGGCATTGAGAGCCATACTACTGCATGCAGCGAGCATTTTTGCGCGTGCGGATCCGATCACTCCGCAGGACTACCGAGTCGCAAACAATGCCTGCCGCAATTGAACGACCAGGCTGTGGTCGTCCGCACGCCTGCGTGAATCGGGCCGCTGACCGCCGAATCGAACTGCGTAAAACCTCTCTACGATTTCAGAAAAAATCTCTCCCGCCCGAGCATGCTCGCTTGCGACCCGAACCGCAAATGATCGCAGCGGGAGATTCGTCGGACGCCGCATTCCACCCTGATCAAGTAAGTCAAGCGCATCGACATAGAATGCGCCATCGCGCATTGCGACCCGAGCACGTGCGCGACCGAGGCGCGTGACTCCCAATGCGCGTTGAGCCCGTCGCCACCTGCGATAGCCGATGAACGCCGCCGCAAAGGAGAGCGCAATCGTCATGGCGACTGATCCAATCCAGACAATCCCGTATGCCCCAAGTCGCGAGGACTCTCCAGCGTTTCGGGCCGTCTGTTCTATCGAAGTCCATCCCGACCGCATCACGTCACGAATCCATGTATTTGCCTGTTGAGCCAATGCGTTTTGAGCGCGTGCATCGAATTGCGCAACTTGGTCTCGCCACAAGGACTCGAGGGGTGCAGACAGCAACCAAAAGATTTGCGCCCAGGATTCATCCTCTGGCGGAGTCGCAGAGATGTTGCCGACCGGCGTCGGATCAATCATCGTCCACTGATATTCGCCAGTGCGCACTTCGACCCAAGCGTGTCCATCCGATTCTCGAACGGTGTAACGCTGCGAAGACTTGTCATATTCATCGACGAGAAATCCAACGACGATTCTGGCATCGACTCCGACCGATTGGCACAGAGCACACAATCCACTCGCGAAATATTCGCAGTGACCAAAGCGATATTCGTTGAGAAACAAATCGATCGGATCGCGCCCATCGCGTCGGATGAATGAACGAAGATCCATGGTGTAACTGAAACGTTCGCTAGTCAGCTCGCGCTCGAAAATTCTTGCGAGGCGAAGATTCCGCGCCCACCTCGCTGCTGGGTCCTGGCTTGCGATTGTTGAATCCAAATCTGTTTCCGCCGCAATTCTCTGCGCGGCATCCCGAACGGCCTGGACAGGAAAAGTAGCGATTGGCGGAAGCCGTACTGGCTCCCCTTGCAACGACTCAAGCGTCGACTCCGACGCAAACGGTTGGACACGCAAGTCATATCCAGTAATGACGCCCGCAGATTCAAGATCAAGAGTTCGTACTGCGAGCGTCGCTGGAGAAAAAACGTAGACCTGCGACGTGAGACCTGCGATGCTGATTGGCGCCCATGGACTCAACACAACATCCGAGTACAAGCCACGAAATTCAACTCGCATTGTGAATGTATTCATTCGCTCATCGATCGGCGAATTTGCGAGCGATTGATATTTGCCGCCTTCGACGATCACGAATCGTTCGCTCGCCATCCTGCGTGAAAACCACTCTGCCGCACCGACGTCGTAACGATCCAAGATGGCGCCACGCAAACGAAGCACTTGAACATTCGGCGGAGGATTTCCATCTGGCCCAAGCCACGCAACGGAGAGAAGTTCCTTTTCCGACGGCGACAAGCGCTGCGGCGACATGAGCGAAATATGATTTGGAAATTCCAACTGACCCGATCCAGCCATGCCAAAGAGAGCGCCAGTTGGCTGAGGATTCCGCGGCAGGAACAGGAAAATTGCAGATGTCATCACGAGCACAAACACGAACGCGATGCGTATTGTTCTTTTCAAATCCTGCGAAGCCCCCCTGCGCTGGACGAGAGATTCCCGCACAAAAACTCGGCCGCTGTCCACATTCACTGGCGTTCCATCTTTCGCATTCGCCGCCAACCGAAATCGCACGATGCAGTTGACCGCCATCAGTGTTGCCCCCAACACCAAGAGACCGACGAGTAAATCGCTGCTTTGAAGTGCTGCTGCAACAACAAGGACACTCGAGAGCATCAGAATCTGCCGTTCATCGCCAATTGACCGTCGTGCGTACATGCGAATGACGATCACAAAGGACACGACAATGCCGATGACTGAAGGAATATCTGATGGGTCTGGCGTGGGATAGACCCGTCCAAACCCAATTGCAAATGCGACGAAAAGCAAGAGCCCAACTGCCCACGCTGGCAGCATTCGTCGACGCCAGCCCCCAGTGATGACCCAACTCGCAAGAGTCGTTAAAAACACAGTTGCGAGGAGAACGATGCTTCGCTCGCTGACGGCGAATGCGGCGAGGGCAAGAAGTGCAAATCCTAAATTATGGCGACGCACGCTTTGCCAATCACCCATTGGAGGAATCTCCGCATGTCGCTGCGATCGATGTCGCGGAGATGGCAACGCAGTGATCCAAATGACCGTACGAACGGGGCGTTCCAGAATGAATCGGTCCGGGATAAATAATCAAATCGATTCCTCGGCGCACTTCATGCTGTGCACCATTGACCGATCGAGGGGCATCGAGGTCGACCGCCGCAAGAGCATCAAGAATCTGATTGACATGGCGACCGCCACGGCGCATCGGCACGTCAATCGCGGCACACCCGAGTACTTCAAGAGAGATTTCCCAACCCGATTGCTCTGCGTGATGAAGAAGGCTCGCCGTCATGGCAATTGCCTGTTCTTCCGCATCACGGGTTTGCGCTGGCTCGGTGATCCGAAGGTCAAGCGCAATCGCCAGCCGCCATGGAATTGGAGCGGATCGATCTACGACAACCAATTCTGGAAGCGAGGCACTCCGACGCCACGCCACGCTTCGCAGCGAATCGCCGGGGCGATAGTCGCGCAGCCCGTGAAATTCATCGCCGCCGCCTCGAGCGGAATTCATGCGGCGACCTTCATCACCTCGTGCGATGAGCAAGCGACGCAGCGCCTGCGGATGCAACTTGGACACCTTGGGATGAATGAGAACTTCAGAGTCTTGCAAAAACTCGACCGACTTCATGATCAGCCCGAACGGAAATCCGCTCAAACAACGAGAGCGCCGAAGCAGCAATCGACCTCGTACTTCTGGCAGCAATTCCCCTTCAACAGTAATTGATTCGCCGCGGCGACAGTGCATCAAATATGCCGACTTCCATTTTCCTGGAATCTGCTCGTTGATGCGAAGATCGAAGATCGGCCAGAAGCGAGACTCGCACGTGACTTCGTATCGAATGATGAGTGGTTCGCCCACCCGCCCACTGCGCGGAGCGATACGCCGCATTCGCACGGCCATCATCATGCCGCCAGAGATGATTCCAGAAACAATGATCCACGCAAGCATTGAAGCGAAAACCCACACCAGGAGATTTCCGCGCCGCTGCGAGGTTGCGGCACCAATCAACACAGTTAACGCCACGAAAATAACACCGGGCAAATGCAGGTGATAACGCCGACGACCAATCATCAGCCGCACCGCGCGAGCCAGGTTGCCACGCTCAGCACGACGATAATCACGGCCGCGATCCGACCTCCGCGAACCATGAATTGCCCGACAGTTGTCTCCATGCCTCCACGGGCAAGTTGTTTGGCGGCTTCGTCTTCCTCGCCGACATCGACCGAATCCCAGTCGACGCTATCCGCAAGAAATTTATTCGCGCGCAGCGCAGCCTGAGCGCGTTCAAGGTCTTGCGCACGCACCTGCACGGGAATGCCGCCGAGCATTCTGCTTCCTGCCCCATCAAGTCCAAATGCCTGAATCGCGGCGCTAAAGACCGCGACATCGATTTCTCGGTCGCGCAGAATGGCCGCGATAGTTTGCGCTTCAAAATCACTCGTCGCTAAATGAACCGTCACCAAGCGCATATTTTCATCAGATGCGTTCACGTTGGAGCCTCCGACTTAGAAGAATCGTCATCCACACCCCGCACACGATCGACAGCGACCAAGAGTGCGTCAACATCATCGGGGTCATAAATCTCTCCGCCGATTTCCACTCGCCAATCGGTGACGGCCGTCGTCGAAATCGTTAACTGCGACCCAGGATCCAAATCAGGTCGGGTGATCGGACGATCGACCACCCTGATCGTGAGCGATTCGTGATCAATTCGCTCGACTGCGAACCATGACTGCTCGATGCGAGGCTCGTTGGAACCTGGCACTGGAGCTTGAACCGTGAATCCAGTTCGTGCGATTTGCTGCCACTGCGGATTGCCCGTACGAGTCAGGCTTGCGAACGCCGTTGCAAACAATCCCCATGTGGATCGAGCCCGACGTTCAGTCGAACGAACGCTGTGCTGAGTCATGTACAGAACTGCATTGCCACCCGCAATACGTTCGACGACTTCGCGTGGCCAGACCCAGAGTGGGCGGAAACGTCCGACCGTTTGAGAAGCGCAAATTGCCGCGCGCGCCAAAGCGAATTCACTCAAGCCATGCGCACGCGCTTGAACCCGCCACGGCTCCGAACCCGCCGAACCGTCAGCGATGAATTCTGAAACAACTGCAATAGGTTGCAGGACGACTGACAATTCATCACCGACTTCAATAATCTCGCCAGGCTCTGGCATATCGTTTTCCAATAAGAGACCTGCCATCGTGTGCAACAAGACAGCGGCCGATTCAGCGAGTTCGTTCGGCACTTCCGACATCTCCAATTCTGGAATGCCGCACCGTGCAAGCCCGTGCGTTCCGAGCAGAACTAAATTCTGATCGCCATCGGGCAGAGCCTCGTATCTGCCAAGCCTCCACAGCAGTCGCTCAATTGGCCCCGCATCTTCGGCGAGAAAATCTCGGTCGATTCGTTGACGCGGGTAGACCTCTCCAGTGATCACATCCAAGATTGCAACGACATCTGGAAGAGCGCCACCAAGCATCCCAACACTCATAAAATATTCTTCGGCGGGTTCCTCAATGGAAAGAATCGTTTGCAGGCGGATGACCCACGGGCAGCGTGATGCCTCTTCGCCGATCTGGCTTCGATCGCGCTCCGACAACTCCCGAGCGGGTTCGCACCAAATCACAAATCCAGATTCGACGCCTGGAATCTGCACCCCAAAGGCCCAGATCGCATCGTCGTCGGTCTCGATTGGCTCGATTGGCGCTGTCGCCCCAACCCATGCGGAAACCGCAGTGGCAAATTCGGCACCAGTCAATGCTTCTTCATGCGGCCAGAATGCAACAAACCCGCTCTCCTGCGGTTCGACATTCCAGCCACCTACTGAATCTGTATCGGAATCGTCTTCAGGCATCGGTACTACGCTAGCGTGGAGAATAGTCAAACCGATGGAATACCGAATGAATCCAACCATCTTTTCAGTCGCGCTCTTTTCCCCGTCTCCTCAGCGATGGCGGAGCGTTGATCCGACGGCCGCAGGCACATCGAACAACGCATTTGCCTTCAAGATGATCGGATGGACGACTCTCCTCACTCTTTTTGTCTGGTTTGGAGGACTGATCCATCTCGACGCTGATGGCGTGCGACTCTCATGGTCTGAAATCTCCTCAATGCGCATCGGCGCAGCGGGCGAGCACCTCATTGCCACAATCGGAGGAAAGGAATTCAGCATCGGCCCCTACGCCAGCGCACCAATTCCAGTGGCAAGGTGCCTTGCATCAGTATTCGCAATCACAGGCGCCATGCTCTTGATGCGCTTCCTGATCTTGCCACTGACGTGGGAGCGCGGATTCGATGAGCAAGGTCGATCAATGCAACGTGCTGGGGCAAATGTCTTGTGCTCGAAAATCATGGCCGCGCAAGTTTTGTGGTGGCTCGCGATTGCGACACTCCTCTTCGTTGTCGCCATGATCGCTCCAGCATCGATGCTTCCTCTCGAGCGTGGCATCGGGCGAGGGGCGCTTGGCGTCATCGTTCTCTTGGGACCAACAATGCTGATGTTTCCGCAGATCGACCCACTACCAGTGACGACCGCGGCGAGTCGAGGCGCGGTCATTGGGAACTCGTGGGTCGCAGCGATCGTGCAATTCCTCGCTGGCAGTGCGCTGCTTCTGTTGTTGGTATTGATTGGCGCATCTCTGTCGATGCTGACTTCGCAGGGCGTGATCACACCAGCAAATTAATCATGCGCTTGGGCACAACGATGACCTTCTTGGGAGTGCGTCCCTCGAGAAGCTCTTGAACCTTTCGGTCTGCCAAGACGATCTTTTCGATTTCTGCCGCATCTGCGCCGCTTGGAACGGCGACTCGCGCCCGCACTTTTCCTTGAATTTGCACGGGTAACTCAAGCATGTCATCGACCAATTGCTTCTCATCAACCACCGGCCACGATGCTGAAGCCACACTGGAGGACTCGCCGATTCGGTGCCAGAGTTCCTCAGCAATGTGCGGAGCGAATGGCGCGAGCGCGCAGAGAAAGCGACGCATCTGATCGACAGTCAATCCGCCATCTGACGGATCTTTCATCTGCGTCGGACGAGTCGCAACATTGACAAGTTCGATCAACGCAGCAATCGCAGTATTCATCGCCAGCCGCTCAATATCCTGAGCAACTTTATGAATTGTCCGATGCAACTGGCGTTCGATATCAGGATTCGCTTCGCGCGCAAAGAGCACCGCACCAGTTCGTTCATCGACAGCGAGCCGCCAGACTCGTTGCAAGAACCGAAAAACGCCAGCAATATCACGCGTATTCCACGGCTTCGAATCGGCGAGTGGCCCCATATACATCTCATAGAGCCGCAGCGTGTCTGCGCCATATTCTTCGACGACCTCATCTGGCGTCACGACATTCTTGAGGCTCTTGGACATCTTGGCGATCACGCGTGTGACGAGTTCGTTCGTGCCAATCTCTCGCCACGTTCCAGCTTCCTCCCGCACTCCGTCGGTTGGGATCAATGATCCATCGGCGCGTTCGAAAGCAAAACTCGTGATCATCCCTTGATGAAAAAGTTTCGCAAACGGCTCGGGAGTTCCGACTTCCCCGAGGTCAAACAGCATCTTGTGCCAGAAGCGTGCATAGAGCAAATGAAGAACCGCATGCTCAGCACCGCCGATATACAGATCTACGCCACGGTCACCCATCCAATAGCGTTCCGCATCTTTGCCAACAAAGCGCGACGAATTCTTCGGATCGCAGTAACGAAGGTAATACCAACATGAACCAGCCCATCCAGGCATCGTGTTGATTTCTCGGCGTACGGGCGTCGAGGGCGCAAGCATCGAAGGATCGACACCAGCTTCACCAGCTGTTGTGTGAACCCACTCCTTCGCTTTGCCCAAAGGCGGCACGGGGTGATCGCTCTGGACCGGTGCGTAATCCGCCAACGATGGCAACTGCACGGGCAGCGCGGATTCGGCGACGGGAAAGTGCATGCCTCGTTCATCGAAAACGATCGGGAATGGTTCACCCCAATATCGCTGCCGACTGAAGAGCCAATCGCGCAATCGAAAATTCACACGGCGAAGACCGCGCCCACAGGAATGAAGCCACTCGATGATCTTGGCCGTGGCATCACTCGTCGAGAGACCATCGATTGATATTCGATCATTCTTTGAATTGCATGCGATGCCTGGTTCAGAGGTAGCGCGCTCCCCAGTCCATGCACTTGCGTCGATCGCTGCGACGACACACCGAATCGGCAATTCGAATCGCTTCGCGAATGCGAAGTCTCGCTCGTCATGAGCTGGCACCGCCATGATTGCGCCCGTTCCATACGCCATCAGTACATAGTCCGCAGTCCACACTGGAATCAACTCGCCTGTCGCCGGATTTCGAGCAGAAATCCCCAGCGATACACCTGTTTTTTCACGGCTCTCCGCTTGACGATCGATATCCGATCGATTGCGGGACCATTCCACATACTGAGACAGATCCTTCCGCTCGCCACGAGCAAGCGTCCACGCAATCAATGGATGCTCAGGCGCAACCACCATGTATGTCGCACCAAAGAGCGTGTCGGGGCGGGTCGTAAAAACCGTGAGATCGCCGAACTCTTCAACTGCGAAACGAACCTCGGCTCCTTCGCTGCGTCCAATCCACGCAGCCTGCATGGCACGCGTGGATTCTGGCCACTCCACAAGATCGAGATCGTCCAACAATCGCTGCGCATACGCCGTGATGCGGAACATCCACTGTCGAAGCGGCATGCGAAACACCGGATGGCCGCCTCGTTCACTGCGGCCATCAATAATTTCTTCATTTGCAAGAACGGTCCCAAGCGCTGGGCACCAATTCACTGTTTGAACGCCCAGATATGCGAGGCGATGTGTATCCAAATGCGATTGCTGCTGAAGCGGCGTGCATGCTGACCACTTCTGTTCGCTCTGCTGCGATTTGCCGTCGCCGACATCGACCGTGAACGAAATGACACGATCTTCTTTCTCAATCTTCGATTCAAGCTCAGCAATCGGACGAGCTCTTCCGGTCGATGCGTCGTAATACGACCGATATGCGCGCAACCAAATCGACTGAGTCCAGCGGTAATAATCAGGATCGATCGTTCCAAACTCACGCGACCAGTCATAACGAAATCCCAAACGTTGCAACTGACGTCGAAACGCATCAATCGCCGTACGCGTCGTAATCGCGGGATGCACGCCAGTCTGCACTGCATACTGCTCCGCAGGCAATCCAAACGCATCCCATCCCATCGGGTGGAGCACGTTGAATCCGCGCATCAACTTGTATCGCGTCAAGATGTCGGTTGCGGTGTATCCCTCTGGATGCCCGACATGCAGGCCCGCTCCAGACGGATATGGAAACATATCCAAGATGTAGTACTTCGGACGCGTCGCATCGAATCCAGGATCTCCCGGATTCGGCGCGCGAAACGCATCATCGGCGATCCACTTCGCCTGCCAGTGCGTCTCGATATCTCCCGCACGGTGCGCGTCGTATCGATGAGGTGTTTCGAAATCAGCCATAGGAAACCCCGAAGGATAGCCACGGTCCTTCTAAATCGGGATGTTGCGAGGTTTCAGGCTGACTGCGGTCGACGACTTTGGAATTGGGACTGTTCGCTGACGTACTTCATCGCATCGCCCACGACATAGAAACTGCCTGTGACACAGACCAAGTCATCTTGACTCGTCGCTCGAAGGGCTTGCTGAATTGCTTCACCAACCGTCAGAGCGACCTGACTCATCTTGCCACTTCGCTCTTGGAAGAGTTTCTGCAATTCATATGGATCGGCAGCGCGTGGATTACCGGCGGCACGCGTGAAAATCACTTTGTCTGCGCCAAGATTCAATCGATCGAGCATCTCGCCAACATCTTTGTCTTGGCAGCAACCGAAGACGCACACCATGCTGTCGTATGGAACATGTGCTCCGACACAGCGCATAAGCGAATTGAGACTCGCTGGATTGTGCGCTCCGTCAACCAAGACCCGAGGCCGATCGCTGATGAGATCCATCCGACCCATGATCTTCGTCTTGGCCAAACCGCCCGTGACGAGATTTTCTGGGCAGTTGAATCCGGCAGCGCGCACGCATTCGACAGCTGCGAGTGCGAGTCCGCAATTGCTCGCCTGATGCTCTCCAGGAAGCGGCACCGGCAGATGCTCGATTCGAGACTGCTTTGTGTAATAACAAACGCGCGTATGCGGCCCGAGCTCGGGAGATGTGCAGAATCGGCTGGAAAACTCGATGTCTTTGTTCACAATTTTCAGTTCTGCTCCAACGCGTTCTGCAGCCTCGATAAATGCGCGGTTGACTTCAGGCTGCGCATCAAACACGATTGCTGGAACTCCGCGCTTGAAAATCCCCGCCTTTTCGCGAGCGATCTTCGGCAGCGTGTCGCCAAGAATTCGAGTGTGATCAAAGTCGATTGTTGTGACAACCGTCACGATCGGGGTCAACACATTGGTTGAATCCAAGCGACCACCCAGGCCAACTTCGACCACTGCGATATCAACTGCTTCATCCGCAAAATATTTGAACGCAATTGCGGTCATGGCTTCGAAGAACGTCGGCTCGACTTTGGCCTTCGCCGCAGCTGCTTGAACTTTCTTCGCCATCTCGACCATCGCAGGCTTTGTGATCATTCGATTGCCGATGGAAATGCGCTCGCGCAAATCGACGAAATGGGGACTGGTGTAGACACCGACCGTGTAACCACACTCCGTCAGCATGTGCGAAATCATCGCACACGTCGAGCCTTTTCCAACCGTTCCTGCGACATGCACAGTCTTGATCGCTTCGTGCGGATTTCCCATGGCGGCAAGCAATGCTCGCATTCGATCGAGTCGGAACGTTCCGTCGTCGTACTTCACAACGCGCATGCGTTCGATGTCTGGGCGTTCCGCAAGCCACTTCAGCGCAGCTTGGTAACCATTGATGTCGATCTTTGCGGGGCGAACTGCCTCGGCCGCGACGGGAGGAGCCTTGGCTGCTGCCACTTTCGGCGGTGCCTTTGCTGAAGCCTTCGCCTCAACCTTCGCCTCAACCTTCGCCACAACCTTCGGCGCAACCTTCGCTGCAACCTTGGCTGGGGCTTTCACCGAGGCCGAAACTGGCCGTTCGGCCTTCGAGGGGACCTTCGAAATCTTCGAATCACCTTTCGTTAAAGAGGGAGAGCGGGCACCTGTCCGACCGAGTGGCTTGCTATTCATAGGACTTTGAGTGTAGTCCTCTACGCAATGAAATCAAAACACATCAAAGATGCGTTGCAACATGAGGCTTGGCGCACCCTTCGGATCATGAGTGAATTCGTTGACGCGACCGACACCATGGTCCGAGTTGGCCCTGCGGTCGCTGTTTTTGGCTCCGCCCGCACTCGGCCGGAGAAGCAAGAGTTCATCCAAGCGGTCGAATGCGGAAAGTTGTTGGTCGAGAGAGGGTTTGCGGTCATCACCGGCGGCGGACCTGGAATTATGGAGGCGGCCAACAAGGGAGCGATGGAAGCGAAGGGCGTTTCTGTTGGACTGAACATCTCTTTGCCATTTGAGCAACGCCCGAATCCATACCAAAGCATCGAACTGACCTTTCGATATTTTTTCGTTCGCAAGGTGATGTTCGTCAAGCATGCTCGTGGCTTCATAATCTTTCCTGGTGGCTTCGGAACGATGGACGAACTCTTTGAATCACTGACGTTGATTCAAACTTTAAAGATCGTCCCATTTCCAGTCGTGCTGATTGGCAAAAAATTCTGGCAGCCGCTGCTGGACTGGATGCGCACAACGCTTGCCGAAGAGCACGGAACAATTTCGGCAGAAGATTTTGATCTCTTCCGCGTCACCGATGATGTCCTTGAAGCGGTCGACATTGTTCATAGTGTGTACTCAGGCAGGCAACCGTGGGCGCCGAAGTTGCCACGCTTCGCTTCGGATCCACCGATCACCCAAGAAGAGGGCATTCGCCAAGGTGTCCATCCGCGACGGCATCTTCAGGGCGACGCCGCACTGGGAATCGACAATCTCGAATAACTGAAGTGTCATCGGAAATGCAATGTGCGAGCGACGTGCGTCGCTATCTCCACTCATGGCGTGGATAGCGTCGGCGAAGCTCATTGCGGATCTCTGGATACAAACCACGCCAAAATCCCGCTAAATCAGCCGTTACTTGAAGCGGCCGGCGATTGGGCCCGAGAATCTCCAAACGAATTGGCGTTCGTCCAGATGCGACGCATGGAGTCTCCGCAAGTCCATAAAAATCCTGAATCTTTGCGCTCCCTCGAGGAGGCTGTCCCGTTTCGTATGACAGCTTCATTCGGAATCCGCTCGGCAGGCGAATGTCTGCGGGTGCCATTTGTTGGACGAATGTTTGATCTTCATACGACAGCGCACTGAGAAACACATCAAGTCCGTGACGAGAACGAACCTGACTCCAACGCGCCGCGCCAGTAGCCATCTCCGCGAAGAGGATCCGAAGATCATCATCGGCATACATCAAGAGTCCGCGCTGCGGAAATGTTTCCGCAACCCATCGCGTTCGTTCAATCCACGGAACGATCTGCTCCTCCCAATCATCAGGTCGCAATCCATCCTCGATCATCCGCAATGCGATCATCTCGGATGCCGCCACCAAGTTTCGCGTTGGACGCACCGTGCGATCGATTACTGTCTCGTCAAACAAAGTCTCTTCGATTTCTTCGACGGACTGTGATGACGCCTCCCATCGATCTTCCACTCGATTCGTGAAGCGATGCGGAAGCGTTGATTCAAGCCACGTGCGCTCGAGCGCAACGGTCATCGAAAGCGTCGTCTCTGCGGTATCGCCCCCCCCGCTTTGGCGAACCTCAAATGCCAACAGTGGTCCGGATCCATCGTGAAGACTTCGTTTATCGATCGCAACTTTGCGCCGACCAGCCATGGCAGCGTGCGGTCGATGCCGATCAAGCCGCCATGCGATTCGATCTGGAAAACCAAGCATAAATGACTCAGCGATTGCCTCGTCAGAATGAGGGGAAGATGATCCGCGATCATGCTCATCTCCGACGGCGCGGCGCGCGGCTTGCGCAAGATGATCAGCGGCGCGAGTCATTTCCCGCACCGCATCGGAATCGATGAATCCACGACTCGCACGACCAGCTCGCCAGGCAGCGAACATCCGCTCGCGTGCAACAAGGTCGCTCGAGCGGTCTCCAGACTCCAAGTGCCGACGCAATGTTTCCGCGCTCTCGCGGTCAAACGGATCGCGCTCCGACAAAAGTGCTGCCCAGAGACCTGCACGGTCGGCGCATCCACGACGCGCACCTTCGAGCAGTGCGCGCGCCAACCTCGGATGAGCAGGAATCTTTGCCATCGCACGACCATCCGCCGTGATCCGACCTTTCGTATCAAACGCGCCGCATCCGACAAGGACGCGGTGCGCACGATCCATCGCCATCGAATCTGGCGCGTCGATCCACGGAAATTGAGTCGGATCACTCTCACCGATGACTGACAAACCAAGCAGTGCCTCAGATAAATCGATCCGATGAATTTCTGGCGAATCAAATGCAGGACGACGTGCGTGCGACGCTTCGCTCCACAATCGAATGCAGATTCCAGGCGCAGTACGACCAGCGCGACCAGCGCGTTGACGAGCGCTCGCTTGACTGATCGGCTCCAACTTCAATGCGTTGAGATCGCGCAGTGGATCGAATCGATGCACTCGAGCCAAACCACTGTCGACAACAAATCGGACGCCTGGGATCGTGAGACTCGTTTCTGCGACGTTTGTCGCGACGACGATCTTTCTGCGACTCGATGGATTGAGCGCACGATCCTGCTCGTCGGGTGACTGCCCGCCGTGAAGTGCAAGAACATCGAACGATCCCGAAGGCAATCGTGCTTGAAGTACTTCAATCGTGCGCTGAATTTCCTTGCGGCCTGGCATAAAAACTAATCCGTCGCCCGCGAGACCTTCAACTGCTTGAACCACTACGGTTGCGGCGCGCTCGACGACATCTTCATCCGCTCGACCATCACCGACGAATCGAATGTCGACCGGATGCACTCGGCCAGGAACTGAAAGAGGCGCAACGCCAAACACTTCCGCAAGTCGAGCGGCGTCCAGCGTTGCACTCATGATCGCGATTCGCAAGTCGGGGCGACGCTGTGATTGCAAACGACGCACCATTCCGGCAGCGAGATCAGTCGAAATTCCTCGCTCGTGAAATTCGTCCAGCACGACAACGTTGATTCCCTTGAGATCAGATGTCCCCTGCGCCAATCGGACAAAGAGACCATCTGTCATAAAGAGGATTTTTGTTTGCGCGCTTTCGACTCGCTCGTACCGTGTTCGATACCCAACGAGTCCGCCCTCGCGCTCTCCCATTTCAAAGGCAACTCTGCGCGCAACGGCCCGTGCGGCCAAACGCCGAGGCTGGAGAACCACGATTCGCCCGTCACCGGCAATGCCTGATTTCAGCAATATTTGAGGGACCTGTGTGGTTTTCCCAGAACCAGTTTCTGCGACGAGAACCAAACGTCGATCCTTGGAAATCCTCTGGACGATTTCCTGCGCGAATGCGTTGATCGGGAGCGAATCGGTCGGTGAGAGCCCAGGCTCAGAATGCATTGGAGTAGCGCTTACGAACGTCCTGAAGAAATCGCGAAATTTGACCCTGCTGCTTCGGGCTCGCAGTCACTTCAACTTCCTTCTGCCAAATGCTCATGAATCCAAGCGCACCATCCTCATCAAGTGACGGGACCTTGTTCTCTTTCATTCGTTCCTCGTTGCGCTCTGACTGGGATTTGATTCGCTCGATCCGCTCCTTGTCCGAACGCTCGCTCTCCTTGCCAGTCGTGATCTTCTCTCCCATCTTCGTCCAATTCACGACCCAATCATCGATGTACTTCCCTTGATCACTCGGCGATACATCGAAATATCCAGACGCACCTTGCACAAGAATGTCACGCGCCAAGATGCGAAAGTTTTGCGTCATTTGCTTGCGAAACGGCCCAGTCAATCCTGCGAAGAACCCAGCCATCGCTGCGCTGTCCGATGATTCCATCCCTCGAAAGCGGTTACTCAGTTCGAGAAGGAACTTCATTCGTTGATCAAGCGGCAACTCGTTGAAATCATCCATCGCCAAGTACGCAAGCACGTCGTTCACAGGCGTATCAAAAATGGACGGCGGCGGTCGCCAACGAACTGAAACCCACCACCACACTCCACCAGATAGAAACAACAAAAGTGCCAGAATCATCGCCGCACGGATCAATTCGCGACTGCGATTGCGCAGCGTGTATTTGAGTTCGTGAAAGTCGATGAATGCCATATGGTCGCTACTTTACTCTTGCGTGCTTTCGCATCAGTCCGCCGCCACCGACTGCTCAACTTTGACCGCACGCGCTGCTCCATCCAAATAAACCCCGTTGCGCGGAACGCGAGTCCCAGGGTGGCGATCTGCGCTGTCCATCAGAATCGGAAAAAGTCCCTTCGTGTCATTTTCAAACAGCTTGACGACCAACTTGGACTCCGTCTGTAATCGAATGACATCGCGTTGCCGTTGGCTGGTTGTTGGAGTCAAATTTAACAACACTTGCAGGACCTCCATTTGAACCTGCGGAGTGAAGCGCAACAGACCAGGGAGATAGGTATAGCTCGTCCCCGTCGACGTCGAGTCGGGATCCTCATCCGCCGGACACAGCCAAGCGCGATCGTCTGCTGGCATCAACTTTGAAAGCAAATTTGGCAGTCCGCCTTCTATTGCCTGCGGCGTCACCACGGGCAGAAATTCGCACATCGGCATGACCCCCTTGTTCGCAGTCTGATAGGTCTGCCATGCGGTAAAAACTTGGCGGAGATTGCTGAGACAATTCGTATTGTGCGACTCGCGCTTGACCATCTTGAACGCTGGCATGAGTAGTCCAGTCAAGAGCGTGATGATTGATATCACCACGATCATCTCAATCAGCGTGAATCCTCGTGCGCGGACGGTCATGTTGGGATGGTAGCCCCATGAACCGAGAAGACCGCATCGATGAATCGATCGGCATCAAACGGCTGAACATCTTCGGGTGTCTCTCCGACACCGATCAGCTTCACTGGCACTCCTAGCGCATCATGAATTGCGATGGCCACGCCACCACGCGCTGTTCCATCCATCTTCGCCAGAAAGATGCCTGTGATGTCCACGGCTTTTCGAAACGCCGCAGCTTGCACAAGTGCATTTTGACCACTCGTGGCATCGAGCACAAGGAGTGTTTCATGTGGCGCGCCAGGAATCCGACGACGAAGCACATCGCGAATTTTCACCAATTGGCGCATGAGATTCTCTTCGTTATGTAAGCGCCCCGCCGTATCAACAAGCAAGACGTCAACGCCTCGTGTCATGGCTGCTTCCGCGGCATCGAATGCAACCGCTGCAGGATCACCGCCAGGCGCACCACGAATGATGTCGACACCAAGCCGTTCAGCCCACACTGCTAATTGTGCCACAGCTCCTGCGCGATATGTATCGGCGGCGGCAAGAAGCACGGTGCGACCTGATGCTCGAATTGAATGTGCGATCTTCGCGACGCTCGTGGTCTTGCCAACTCCATTGACACCGACGACCAACACAACTGCTGGCTTCGCAGTTGTTGCGGCGATTTCAAGTGTCATTCCAGCAGGTGGAGCGAGCCGTTCCTTCATTCGCCGTTTGAGATGTTCGAGCGCATCTTCCCCGCGCTCAACTCGACCCGAACGAAACTCTGTGCGCAAGGATTCCACAAGCTCTCTTGCCGCTCGCACACCTACATCAGCAGAAATCAATTGCGCCTCGACCTCGTCAATCAACGCGTCATCGAGTCGCCGACCGTGCAACACACTGCGAAGTCCCGCTCCCACGGCGGAAGCCGTGCGGAGAAGTCCCCGCCGAACCGCTTCGATCGCTGACTTGAAGAACATGCTGCCCGCACTCCTAATTATTCGTCGCCGGTCGTGGCAGATGGTTCCACAACTGCAACTTCGACCGCAACGGGATTGGCGATTCGATCCAACACACCGTTGATGAACGCCGAACTCTTCTCGGTGCTGTATTCCTTCGCCAATTCGACCGCTTCGTTGATCGCCACAGCATGTGGAATCGAGCCGTGCTTGATCTCCCAATAACCCAATCTGAGAATATTGCGGTCAATATTTGGCTGGCGATGCGTTGGCCACTCTGGAGCGAGGTCGCGAATGACCTGATCTGCCTCTTCGCGGGTTGCCCACGCCTTTTCAGCAAGTGTCAAACCTGCAGCAACGGCGGGTAATGTGAAATCGCATTCGCTCTCGATGGGATCTGCACTGCGCGCCTCGCGCGCACGAGACTCAAATGACTCACGCAAAAGCGGCAGATCAATGGCGCCACTGAGATCGAACTGAAACATCGCTTGAAGCGCACAGCATCTTTGTTCATGCGCAACAGTCATCGGTGGGCTCCCGCAACAACATCCTGGCTCTTGCGTATCCCTTGAATCGTTCGCGTTGCTGCAATCGCTGCATGCATCGCTTCGATTCCTTTGTTTCCTTTACTTCCGCCAGCTCGCGCTCGAGCTTGCTCGATCGTGATGCAGGTGAGCAAGCCAAATGCAACTGGCTTTCCCGTCCGAATCGTCACATCCATCAAGCCATGCGCAACCGCATCGCAGAGATAACGGTCATGACTCGTCTCGCCAGTCAAGACGCAACCCAAAGCCACGACTGCGTCAATGTCGGATCGTTCGGCAAGCGCTAACGAAATTGCGACAAGCTCATACGAACCTGGCGCATGAACATGAACGAGATTCTGGGAGTCACCACCCGCTTGCGTGAACGCATCAACTGCGCCTCGAGCAAGAGCAACGCAGATGTCGTGGTGATAGGAACTCTCGACGATCGCAATTCGCATTCCGCGAGAATCGATTGCACTTTGATGCATTGCATTATCTGTATTGGCGGATTTCATTCGGATCGGAATGGTAGCCTCCGCTCGTGCTTGGCGTATCAAAGAAAGTAGTTTCTGCGGTCGAATTAACCCGACTTTCCATGGCATTTGGAGCGATCACCGACCTATGGCTGATCGTTATCTTGTCGCGAAGTCGCGATGAATATCACTACATGCCGGTGGCAACGATGCCGCTCGCACAGGCACTGGTCTGTTCGGCGGTCACAGCGGTTGGACTGTTTTCGTTTGCCGCTGCGCTGAATGACCTCCTCGACGCCAAACACGACCGAATTTTCAGCCCCAATCGCCCGATTGCAGCTGGCGAGATTGGAGCCGCCCAAGCATTTACAGTTGCACTTGCATCTCTTCTCTTAGCACTCGTCGGCGTTCTCTCATTCGGCTCAGGCGCATTGTTCATTGCGCTCTTGATCGCTGGTGGAACACTCTTCTATAACGCCACAGCCAAGCACATTCCTGGAGTTGGGCTACTCACCATCGGCGTGCTCCATGCGGGCAACATGCTCATCCCCAACGATCAATTCACATTCACACTGCCTGCGTGGTTGGCGATGACTCATGCAACTGGCGTTGCGACCATCATGCATTTCGTTCAAGCAAAGCGACCAGCGCTCTCCAAGCGTGCTCTCTGGATGCTGATCTCCGGATGGTTCATCTGTAGCGCGTGCATGATCGGCTTTGGAATCTCGAAATCCTCAGGTTCATTCTGGCCCGAATCGACACCGTGGTACGGCCCGATCGTGCCTGCCATTGCCATCGCCGCCTTCGTCCCCGTCGTCCTGCGCAAGATGAAACGCGCGCAATCTCCAGTCATTGCTGCGGAAAAGGTCGCTCGTTACGGTGCGCTTTGGCAGTCCCTCTACGCCGCAGCCTGGCTCTTTTCGTGGGGAGAAAACTGGTGGGCGATCATCGCTCTCGCCGTCGCGGGAGTTGGATTCGGCGCGATGACACTCCTCAAGGAATTGGGTGGTTCCACCGACCAACCGATCGCATACCGAGGCTAAAAACTCTTCGTACCATCCGCCGCAGATGCGATCCGTGCCTTCGAGAAATTCCTGCCCCACTCGCGTCGTCGGCCACGGTGCATATCGCGTGTTGCACTTCCTTCTCTGCATCACATCGATCATGCTTCTCTCGGTGGAGAGCCGTGCACAGGAACTTCGAGATGTTCCTATTACCGGTGAGTCCCTCGGCGGATTCGTCCTCCCAACTGAACCAGTCGCCACAGACATCATCATCGACGGCGTTCGCGGATGGGCGTGGGACGCTGACGATACAAAGCGGCTTCAAATCGAAGGCGATGTCCGAGTGAAGTTCGGCGGGTATTACTTCTCCAGCAAGAACGCGGTCATTTGGATCAATCGCATTCCAAGTAGCGATGGATTGATTAATCAGATCGCCGTGTATTTCCCAGAAGCCGACGAACCAATGCGGCGCGCTGGCTTGGGAGCAAGCGGCAGTGACCTCTTGGTGACCGGCAGCACTCGAGGCGAAGTCAGATTGTCCATCACGATGCGTGAGGACCACGCTCCTCCAACCAATCCGATACTGCGACAAGCGACAGCTCGAGTTCAGAAATACTTGGACTCAGTCGCACGAGGAGCGCTCCTTCGATCACGGCCGCAACTTGATTCGCCGACCGTCCCTCTCGAGCCACCGCTCGTTGTTGGCGCACCGGTTCAACCCCCACCAGCTGAACCCGCGCCAGCAGTGACGACACTTCCAACTTCTACGAATGAAATCGAAATCTTTGCGCCAAATGGAACCATTTCATTCTCTGCACGCAACACAACAATCGAAACGAAAGACGATTGCGTGATGCTTTCGGATTCCGTACGAGTGGATTACAGCAGCCCTCCCGGCATCGGTCCCGTGAAAGAGCTTCAACTCTCCGCAGATCGTGCAGTTATCTTCCTGTCGCCAAAACGGAATGCAACACCATCGACCGATGCTGGAATCATTGACGCGAAGGATGTGACGGGCATTTATCTCGAAGGCGATGTCGTCGCAACGGACTTTCAATACACATTGCGAGGCCGACGCATTTATTACGACCTCGTTCGCAATCAAGCTGTTGTCATGGATGCGATCATGCGTACGAAGACACGCGTTGGAATCTTGGCGTACGCACGCGCCGACGAGATGCGACAACTTGCCGCCAAAGAATTCACTGCGCAAAATGCCCGTGTCTCGACCAGCGAATTCTTTACTCCACACTTATCCGTCGGCGTTCAACGACTGACGATTACGCAAAATTCGGAAGAATCAGGCGGCGGTTCTTACATGACTGGAAGCGATGCGACGTTGCGTGCAAGTGGAGTGCCCTTCTTCTATTGGCCTTCGATTGCTGGCTCGCCAAATCAGATTCCGCTAAAAAGTGTCAATGTCGGATTTCAGGAGTATCAAGGGACAGTAATTAAATCGGAGTGGGATCTCTTTGATCTCATCGGCGCCGACAAACCCGAACCACTTTCGGAAGTGACGCTCGTGCAGGAGGCCTACACCAAGAATGCAGTCGGTCTTGGAGTGAAGGCCCAAGCTGAAGTCTTTGGTGGAACTGGCAATTTCAAAGCGATGGGTTACGACGATTTCCTCAACGAGGAGCAAACGGCCTCGGGTGGAATTGTGACCAGCCCGATCCAATATCGCGGCGAATTGCAGGCTGATTGGAAGCGCGACCTCGCCAGCGATGTCACGCTTGATGCGCAACTCTCTGTCTTCAGCGACCAGAACTATGTCTCGGTCTTTCGCTGGAATGATTACCTTCAGCGACGCGAATACGAATCCAGCGGATACATGAATTGGCAAAGCGGTAATAACTCGCTCTCGCTCCTCCTGAAATACAACCCCAACGACTTTCTCAGCAATGCGTACATGATTGCGTCGCGCCCCTATTCCGTCGACAAACTTCCGGAGTTGGCATATCAGCGATATGGCGAGTCGCTCTTCGGCGACCGGTTGACTTGGACGCAGAATTACTCGGCGAACATGATGCGATTGCAAGTTCAATCGGGAACGCCAACGGACTTGGGAATCAATGCGCGTGCGTTCTCGACAAACACCGACTTCGAATCGAATCAAAATATTCGCGACGCATATAACAATGCGGGGTATGACGATCTCGTGCGAGCACGTCTCTATACGCGGCAGGAAGTTGCGCTGCCGCTCGCCGTAGGACCAGTCAAGATTGTTCCGTTCGCACATGGCCAAGCGACTGGCTACGTTTTAAACAACTTTGACGATTACACCGCAGACAGTTCTGACTATCGAGCGCTCCTTGGCGGCGGCAGTCGTTTTTCCTCGGAGTTCACTTCAAATTACAACTCCGTCCGCAGTTCGTTCCTCGATCTCAATCGGCTGCACCATGTCATTCAACCCACCGCAATGCTTTGGTACGGATGGGATTCAGAGAGCGTCCTGGATACGCCAGTCTATGACCAGGAAGTCGAAGCGGTTTCGGGCGCCGCAGTTGCGCAGGTGGGCGTCACCAACAAATTTCAGACAATGCGTGGCGGACCAGGGAATTGGAGATCCGTTGATTGGGTCGTGCTGACTGTGGGAGCGGTGATTGACAACCAGAACGACTCGCTGCAATCGACTGAAACCGTTTCGGATCCGTACGGGTTGAGGTACTCGCAATCGCCAATGCCCACTTTCTATTCGTGGCGGCCCGAATACTCGCAGTGGGGAGATCACATTTACGCCAGCAGCACCATGCAAGTCAGCGACGCGCTCGCGCTCTATGGCCAAGGCGTTTATCTCTTGCAAGATCGTGGCAATTCAGTCAACAGTTTCGGACTCAACGATTTAGGACGCGGAACAGTCGGCGGCAGTATTCAGCAATCACCTGATGTGAAGTTCTACTTGGAGTATCGATACGTCAACACGTTTGATGCGAGCGGGCTGTATCCAGCTGACGAGTTTGTTCAAGGTGGAGTGGCGTACCAAATCTCCAAGAAGTACTCATTTACATTGAGCCCTCAATACGACTTGGTTGAATCCAATTTTCGAGCCGCAACAATTGGCCTGACGAGAACATTCCCCGATTTCTTTCTCTCGATTGGTGCGTCGTACAACCAGATCGTCGACAACACCACTTTCTTTGCTTCGATTCAGATTCCAGGAGCAGGCGGTGGCGGAATGTCGATGGCACCAAATGGTCAAGGCGGCGGGCTCCCAGGCCTCGGGCAGTAATCGTTCTGTTTGTTTGCGGTTGATTTGAGCGACCGCCCCCATCAGCGCCCCCCGTCAACCGCCCTAATTAACCGCCAAAGAGCGGTGGAAGACCCTCGTCAGTTTCACTTGCGCGCTCGCCACGAAATGCAACACCAATGTGATCAGCGCCTGCGCGTGTGATCCGTCGACCTTGGCGAGTTCGCGCAACGAATCCAGATTGCAACAAGAATGGCTCAACGACATCTTCAAGAGTTCCGCCGTCTTCCCCGATCGTCGCTGCGAGTGCTTCGACTCCAACCGGTCCACCTTCGTAGACCGTAGCAAGAGTGCGCAAATAACTTCGATCGAGCGCATCGAGCCCAAGTGCATCAACTGATTCCAGCTGCAACGCTGCATCGACAGTCGCTTCAGCAATCTTGCCATCGCCGCGAACAATTGCGAAGTCGTGCACTCGTCGCAGAAGTCGCAGCGCCACACGCGGCGTGCCTCGACTGCGTGAAGCGATCATGTTCAACGCCGCAGGACCAACTCGACCGACATCCATGATGCCGCAGGCCCGCGAAAGAATTGCCAGCAAATCAGACTGTGGATAGAAACCGAGATGGTGCGTGATGCCGAAGCGTGTCCTCAGCGCCTGCGTCAACAATCCTGGGCGCGTCGTCGCACCGATCAACGTGAATGCCTTCAAATTGATCGTGACAACTTTGGCGTGCATTCCCGAATCCACCGTGAAATCGATTCGGTAATCCTCCATTGCGGGATAGATGTACTCCTCAACCGCGGCGGGCAGACGATGGATTTCGTCGATAAAAAGAACATCACGGTCCTGCATGCGCGTCAGCGTTCCAACGAGATCGCCCGCCTTGGTGAGCGCAGGACCACTCGTCACAGATGCGTGCGATCCGAGTTCTGCTGCGATTACGAACGCAAGTGTGGTCTTCCCAAGTCCCGGCGGCCCATGAAGAAGCACATGCTCCATCGGTTTATTGCGTTGTCGCGCAGCGCGCAGTGCGATATCGAGCCGCTCCTTCAGCGCACTTTGCCCGACATATTCCCCAAGCGACCTCGGTCGAATTGATGGCGAGACGATTTCTTCGTCGGAAGTCTGCTCTGTCGCGGAAACAATTCGTTCTTTGGCCATCCGTGCCTTTAGGTTTGCGCTGCGTGACTCGCAGCGCGTCGTGTAATTCAGAACTTGACTGCTGGAACTGCTCGATCTGCTTCGTCGGCTTTGAAGAAATCAAACGCCTTGAAGCTGAAGATTCCGCCAATGATGTTTGCTGGGAATTGTGCGAGCGTCGCATTGAATCCCTGCGCCGATCCGTTGTAATTGCCGCGTGAGTGCGAAATTCCGTTTTCAAGGTTCGACAATTCGCCCTGCAACTGCAGGAAATTTTGATTCGCCTTGAGATCTGGATAAGCCTCTGCAATCGCCATCAGTCGCCCGAGCGCACCAGTGAGCTGACCTTCCGCTGCAGATTTTTCGGAGACCGTTCCCGCCTGCATCGCTGACGCGCGCGCCTTGATGACAGCCTCGAGTGTCCCCTTTTCGTGCGATGCGTATCCCTGCACAGTGTTCACAAGATTTGGAACGAGATCGTGGCGACGCTTCAACTGCACATCAATTCCGCTGAGCGCACTTTCAGTTGCGACGCGCAATCGTTGTAATCCGTTATAGACGCCCATGACATAGAAGCCAATGATGATCAGCAAAATGACAATGATCAGCACAACAAGACCAAGTCCCGCGAAAATTGCTCCACCCATATCGAAACTCCTTCGGCGCTCAGCGCCTTTCATGCTGCGAGCACGCTGCTATGAGCGCCTGCTCGAACCGTGACCGATCCAGATAATCCGACATGACCACCTGAGATCCCGCAGCAGTGAGACGCGACGCGCGCTCACCGTGACCAATTCCTACGAAACCGTACCCGCCAGACCGTGCTGCATCAATATCCCACACTCCATCTCCAACATAGACCACAGGAATAGTAGAGGATTTTGTGATGCCGACCGCACTTCGCAGCGCCCAGCGAATGATGTCCAAGCGGCCGAAGGCGTGATCGGCACAAGCAAAGGCGAGTCCAGCAACGCAAATATCGACGCGTTGCAGTTTGCGCAGTGCCGATGGACCCCATCCTCCAGTTGCCACCGCAAGAGTCCAACCCATTGATGGGAGTTCACTCAATATCTCTCGAGCTCCAGCAATTTCTTCCCAACCTTCCGTATCACTCTCACTCCGATCATGAACGAGTTCTATAAACCTTGCACGTACGGCTCGAAGTTCTCGCCCAGTCGGAGCCCGTTTGCACTGGGTTTGGATGATCTCGTGAAGTATTCCGGTGTCCGTCGAGTGGCGATACGAACTCCAGTCTGTTGAAATCCCTGTCACTCCCAGAACATCACGCACCGCTAGTGCGAAACATTCTTCGTCAACTCCGTTGGTCCGAGTCAGCGTGCCGTCAATATCAAAGATGACAACGCCGCGTGTCGTCATCGCTTCGCCACGCTCCGTGCGAGCGCAACGATTGCCGCGAATTCGCTTGCAGCCACTGGAGTCACAGAGAGTCGATTTCCTTTGCGAAGAATCATCATGTTCGCGAGCGCGCGCTCTGAGCGCAAATCATCAAGCGTCAGCGCGCCAGCAAACTTCGATTCGAATTCCACCTCAACCGCAGACCAGCGAGGATCCTCCCTCTTGGCTGCTTCATCGAAGTACTCGCTGCGTGGATCAAACTGCGTCGGATCACCCTTCGCAGCGGTGCGAACCCGCGCCACACCGACAATCCCCGTGGGATTGCTATTCGAGTGATAAAAGAGAACGTGATCTCCCACTGACATTTCTCGCATGAAATTCCGCGCCTGATAATTGCGGACGCCTTCCCAGAGTGTGCGCCGATCGCGGGCAAGATCGGCAATGCCGTACACCGATGGCTCAGATTTCATCAACCAGCAGCGCGTGGTGACGTCCTTTGCAATCGCCGCTTGTTTCGCCATGCGCAGAGGATACGAACTCGAAAGCATGACGGCGCAAATCATCCTTTCTTCATCGGAGCTCCTCGCTTGCCCGTCAAGCACGCCACGACTCGAACAATCCTCGATGTTCATCTTCGAGCAAGTCTCGCAAGCCCTACCTATGCTGTTCACCTTGAGTTTTCGCAAAGCATTCTTCGCTGCACTGATCGCATTCATTTGCGTCAATCTGCTCTTTGTTGGTTCTCGGCCAGTGCTGACCGCTGATGAAACGCGCTACGGCAGTATTGCCGCACAAATGGTCGAGAGCGGCAACTGGATGTCGCTACGCATGAGTGGCTTCCACTTTTATGAAAAACCACCGTTCGTGTACTGGATGATGGCACTGGCGATCGAGATATTTGGGCACAATGCGTTTGCGATTCGCCTACCTGCAGCGATCAGCGGCGGACTTGCTGCTCTTGCGATGGGAATTGCGGCTCGACGTGGTGCGATCATCGCTGGAACTTCTCGCAATGACTCCAACATGCTCGGTGCGCTTGTCGCGCTTGCGTCGATCACAATGGCGCTGCCAGCCATTGGTGCGAGCATTGCGATCTTGGATGCTCCCATTGCCGGCCTTGTGATTGCAACGGGCAGTGCACTCTTCGTTGGCGCCACATACCAGCCAGGGAAAAAACGGGTTGCATGGCTGGTCATTGCGGGCATCATGATGGGCTTCGCATTCATGACGAAAGGACTTCTGGCGTTGGTTTTCCCAGCGATGATGATTGTGCCGTGGCTTCTATGGGAACGTCGCGGGCGAGATTTGTTCGTACTCCCTTGGATTCCACTGTTCGTTGGCGCATTCGTGGTACTGCCCTGGGCAATTGCCGTCACTCAATCCGAACCTGGTTTTTGGTATCGGTTCATCATTCACGAGCACATTCAACGATTTGCGGGAACTGGAACGAATCAGCAACACGAATCATGGGCACTCTATTTACTCGTGGTTCCACTGGGATCTATTCCTTGGCTCGTCGCTGCGCCGATGTCCGTCCGTTGGTGGCCAGCGCTTGCTCGAACACAAAGCGGAATTCGATTTGCACTCTGCGCCGTGATCGGACCTCTTCTTTTTCTATCTGCGAGCAGCGGAAAGCTGCCGACGTATTCCCTGCCACTCTTTCCACCAATCGCCTGGCTGATTGTCAGTGGGCTCTTGGCAGGATTTAAATCCCAACACTCTGCTCCTCGTAGCCGAGGAGCGTTGATTCTCGCGGCAGTATTAATTCTGCTCGGTGCTTGTTCGATGTCGCTCGCGATTGCTGGCGATCATTCCGCTGAAGTCCTCGGCCGAGCGTGGCTCGAGTCACCGCACATTCATGCCGCAATTCTTGGGTCAGTGCTTGCTCTATGGGGAATTGGAGATTGGATTTCACAGCGCACGACGGCTGGACCGCACAGGGTGATGTGGATGGGTCTCTCTCCCGTTGCGGCGCTCGCATCATTTGGGTTGCTCTTTCCAGATGCCATAGTCAACGATCTCATCAACACGTGTCCGACATTGACCTCCCAGCGCGGAATCATCAAGAACGCATCGACCTTGATGTGCGATCAGAAACTGGCGCACGCGTGTGCTTGGTTCTTAGATCGCAACGATTTTCTGATCGTGGCCAGCCCGCGTGAATTTGTCAACGGACTTTCGATTCCCGAAGACGACGCGCGCATTATTGCAACCGCAAGTTTCGCGCAGACTCTCGCCGATGCGCGAACTCATGGCAGTGTTGTGATCGCCGCTGAAACCGCAGCAGTCGACAGGCTGATGGAGATATCCGAAATCACTGCTCCGGCACAGCGGACCGACTTTCGAGGTTGGGCAATTGTGCAATTCCCTCCCTCAGTTCGCTGAGGGAATCTGCAGTCCACTCGCCGCAGTTCGTGCTTGTGCAGACGTTCCGCTGCGCCGATATGTCCATCCGATGCGGACGATGTCAATATGAGCGCGAATCCCATCGATGAGTTTTACTTTCGACCCGTGCACGTCCCGCCACATCGCCAGTGGCAATTCGAAAATCCCACTCTCGGCGGGGACGCCTCGCGCACAATTTGAAGCGGCAAGTCGCGCAAGAATCTCAACATCGAAAGTCCACTTCGAAATAAATTTCTGCGCGAATAGCGTGACGATTTCGGGCGTTCGCCTGAACAACTTTGCGCCGCACTGCGTGTCGTATACGGGCATACGCAAAGCGATTGATGCAGCGGTTGCAAAAATTCGACCGATGTAGTGCCTCGCCGCATTGCGTTCAATGGTTCGCCCAAGCAATCGAATGCGCGAACCCATCACCAATTCGATCGCGGGATTCATCTCAAATGCCCCACAGAATCTTGGCAACTCCTCCAGTGATGTTGCGAGATCCGCGTCCCAGAAGCCAACGAAATCCGGATTGTCTCTCAACCCATGCAGCATCCCTTGACGAACAGCTTCGGCCTTGCCGACATTGCGCATCAAACGGAGCGACATCAGTCGTTCGGGCGCTTGTGCGCACATTGTTTCAAGCACGCTTTGCGTTTCATCGGAACTGCCGTCATTGACGAACAGAAACCGCAAATCGAAATTGTCCATTCGAAAATCGAGAAATTTCTTTTTCGGCAAACGTCTCGCCTCGTTATAGCACGGCACGATCATGACAATCCGCGGCAAATTCGGCGATTGTCTTACATTCGAAGGCGAATCCATAAGTTGATCGTAGCGGATCTCACACAGAACCAACCTCGTCCGTCAATTCCAAGTGACGCCGCGCGGAGCTTCTTTCCCCAACTGAAGCTCGGCCCGAGCGATAAATCGATCCGTCTTGTGCAGATCAGCCCAAATGATCTTCGCGCGTTCGATCGCATCGCTCTGAGAAAGAATCTGATATCGCAACTCCTCATCTTTGACGAGAGCGAACGCCACGAGTTCGATTGCACCTTGATGCGACAGTTCTTTGCGCTTGATCCACGAGAGAACTGCACGCGCACTTTGCATGCGCTGGAAGCGCGAGCCCGAGAGAAGCGTTCGCATTTCTTTGCGCATTTTTCTCAGTCCTGGCACAGCGACTGTTGGGTCTTCGATCGGGCGCAAGATCGCCTCGCGATACAACCGATTCCCTTCTGGCTCATCAAGTCGATCGATCGATGCGCGACAGAGTCCCTGAACGACGACGTCGAAACGACCGTCTGGCAGCGCACGATGCTCAACGATGTGCGCAACGCACACAACGCTTCGAAGTGGCGGATTACGCTGCGACATCTTGGCGGATGGACTGATCGATGCGATTGCGATCGGACGGATGCCCGAAGAAGTGGAATCCTCCTGGGAATGACCATTCGTATAACCAAGGGCATGGCGGATCATCTGGCGATACCGAGGCTCGAAAACATGCAGCGGCAATGCAGTATGGGGAAGAAGCACAACTCCAGGCAGCGGAAAGAGCGCCACGGGTTCTGAGAAATTAATCGAGATCATCTCCGACATTGCGGGCTGATCTTATTCCTATGCTGACGCCCGCGTGAATAATTTTCTTGAACATCGTTGGGCGGTCGGACTCATTCTGGCAACGGTTGCCGCCCTCCTAATTGTGATTGGGCTTCGGCGGGGCTCGGTCAAGTGGCTCCTCAGCGCAGCTGCGCCGCTACTGGGGATCACCGTGACGATCGCAATTGCATGGTTCTCAACCACTCCGGCTGACCATGCGATCACCGTTGTTGAAAAACTTGTCGCCGCAGCGGTCGCTGGAAATCCTGCTGGCGCCAAGGCCTGCTTTTCTATTCACGCAACAATTCACATGGGAACAGCCGAACAACCAGGCGAGGATCGATCACGCATCGACATCGCATTCGATTCGTTTGCAACGCGCCACCGCATTGAATCCAACTCCATCACTTCGCTGACCGCCGCAACAACGTCCGACGATTCTGCAACAGCCGACCTGAGTTGTCGAACTCAAACTGCTTCTAGTTATGGTGCCGTTGCGACCCGCTGGCAATTCGAAGTCACTCGCGAACCAGATGGCGTTTGGCGAATCGTTGGGATCACATGGCGCGCCGTTGGCAACATGAAACCTTCACTCTCATTGCTGTAACGCTCACGCAGGGTTGTAACGCTCACGCAGGAATCGGCACGCTGGCAAGCAATTCCGTCAGAATGCGAACGGCCATCGCCGATGCATCAATCGACCCAGAAGCCCGAGCCACGATGCGGTGCGCGCAGACTGCGATGACATTTTCCACGATGTCTTCTGGAACCACGAAACTTCGTTCGGCGCAGCGCGCTGTTGCCCGTGCTGACTGCGCAAGCGCCAACGCTCCCCGCGGACTCACTCCGAATTGCAATTGCGGATGCTGCCGCGTCGCATGTGCGATAGCGATGATGTAATCCACCAAAGACTGATCGATTCGCACCGCGTCGACTTCACGCTGCAATGCCAGAACGTCATCGCTGTCCATGACGTGCTGCATTGTCTGAAGCGCATTTCTTGCGGGCTGCCGATGAATAATGTGCGACTCGTCGACTGCCGCTGGATATCCCAATCCGATGCGCATGAGAAATCGATCCAACTGATTTTCAGGCAGCAAGTATGTCCCTTCAAATTCATTGGGATTCTGCGTTGCAATAACCATGAAAGGATTGGGCAGCGGATGGATTTCCCCCTCCGCCGTCACCGTTCCTTCTCCCATCGCTTCCAAGAGTGCGGACTGCGTCCGAGGAGTTGCGCGATTAATTTCATCAGCCAGCACAATGTTTGCGAAGATTGGTCCGCGACGAAATGTCACGAGCCCAGACTCCCGGTCGAACATTCCGACTCCAGTAATGTCCGACGGCAGAAGATCAGGAGTGCACTGGATTCGACCGAATACGCAGTGCACGCTCCGCGCCAACGCCTGGGCTAACACGGTCTTGCCGACGCCAGGAACATCTTCGATCAAGACGTGACCTCGAGCCAATAAGCAAACAATGATCCGATCGATCGCACCGCCATTGCCCATGTACACCGAGGCAATATTCGCTTTCAGTGCAGCGATCTTGTTCATAGGTTCGAGGATACGCTCGACGCATGTCTTCATCGCTGACCGCAGTGACTCATGACCTACGTTGCATTGGCTGCACATATGTCTTGCGCGGCCAACCGGTCAACGGAAATTGCCCAGAATGCGGCACGCTGGTGATGCACACGCTGGTTGAAACGCTCGACATGCCGTCGCAAGCAATTGCGCGTCCGCGACATGCGCGGCGGATCGCCCGAGCCCTCGTAGCAATCGGCGCTGGGATCATGATCTGGCTCGTCGGAGTAACGGCCCCGATGATCATCCGCGGAGTCGCCGAACTTGGGAACGCCAAACTGCCCACGAATGGAGGCTTGGGCGACCAATTTGCGGTCAGTTTGTCATTTTTTGGAGTGCTCCTGATCGGTTTCGGATCGATTCAACTCACTCGGCGGGACGATCCAATTCTCTGCCTCGAAACAGGAAATTCGGGTCGAGTGCTGCGAGTCGGAGTCGCGATCTGGTTCGCAGCTGCATCCCTCTCCCTCTTGGGAGTCCTGTTTGATTTGCAGGCAATGTCCCGACTCTCCAACGAAGGCCTCTGGTTTATCGCCCTCGCTATTGAGATGGTTGGAGCCGTCATTGCCGCATCTGGGCTGAACAAATATGCCACGACGCTGGGCCGCCGATGCCGCCGATTCCGCAACGCAGGAATTGCTCGGCAGTCGCTCGACACGATGGTTGTCGCTGGCGCAATATCGTTGGTTTCGTCGTTTGGAGCGTCTGTACTTCCAGGACTGGGATATCCAGACCTTGCGATCACCAGCCGTATTGTTTCATTTGTGACGGGAGGACTCCTATTAATGGGCGCCGCCTATCTACTTATGAACTTTGTCTGGATTTACCGAATTTTGTCCAATCCTCCACCACATTTAGAAGACATCGTGAAGGTTATAGGACCAATGAGTTCTGGCGAATCATCTAATTAGCCCTCATTCCCCTCTGCCGCTTTGGCATATTCCAGCGTCGGCTGTCGATTCTGATCACACCGACCACACTTGACCGCGACATCCGAATTGACCGCCGCCATAAATCATGGCACGTGCTTTGCTCTGTCGTCGACCTTGCCGCTCTCCCGAGTCGCCCTTTCAGGCACTCGAGTTCGTCAAGATTGACTCGCAGACTCTTTGAATCATCAAGACTCATTCTTCTTGTAACAGACCCGAACCTCACAGCTGGAGAACACCATGGCCGTTAAGGACCTTACATTCGATACCCAAGCCCGCAAGCAACTTCTCGCCGGAGTTGAAAAACTCGCTGCTGCCGTCAAGAGCACGCTTGGACCACGTGGTCGCAACGCGGTACTCGACAAGAGTTGGGGCGGTCCATCCGTGACCAAAGACGGCGTGACCGTCGCCGAAGAGATCGAACTTCGCAACAAGATCGAAAACATGGGAGCGAAGCTGGTCAAGGAAGCCGCTTCGAAGACCTCTGACGATGCAGGAGACGGGACAACCACGGCCACCGTGCTCGCCGAAGCGCTCTTCCGCAGCGGCCTGAAGTACATCGCTGCTGGCGCTGATGCCAATGCCATTGTTCGCGGAATGCGCAAGGCAGTGACCTCCGTCACCGAAACAATCGCATCGATGTCGAAGCCTGTTGGCAATATCGATGGTGGCATTAAGAATGTCGCAACGATCAGTGCGAACAACGACATTGAAGTCGGAACGATTATGGCTGAAGCGTTCGAGAAGGTCGGCAAGGATGGCGTCATTACTGTCGAAGAAGGCAAGGGTCGCGAGACGATTGTTGATGTCGTCGAAGGAATGCGCTTCGATCGCGGATACCTGAGTGCGAACTTCGTCACAGACACCGAAGCGATGTCGGTTGAGTTCAGCAAAGCCCTCGTTCTCATCTTCGAAGACAAGATCGACTCGGTTACGAAACTGGTCCCCTTCCTTGAGAAGGTTATGGAATCCAAGAAGCCACTCATCATTATCGCTGAAGATGTCACTGGCGAAGCGCTCAGCACACTCGTCATCAACAAGATGCGTGGCGTTCTGAATGTGTGCGCAGTCAAGGCTCCTGGCTACGGCGATCGCCGTAAGGCAATGTTGGAAGATCTTGCGATCCTCACCGGTGGAACTGCGATCATGAAAGATCTCGGCATCGATTTAGACAAGGTTGCGATTTCGCAACTCGGTCAAGCGAAGAAGATCACCGTCGATGCGGACAACACGACGATCATCGAAGGCGCAGGAAGCACCAAGACCATTCAAGGTCGCTGCACACAGATTCGCAGCGAGATCGAACGAACTGATTCCGAATACGACCGCGAGAAGTTGCAAGAACGCTTGGCGAAACTCGCTGGTGGAATTGCGCAGATCAAAGTCGGAGCAAGCAGCGAAACCGAATTGAAAGAAAAGAAGAGTCGCGTTGAAGATGCATTGCATGCGACGCGTGCTGCGGTTGCTGAAGGAGTTGTCGCTGGCGGCGGACTTTCATTCATCCGTGCAATTCCAAACCTGAAGAAGGTTCGCGCAGAATGCACAGGCGATGAAGTGTTCGGCGTCGATACCGTCGCAGAAGCACTCGTCGTTCCACTGCGAACAATCGCAGAGAACGCGGGCGAGCGCGGCACCGTTGTCGTAACAAAGGTCGCTCAGATGAAGGGTAGCGAAGGCTTCAATGCTCTCACGAGAACCTACGGCGATCTGATGAAGCAAGGCGTCATCACACCAGCCAAGGTCGATCGATCCGCATTGCAGAATGCAGCGAGCGTTGCAGGACTTCTCTTGGTCACCGATTCAACAATCACCGAATCTCCTAAGCCAAAGGAAGAAGCCAAGGGCGGCCATGGTCACGATCATGGCGGCGGAATGGGCGGCATGGGTGGCATGGGTGGCATGGGCGGCATGGGTGGCATGGGTGGCATGGGTGGCATGGACTTCTGATCCGCAACAACATTTTTCAACATCGTTTTTCTAATTCAATTCACTTTCAACTTATTCACTTTTCACCTACGGAGATTCACACATGAGCAATGTTCGACCACTCGAAGACCGCATCGTCGTTAAACCACTCGACGCAGAGACCAAGACCGCATCAGGTATTTTCTTGCCAGAATCGGCGAAGGAAAAACCGATGAAGGGCAAAGTCATCACCGTCGGACCAGGCAAGTTGCTGGAGAACGGAACGCGGCTTGTTCCAACCGTTCGCAAGGGCGACACGGTCGTGTACGGCAAGTACTCGGGAACCGAAATTGAAATCAAGAACGTGACTCATCTCATCATTCGCGAAAGCGAACTGCTCGGCGTCATTGACGGCTGATCCAACAATTCATCAATCAGGCAGGAGTCCAAACTATGTCCAGTAAGCAAATGAAATTCTCAACCGCTGCGCACTCAGAACTCAAGCGCGGAGTCGATCAAATCGCCAAGGCTGTCGCTGTCACCATGGGTCCTTCAGGACGCAATGTGATTGTGCAAAAGTCCTTCGGCAGTCCATCGGTCACCAAGGACGGCGTCAGCGTCGCCAAGGAAGTCGAACTCTCGGAGCCATTCCAGAACATGGGAGCGAAGCTCGTTGCGCAAGTCGCTAAAAAGACCGCAGATGTTGCGGGTGATGGAACGACTGCAGCAACCGTTCTTGCAGCTGCCATCTTCAATGGCGGACTGAAGTTTGTCGCCACCGGAGCGAACGCCGTTGCGATTCAACGCGGCATCAACGCAGCCGCCAAAGCTGCGGGAGATTTCATCACCTCCGCTTCCACGAAGTGCAAGGGCAAAGAGGATCTCGCAAAGGTCGCGACAGTCAGTGCGAATCACGACAGCGAAATCGGCGATCTGATTGCGGAAGCGATCCATAAAGTTGGCGCGAATGGCGTTGTTGAAATCGAAGAAGGCAAGACGGCAGACACAACGCTGGACTATGTCGAAGGTATGTGTTTCGACAAGGGCTATCTCTCGCCATACTTCATGACCGATGCAAAGAAAGCAGAATGCGTTCTTGAAAATGCGTACGTGCTGATTTATGAGAAGAAGATCTCCAATCTGGTTGATTTCCTTCCTCTGCTCAACAAGATCGCAACTTCGTCGAAGCCTTTGTTGGTCATCGCAGAAGAAGTCGAAAATGAAGCACTCGCAGCGCTCGTCGTCAATCGCCTTCGCGGCGTTCTACAGATCTGCGCAGTGAAGGCTCCAGGATTTGGAGATCGTCGCAAGGCCATGCTTGGCGACATCGCAACATTGACTGGTGGCGTTTTCTTCGCAGAAGACATCGGCCGCAATCTTGCCGACGTCGAACTCTCCGAACTCGGAACGGCTCGACGAGTTGTCGTGACCAAAGACGAGTGCACGATCATCGAAGGCGCTGGCAAGAAGGCAGCGATCGCTGACCGAGTCGCACAGATTCGTTCGCAACACGAAAAGTCGACCTCGGATTATGACCGCGAGAAGTTCATGGAACGTTTGGCGAAGCTGACCGGCGGCGTGGCGATTGTCCATGTCGGCGCAGCGACTGAAGTTTCCATGAAGGAAAAGAAAGATCGCGTCGACGATGCTCTTCATGCAACTCGAGCAGCAGCCAAAGAGGGCTATGTGGCTGGCGGAGGCGTCGCATACCTGCGCGCAATCGCAGCAATTCATTCCGCCCGTAAGAATGCAAAGGGTGACGAGGTGTTCGGTTATGACATCGTGGCGGAAGCGCTTCGTCGTCCAACCTGGCAAATCGCTACGAACTATGGCATCGATGGAGACGTCGTTGTCGAACACATTCTCGAAGGCAAGGGATCATTCGGCTTCAATGCGTCCACTGGCGAATACGAAGACTTGATCAAGGCTGGCATTATCGATCCAGCGCTTGTCGCCAAGACCGCGATTGAAAATGCGGCAAGCATTGCAGGCCTCATGTTGACGACTGACGTTCTCGTCACTGAGCTCAAAGATGAGACCGCTCCAACCGAAGGGGCGATCTCCTGATTCATTCGAAAAGACAACGGAGGATCGCAGAACGCCCCACGGTTCTTCGGTCCTCCGTTTTTCGTTTGGACTTTTGTTTGGTTCTTCTCTCACACTTCCTCTAATTGAGATTCAACGTGCCCGTCGAACGCGACTATTACGAAATTCTCTCCATCGAGCGGACCGCCAACGGCGACGAAATCAAACGCGCCTATCGACGGATGGCTATGAAATGGCATCCAGATCGAAACCCTGGCGACCCCAAGGCCGAAACCGAATTCAAGGTCTGCGCCGAGGCATACGAAGTGCTTTCCGATGCAGAACGCAAAGCCCTCTATGACCAATACGGACATGCGGGATTGCGACAAACGCCTGGACATGATTTTTCGCGGATGCGTCCGGACGATATTTTCTCGATATTCAATGACATATTTGGTGGCGGCGGAGGTGGAGGTGGATCGCGCGGCGGCCGACGTGGTCCAGTCCGTGGATACGACCTCGAAACAAGCGTCGAAATCGAACTGCTCGATGTCCTCAACGGCAAGGATGTCGAAGTCGCCTTCACGCGGCGCGATGTTTGCACTTCATGCGAAGGCTCTGGCGCGAAGCCAGGCACGAAGCCAATCAAATGTCCAACATGCGGCGGAGGTGGCCAAGTTGCGCAGCAAGGACTCGGCGGAATGTTTCGCATGGTCACCACGTGCCCAAACTGCCGCGGGCGCGGCACGGTGATTACAGAATTCTGTGCAGAGTGCAGAGGTGCGGGACGGGTTCCCAAGCGACGAAATCTCAACGTGAAGATTCCTGCTGGCATCTCTCACGGACAAGTGATCCGTATTTCGAGCGAAGGAGAACCACCGCCGATTGAAGCCGATCCTGCGGGCAAAGGCCCTCGAGGAGATCTGCATGTCGTGGTTGCAGTCAACGAGCACGATGCCTTTGAGCGCGTCGAAGATGATTTGGTGACAACGCGCGATATCAGCTTCCCACTGGCAGTGATGGGCGGAATGACCTCGATCGAAACTCTTGATGGGAAGCGCCCTCTTGAAATTCCGCGAGGAACATCGCACGGAGAGGTTCTCACCATCGAAGGGGCGGGACTTCCCCACTTGCGATCACCGAAAGTGCGCGGAGATTTGCGCGTGAGCGTCTGTATTGAAGTTCCGAATAAGATCACTGCGGCACAGCGAGATCTCTTGGAGCAGTTCGCGAAGACCCAGACGAATCCTGATGAGGAACTTCGGCCAGCGGGTAAGGGTGTGTGGAAGAAAATCAAGGACACGATTTCAGGAAGTTGAAAGGCGAAACACTCAATGACGACTGAACCAAAACATCCATCTCCAGAACAGCCGATGGGAGAAGCGCCGAACGATCATGCCACGCACGGAAGTGCGCCGCAGGGAGAAATGGCCATCCTCGCTGAGCTTCATAAACAGATCGAAGAAAAACAACAGTCCTATCTGCGTGTGCTCGCGGACTATCAGAATTTTCAACGACGATCACGCGAAAATGAAATGCGCGCACGAGATCACGGCGTCACACATGTCGCTCGTGCGATCGTTCCAGTTCTTGAAAACATGGATCTTGCGCTCGGTCATGATTTACGCTCACTCGATGCGAACAAGTTGGCGGATGCGGTCAACCTCATCCGAAGCGAATTGCTGAAGGCGCTCGGCCAGTGCGGTATCGAACGCATCGATCCAACGCCAGGCGAGGAATTCAATCCGACATTCCATGAAGCGGTGATGCAGCAGAGCGCGGACAAGATCGCCCCAGGACGCGTCGCTCAATGCCTGCAAGCGGGATATCGCTTCGGCGATGTCCCTCTGCGATCCGCAAAGGTCGCGATTACTCCAAAGCCGGACGCCTGATACATGCCGACGTATGAATATGTCTGCCGCGCATGCCGGCACGAATTCGAGCGATTCCAGCCGATTACTTCTTCACCCGTGCGAGTGTGCCCCAAGTGCAAGCGCAGACGTGTTGAACGAAAGATCGGCATCGGCGCAGGCGTTCTCTTTAAGGGTGGCGGATTTTATGAAACGGATTACCGAAGCGATTCGTATCGCAAGGCCGAGGAAGCCGAGAAGACGGAATCCCAGAAAAGTGAATCCCAGAGCAAGCCCGCTGAAAGTGCGAAGCCAACCGACAGCCAAGCTGGCCAAGCGGGAAAAACGACGGACAAGCCGACCGACAAATCTGCGGACAAATCCGCAGGCAAAGTGACAGACAAACCATCAACAGCATCAACAATCAGTGAATCAAAAGCGCAGTCGCCCAAGGAAGCGAACGCGATTCCAAAAGACAAACAAGAAAAGAAATCCGCCCGCGAAGGTCGTGGTGTCGGAAATCTCAAACAACTCGCGAGACCATCTGCGGAAAAATCCGCAGTGGCTCCACGCCGCGCATCGAAGCCGGCACGAAAGACAAAAAGTAAATGAGCGAAGCATTCCGTCATCAAATTCTCAATCACCTTGGACATAACGGCTACCAGCCCGTCCGATCCCGCGAACTCGAGCGCCAGATGCGCATTCTCGAGGATCAAACTCCTGAATTCCGCGCGACACTGGACGCACTCGCAACCGAAGATTTCATCGATATCAGCAACGAAGACATCGTCCGACTGACTCGCTTCAAAGACGAGACCATCGGACGCATTCGCATCAATGCACGTGGCAAGGGTGATGGATATTTGATTCCCGACGTCCCGAGCCGTGAAGGCGATTTGTTTGTTGCGCAGAGCGATACGGGCGGTGCAATTTCTGGCGATCGCGTGCGCGTGGCGGTTATACGGCGCGGCAAAGATTGGGATCGTTCTCCTGATGCTCGACCCGTTGGACGTGTGCTGGAAATTCTTGAACGGAAACAAACTCGATTCGCAGGCCGCCTTGAACAAGAAGGTCGTGGTTGGATCGTTGTTCCCGATGGACGAAGTTTGACTGAACCAATCGTCGTACGCGATCCAGGTGCAAAGGACGCAAAGGTTGGCGATAAGGTCATCGTCGAAATCACTCGCTTTCCAGATCAGCGATCACGAGCTGAAGGTGTCATCACTCAGCGACTCGGCACAGCAGGCGAAGCAGATGTCGAAACGAGATCGGTCATGGTGACATATGACCTCCACGACGAGTTCCCACAAGACGTCCTTGACGAAGCAGCTGAAGCCGCGCGAAATTTTGAGGCGCACCGTGAAGGTCCATGGGAAGGTCGCGAAGACTTGACCGCAACGTCCGTCTTCACGATTGATCCGCCAGATGCACGCGACTTCGATGATGCGATCTCAATCTCGTTCGATGAAACAAAAGAAGAGTGGACGCTTGCAGTGCATATTGCCGACGTTGCTGCCTTCGTTCCACGAGGCGGCGCACTCGATATCGAAGCGCGCGCTCGAGGAAATAGCGCATATCTCCCACGCCGCGTCATACCGATGCTTCCCGAGACACTCTCCAATGGCGTTTGTTCGCTGCAAGAAGGCGTCGCACGATTCACAAAGACAGCATGGGTGACCTTCGATAAGAACGGCCGCGTTCTGTACGAGCGATATGCGTCGACCGTCATTCGATCACGCAAACGATTGACCTATTTAGAGGCTCAAGGAGTCATCGACGGCGACATGGCTGCCGCTCGCAAGAATGCGAAGACCGAAACCCCGATCGATGAAGCGCTTGTTGAAGAACTGCGGATGTCAGCCAAACTTGCGCAAATCCTGCGCACTCGCAGACTGAAAGATGGAATGATCGTGCTCAGCCTTCCCGAATCAGAATTGATTTATGACGACAACGGCCGAGTGAAGGACGTCGAACCTGAAGATGATGCGTTCACCCACAAGTTGATCGAAATGTTCATGGTCGAAGCAAACGAAGCGGTGGCGAGACTCTTCGCGTCGCTGGCGATTCCCGCACTGCGACGAATCCATCCCGAGCCAGCGTTCCATGATGTCGAAGAGCTTCGCATGTATGCACGAACTGCAAAAATTCGACTGCCAGAAACGCCAACGCGTAAAGATCTGCAAGCGTTGCTCGATTCGGTGCGCGGAACAGAAAGCGAACGCGCGATTCACTTCGCCGTCTTGCGATCGATGGCGAAGGCGGTGTATGCCCCTGCTCTCATCGGCCACTTTGCACTTGCCAGCGAGCATTACCTGCATTTCACAAGTCCGATCAGACGCTATCCAGATCTCGTCACTCACCGAATGCTCGAAGCGTGGACTGAATTGACCGACAACGGACGGACACCGCCGGGTGGCAAGCAACGGCGCGCACTGCTCGATCAAATGCGCACCGATCCCCGCGTGGAGAATGCGGAATCACTCGTCGAATGCGGTTCGCATTGCAGCGAGACCGAAGTAAATGCGGAGCGCGCCGAGCGCGAACTGCGAACTTTCCTCGTGCTGCAATTCTTGTTGGATAATTTCCTGTCGAAAACACTTACGGGTGTGGTCACTGGCGTTTCTCCAGGCGGCGGCGGAGTCTTTGTGATGCTTGATCGATTCCTCGCAGATGGAATGATTCGTCTGCGCGAGATCGGCGGCGGCAGTGGCGACAAATGGACACGAAGCGAGACAACGGGACGAATGACTTCAGCGCGCAGTGGCGCGAGCCTCGGCGTCGGCGATCCCGTTGAAGTCCAGATTGCGGAAATCAATCTTGGGACTCGGCAAATGGAATTGCGATTAGTGAAATCTCTTCGCAAGGCAAGTGAGATCAAGGGCGAAGACGGCGAAATTCGCGGCAAGCGCGACCGTGGATTCGTCGGAGGCCGTGGTGCGCCACGCACCGAGCGCGGACATAAGAAGGGATTCAAGCAAGGTCGCCGAGGTAAGCGCGGATCATGAGTTGAGTTGCGGAGTTTGCCAATTCAGCGACGCTTCGCAAGCGGCGCTGTGATTGCGTGCACTATTGTCGGCTGCGTACTGCGCAGTAGTGCGCGCTATCGAATGTGTAAAACGCAAAAAATCAGCACAAATAGCCTTAAAATAGCCCTAAAACAATTTGCAAGAAAAATGGGCATGAATTGCGATTGGCCCCTAGCGGGACATTACTGTCCCCGTTCGAAAGGAAATCGAACATGCAAAGCGAATGGGATCGATGGGCAATGCGGGTTGGAATTGCGGGGATAGCCGCAATGGCCGTGATGGCGTTGGCGATGAATGCGAACGCAGTCAGTGATCAGTCTTGGCAACATCGCGCACGCCTCGATGCGCCTCAGCGGATGCTGCCCATTGGAATCGGCGCCGCCGTCGCTGCCAGCGAAACTGGTTGTATTGCGGTGGGCGGTGGGCGCGACGGAGATGTCGGCGTCGATGCAGGTGCTGTGGCGATTTGGAACTGCACTGCGAATTCGCTGGCACTGCGAGAGATTGTCAGCCATCCAGCAGCGCGCACCAACACCGCGTTTGGGCAAGCAGTCGCATTCGACGCCGCCGCGACCACGTTGTGCATCGGCGCACCGAATGAAGACGGAACTCTCAAGGAGTCTGGCAAATGGCCAGAAAACTTTCAGATGGGGCGGGTCTATATATATGCACCACGGTCTGTGGCACCGCATGAAACGAACGGTGCGCACTGGCAACTCTGGGCAACACTCGAATCGCCACGACCTGAAACTTCGGCACACTTTGGATCTGTTGTCGCCACGGACGGCGCACGCATTGTGGTTGGATCGCCAGATCACAATGAGGCGGAATTTGCGGCGGGCCGCGCTGACGTCTTCGTTCGCCGCGGCGAATCATGGATCTTCGAGAGCGAGCTCGCACTGCCCACTCCCGCCGCAGGCATGCGCTTTGGAACGAGCATTGCAATACGCGGAGACACGATCGTCGTTGGCTCACCAAGTTTCAGCGGCTTTGGATATGGCAGCGGCCGCGCAGATATTTTTCGCCTCGAAAAAAATCTCAAATACAACGGATGGCGACACGCTGGGCGCATGGACGCGCCGAGCCCGCAAGAAGGCGCATGGTTTGGGATGAGTGTCGCAATTGCCTCCGACATCATTGCCGTCGGCGCACCACGCGAGACTCCCACCCATTCTCTGCCATTCCCAGCCCACGCAGGAGTCGTGCATTTGTTTGGACGGAACCACACTGAAGGTGCGACCGACGATTGTCGCCCACTCTTTGCGCTGACTTCGCCGCAACCGTGGTGCGGAGCATTGCCATACCGGCCCGAAGCGTTCGGAATATCACTGTCTATTCGCAGAGGAATACTCGCCGTGGGTGCGTCAGAATCCTGCAATCCACTTGCCGCTGGCAATGAACACACTGAGGGAGAAGGCAGCGGCGCTGTCTATTTGTTCCAACCCGCAGACCATGCCAGCCATGGTGAGATTCCGTGGAACACTGGCGCTCAACTTGTTGCTCGCATCACCGCACCCGATGCTTCGTTCGATGTGCATGACGGCTTTCGAGTTGCACTGGGTTGTGCGCAACCAATTGACGGCGCCGAATTGCGATCAGCGATCCCATTTCTTGTAGCCGGTCGCAGTGGCAATCCCGATATGCCAGCGGGGCCTGGTGCCGCACATGTTTACTGGCCGCAGACGACCCCTCAAAGACCTGCGCTTGAGGAGAGCAACACATTGCAAAGCACACAATCAGCAAAAGATTATTTCGAGCCAACCACTCATTGATAGAACTGATCGATCACCGCTCGCCACTGCGCTGAATTCTCACAGCGAACAAACTCGCCCTTCACCACATTGGACTGGGGATGATGCGCCGCAAACTTGATTCCAAATTTGCGCATACGCCTTCCAGTTGCGTTGTCGCCATAGAGAAACTTTGCAAGTTCAAAATGTTCGAGCAACGCAGATCTTTGTTCAGCAATCGTTGGTGGCGTTGGTTCACCGCCCGCCATCATTTCGCGCGCTTGCCTGAAAATCCAGGGATTTCCGATGCACCCGCGCGCAACGCTCACACCGCTCACACCGCACTGATCCATCATTGCAAAGATGTCTTGAACGGTCCATACATCGCCCGACCCAAAAATGATTCGGTCTGGATGTCGCTTCGTCAAATCCGACAGAAATTCCCAGCGGCCTGGCCCCAGATATTTCTGCTCAACCGTACGGCAATGCACCGTCGTCCACGCATATCCGCATTCATACGCGGCGTCGAAGATGCGCTCAAAGTTTGTAGCCATCTCGGAAGTGTCGTCATACGCACGTCGCAGTTTGACTGTACAAGGCACCCGACCTCCGACCGCTTCGGCCACGGCGCGCAGAATGTCGATCGCCTCCCGCGGGTGAGCCAAGAAGTGGCCGCCACGATTGTTCGCGCTGATCTTTTTGACAGGACAAGCGAGATTGACATCGACAACATCGTGACCCATCGTGACGATGATGTCGGCGGCACGCGCCATCTCGTCCGCTTTAGATCCCATGATCTGACCCGCCAACGGATGATCATCGACCGTCGCCGCGACATTGTCAGCGACTTCACCCATCCCGCATTCGGTGGCAATCAGATCTGGATCCTCGCGAATCTTTCCCTTGCCGCCATTGAGGAGGGTGCGATCAAGTAACGCCTCGGTCACGCAAAACGGACAACCATGTCGCCGCGCAATCAATCGCATTGCGCCATCGGAGTACCCCGCAAGCCCGGCCTGGAAAAACGGCGCATCGAATTTCGGCAAGAGCGCCTGAACTCTCGGATCGACACGAGTCAATTTCGCGGTTTCCGCAGGGGAACGCGAGAGGTTTCGCGGAGGCAATTGACTTGGATTCAGTTCGACGCTCATAGCCCAAAGTCTACGGAGCAATCTCATACACTTGGGACGAATGATGTACGGCAGATCCATCTCACAATTGACCGCTTCCCTGCTCTCCTTTCGCGCCTTCATTTCGGTCGGCGCCGCAGCGATGGTGCTTGGCGCTTGCAACGCACCTCTCTACGACCCTGCGCTCGCGACTCGGGTCTATCCCGAGACGCTTTTGCAATCTGAAGTGGTTCAAATTCAGGCGGTACCCAAGGAAACGGTCCTCCAAATCATCAACGCGACTGCCACGGATTATCGCGAAATCGATATCTGGGTGAACCGCCGATTTATGCAACATGTCTCGCAACTCTTGGCAGGAGAAACGGTCGAACTGCGAATCGACAAGTTCCGCGATGTGTGGGGCCAATGCCCTCAACCGGGCGGATTCTGGCGAACACGCGCACCGACTCCGTTGATCTTCGTGCAAATCCAGCGCGATGAAACGAGCCCGCTCGTTGGACTGGTCGCCGTTGTCCCTGAAGACGCGCGCTATTGAATCAAGCCGGCGACTTCGCAGGCGAACCAACTGGCATCACGATCCCCAACTGCGCACACTTGGTCTCGAACTCGGCAAGTTCGCGCTTGTTGGTGGTGGCGAGCGGCTTGCCAGACTTAATCGATTCAATTTCGAGCTTCGTCAAATGCATTGCGCCGAGTCGATAATCCTCGAACGCCTCGCATGAAATCGGCACGATCGGCTTCAATAATTCATACATTGCATCGGCGAAAACGCGGATTTCATACTGCGCATGCGGATCCATTCTCAGCGAAAGGAAGTGAAAAAGATTGTGCAAATCGCACTTCCAGTACCACTCCGTATAAACCGAGACGGGAAGCGCAGCTCGCGCCAATTCTCGCGCCACACCCTTTTCGGTGAGGCCTAAATAATCTTTATAAAGCCCTTCTGCGCGATCGAGCATCACCAGGAATTCTTCAGCAGTTCCAGCATCGACGAGACCTTCACCGCCTTGGCGATTCGATCCACTCTGCGCACGAACAGATTCGAGCGACGGGCGATAAAAACGATCTGGGACGATTGAATAGCGCGCGCTGTATTCATTGACGTTTGCCGTGCGATGGCGAATCCATTGTCGCGCAACAAACATCGGCATCGCAATATGAAATTTGAACTCGACCATTTCAAACGGTGTCGTGTGACGATGCCGCAGCAAATATCGCACGAGCCCGCGATCTTCATTCACCTGCTTCGTGCCTTCGCCATACGAAACACGCGCTGATTGCACAATCGAAAAATCCGCAGTCTTTCCAACTGGCGCCATCCGCGGCATACAATCGATGAGAGCAACAAATCCGTGATCGAGCACGCGCTTTTCAATGCGCGCGGCGCCTTCCATCACATCAAACATCGGCGTTTCTGGCATCACTCGCGCGATTGTGTTGGGATTCGACATGGTGGCATTCATCGGCTGATTTGTCGGCTGGGTCATCGGCTGGGAACTCATATTATTTCTGGATTGGAGCGGGAAGCGAACGGGAAAACTGTGCCTTTGCGTACTCGGTCAACCAAGCGTTTACAACTTCTAGAGTATCCAATCCGCTGGGATTTCCGAGCGCAGTAATGTGCGGACAATCATGCGGATCTTTCGAGAATTCGACGCCCACAATCGCCAACGCTTCGGCAGCATTGGCAGGAGCAACCGTGCCAGCCAACGCCGCTTCTCGCGTCGCTGGCCACTGCGCACCTGGCGATTCGATTGTTTCGCGACTCCAAGCTCCTGTCGAAGCGATCAATGACGCATCGGAATCGGGCCAGAGATGATCGCTCGCCAAAGAGGTTTGCTGAGAGGTTGGCTGGGATGTTGGCTGGGAATAACACAAGCACGCCCATGCGACCGACCGCAATGCGCCGTCGACTTGCCGCGCACGTGCTCGAACTTTCTCGGCAACAAAAAATCCCCATGCGAATGTCCCAACTGCAAGCAGGATAAAAAAGAAGAAGAGGAATTTCGCAGCCTTGCGTGACTCGATTGGTGCCGTCGTCACATCCGCATCCCTTCGAGTCGAACACGATTCTTGCGCCGCATCGGATCCGCTTCCGGAACCGCAGACAAAAGCGCCTGCGTATAAGGATGCTTCGGCGCGTAAATAATTTCTTCGCGAGTCCCTTGCTCGACGATCTTGCCATTCCACATCACGACGATTCGTTGACATGCGTGATGAATGACCGCCATATCGTGGCTGATGAACAGATACGAAAGCTTGAATTCTTCCTGCAAATCAGCAAGAAGATTCAACACCTGACTCTGAATCGAAACATCGAGCGCACTGGTCGGTTCGTCACAGACGATCAGCCGCGGCTCGAGCGCAAGTGCGCGTGCGATACCAATGCGCTGTTTCTGTCCGCCAGAAAATTCGTGTGGGTACCGATCGGCGGCGCCGCGCCAAAGTCCGCAGCGCTCAAGCAACTTGCCAACGCGCTCTCGAATCTGATCCTTCGGCACGATGCCGTGGACTTCGAGTGGCTCGCCAATAATTCGCCCGACGCGCATTCGCGGATTGAGCGAACCACCTGGATCTTGAAAGATGATCTGCATCTGCCGCCGAAGTTTCCGCAGACTTGTCGCGCCTTGAGCGAAGACATCAATGCCATCAAAGTGAACGCTCCCGCTCGTCGCTGGAATCAGACGCAATATCGCACGGCCGACGGTGGTCTTTCCACAACCAGACTCGCCGACAAGTCCGAGCGTCTCGCCAGGCATGATCGAAAAACTCACGCCGTCCACGGCGCGCCGATGATCAACGATCCGCTGAAAAATTCCGCGCCGCACGGGAAAGTGCACGTTGAGATCTTGAACTTCGAGGAGTGGCTTTGTCATGGAATTAGCGGAGTGGTATATCAAACTCGCTCAGCGTGCCTGAGGGAAGAGCGATGGTCAAGATTGCACTGGCACGACCGATTCCACGCCGCGAAACCGCACCGCGCGCCAACCGCACATAAAAGTCTTCGAGCGTTCCAACTGATTGACCGCCCACGGCAACAATGATCGACCCAGCGGGGACCATTTCAGCCAATTTCGAATTGGGAGTGACCGCTCCAACCAACACGCCGCGGCGGTGCGCAACGGTGAGCGCAGCGCACGACTCCTGCGTGCTGGTCGCCAAAGTCGCAAATCCATAATTTCGCAGGATGTCGGCGATGTCCGCCGCTTCCACCTGTGGATCTCGCTGGATCAACTCCACATTGAACTTCATCTCTTCCCCGCGACCTTGATCGGGAACCGCCCGCCAGACTTGGAAGACCACAGTTTGTCCCGGCCGTCGCGTGCCAATGATCGACGGAACCTTGTCCGCATCAGTCACTCGCACGCCATCAATCGAAGTGATCACATCACCCAACTTCAGGCCCGCGCGCTCCGCAGGACTGCCTGCTGTGATCCGCGAGATGACCGCACCATCGGCGTTGTAATGCTCCACGATGCAGCGATAAATTGGATCGCGCATTTGTGGCGGCAAGATTGAATTGACCGGCTGAACCGCAACGCCCGAAAAACCTTTGGCGACTTCTCCCGTTTCGATCAATTGCCCCACCACGAATTCGATGATGTCCATTGGAATTGCGAGGCCGATTCCACCGAATTGACCCTGTCCAAGCGTGCTTCCGCGACCAGTCGCGATCGCCGTATTCATTCCAATCACACGTCCATAAATATCTGTCAGAGGTCCGCCAGAATTACCAGGATTGATCGCTGCATCAACTTGGATGAAATTTTCATAATCCACATCCGAAAGTCCTGCGCTGCGACCGATTCCAGAAACAATGCCAGCACTCATCGAAAAACGAAAATCAAATGGAGATCCAAATGCAAACACCATGTCGCCTTGCGTTGGAATGTCGATTGAACGTTGAGCTGGCGTCAAATCATCAGCTTCGATTCTCAGCACTGCGATATCCGTTTTCAGATCAAGTCCGATCAACTGCGCCTGCACAATCTGTCCCGTATGCAACTGCACGTCGATTCGATCTGCGCCATCAACAACATGACCGTTCGTCACGATGTGGCCATACACGTCATAAATCCATCCAGAACCAGTATTGAGAAATGGCCGACCTCCGCCGCGCGCCGACTGCGATCCAGATGCGCTCAGGGAGAGAACAGACGGCTCGACGATTGTGGCGATATCGCGCGTCGCCTGATTCACTTCTTCAAGCGCATTGGTGTGAGTCAACCTCCCCTTCGCAGCGACAAGTTCTGCTTCTGCTTTCGTCTTGACCACACTACGAACGGCTTGAGGAGTTGCGATCAGCACGACCACGGCTGCGATTGCCACAATGGTTGCTGGCAACAGCGTTTGGATTTTCATTGCTTGGGCTCGACCCGTTCATGCGAAACATCGCGGCGCTTCAACGTCTCGTGAAACACTGTGCGCTGCGTATCGTTCATCACATATGGATGTTCGCCGAGTTGTCCCGACTTCACACGGTCCATCCAGACTTTGGCTGCGGCCATAATTTGTCCGCCGATTTGAGCCGTTGGCAACGCGAACGCAGGCTGCCACGTGCTCATTCCAAGCAGATCTTGCAAGACAACAACTTGGCCATGACAAGACGATCCTGCGCCACAACCGATCACCGGCACAGTCGATTCCCGCACGATTTGTTCTGCGACTTCTGCAGGCGCCGCTTCGATCAGCAACATCGTCGCGCCCGCTTCAACCATCGCACGAGCGTCATCAAGCAATGCGACTGCAGTGTCTGCACTCTTGCCTGCGGCGTAATACCCACCGTGCATCTTCACGTGTTGCGGTCGCGATCCGATGTGAGCGACAACAGGAATTCCTGCACGACTCATCTTGGCAACTAATCCTGCGAATGAACGATCGACTTCAAGCTTCACAAGATCTGCAAGCCCTTCGGTCATGAATCGCCCAGCGTTGCGAATCGCCTCCGCATCGTCGGCTTGGTAACTCATGAATGGCATATCCGCCATGACGAGCGTTGCAGGCGCGCCGCGCTTCACACCAGCCGTCAACGCGACAAGAAAATCCAGCGGCGTGTGCATCGTGTTTGGAAATCCAAGAATCACTTCGCCTGCGGTGTCACCCACAAGCAGCACATGCAATCCCGCCGCTTGCAACCAACGTGCAGTCGTCGCGTCATAACAGGTCAAGCATGCAAATTTTTCGCCGCCTCGCACCATCTTCAGCAAGCTGCGCAGCGTGAAAGAAGTGCGTGTCGTCGCGGCTTCACTTTCGCCTGCTGCTCCTGCGGCAACTTGGCCGAGCGTCTTGTTCTGAAGGCCTTGGTTCTGAAGACCTTGGTTCTGAAGACCTTGGTTCTGAAGACCTTGGTTCTTTTCATTCGAGTCAGTAGTCATTTGATGAATCCGATGATTGAGTGGTGTTTCTAGCCAGAAGCGTGAAAGAGAATAGTTCAACCGACCGAGTGAATTTTATCCCTGCGTTGATTGACTCATGAATCTTCCAAACGAACCGCGCAGTGGATTAAACACAACATTATCCCGACCAAGCACGAAGACATCCGCGATTTCGACTGCCTCACGGAACGATTCCTGCGCGCGTTCCATGTCTTCGCATGGAGTCGTGATGCGCCCTTGCGCGAGGTGCTCTTCGGTCACGATGGCATCGCCTGTAATCAGAATGGTCGATGATGGAATCGACAAGAGCAATCCCGCAGTTCCCGCAGTCACTCCTGGAAGTGGAAAGAGATCGACTCCGTCTGCGAGTCGATCAGGAGCATCCTTCACACGTCGTCCAACTTCGAGCGATGTCTTAACGAAGTCGATCACGCCGCGCGTCTTAGGATCGCTTGATTGCATCTCGTCGACCTCCGCGAATCGCTCGACTTCTTCGCTGACTGCGGCGAGTGCTTCACGATCTGCTGCTGCCATCCACCATGTTGCGTTTGGGAAAAGCGTGATGCCTCGGTATTGGCCAGGATTCTTACTGGTCAAAAAGACGTCGGTGATCTCTTCGCACTTCACTCCCGTTCGCGAATGCATTCGCGGCTGAAGAATCTGCGGAGGCAGCGATGGATCGACGATGATCTTGCGCGGGCCAGACTCGATGAGCGTGGTCGTTGAGTGCGCCTCGCGGACAGCTCCCTTTTCATTCCAAAGAGGATGAGCACCGAGTGTTCCGATAGAGATGACACGAAATTGCAACATATTGTTCTCTGCGAGTGATTGCTGATCGTCGTGAAAATCAGTCGGCCTGAGTCTCCAACGCCAAACGAGCGAGGGAATGATTGGGATCGCTCATTTTTTCGCCGATCGCACTGGCAACATTCGGCGGAACGAACGGCTTGAGTTTTTCCATCGATCCGCCAAACGCAGCGATCTGACGAATGAGGCTTGAAGAAAGAAACGCAAAAGCCTCGCCCGTCACGACGAATACAGTTTCGATTCCTGCGACTTGGCGATTTGTGATTGCGAGTTGGCACTCCGACGCAAGGTCAGTCACATTGCGAATGCCTCGAATAATTCCAGACGCATTGCGCGACCGCGCGAAGTCGACGGTCAAACCCGTATAGGTCGCAATCGTGACGCGCGCTGCATCTGGCTCGCGCCGCATGATTTCTTCAATCAGCGGTTCGAGCAACGCCACGCGTTCTTCGACTGGGAAAAAATCTGGCTTATCGGGATTGCGGCCGACCGCAACAATGACCTCGTCAAAGAGCCGCCGCGCGCGACTGAGAACATCCAAATGCCCCAAAGTCACGGGATCGAATGAGCCTGGATAGATCGCTAAATGATGTCGTGAAGTGACGCCTGCCATAGTTGCCAAGTGTAGGGTGTCCATAAAGATAGAGACACACAGATCTGACCCACCGCACGGGGCGTGGAAAGTGAAAAAACTTGCAAACTTCATTTGCACGGCGAGGCGGGAATCCCATATTTCTGTTGCAGTCGGTGAAGTGAACGACTGAGGAGGTAGAAAACGGATCGCGAGCGTCTCGTGAAACGTACGAACAACCCTGGATCGGCCCCGCATCGGATCTGCCTCCCCGAGCGGGGCCTTTTTATTTTTGCGCTGGTTGATCCCCCATAATCCACGATTGCGCGCAAGCCTGATCCGCTAGATTCCTGTGTATTCAGGATGAAACGGTGTCAAAATAAATCATCATCGCAGGCAGCATTGCAACACGCGGCCGCGACCCTTGCGCACAAGTGCGGCGAGATGAAATTCGGGGCACCCGTGGCGTTCACATATAACCCGCTCGAATACGCATGGTCCGCGCACTGTGCATTTCTTGCGCGAGCGCGAATGCGTCCAACCGTCCTTTTCGTCGGCATGAATCCGGGACCGTTTGGAATGGCGCAAACTGGCGTGCCGTTTGGAGAGGTCGCTTCTGTGCGGGACTTTCTCGGTATCGATGAACGCACCGTTCAAATCGGTGCGCCGATGCGAATGCATCCCAAGCGACCCGTCGAAGGATTTGCGTGCACTCGCAGCGAAGTCAGCGGCGCGCGCGTCTGGTCGTGGGCGCGCGAACGATTCGGTACCGCCGACGCATTCTTTCGTCATGCATTTATATGGAACTGGTGCCCGCTTGCGTTTATGTCAGAGACGGGAGCGAATCTCACTCCAGATAAATTGCCGCGTGTCGGGCGAGGATCGGCGAGTGTTCGAGCGCTTGAGAGTGCGTGCGATGAAGCGCTCGCAGCTGCGATTGATGCGCTCGAACCAGAAAATGTCGTTGGATTTGGCGCATTCGCGGCAGAGCGCGCGCAGCGAGTCATCGATGCGATGCCGCCACGCGCATCAGCCGCCGCTCCACCGCGCGTTCATAAAGTTTTGCATCCAAGCCCAGCGAGTCCTGCGGCAAACCGAGGATGGGCGCCGCAAGTCGATCAACAACTTGCCGCGGCTGGAATTATGTTTGGCGAGAAGTAAGGAGACGTGAGTGTTACGAATCCCCGTCGATTGCTGGCAGAAATCCACCACTTGCTGTCATTTTTTTGCACAAGACGCCACTTCGCGCATTCTCTTTACGCATTCTTTTCACTCTTCAATCGCACAAGCCTGACTGCTTGACGAAATTTGCGTTGAATTTTTTCTTTGGGCAAAACATTCAACTTGTAACTCGCAACGTGTATCCCACTCTTCTGCAGTTCGAGAAGTTCGATGTGTTCGTCACGTTTCCCTGCACAAAGAATCATTCCCAACGGCGCGGCCTCGCCTGTTTGGCATGCGTGCTTTCGCAACCAACTGAGATACAACTCCATTTGCCCCTTATCTTCCGCTTCGAATTTACCCATCTTCAATTCAATCGCAATCAATCGTCGCATTGATCGATGATAAAAAAGTAGATCGAGATAATAATCACGGTCATCAATTTGCATTCGCTGCTGCCGTGCAACAAAACAAAATCCAACGCCAAGTTCAAGGATGAACGATTCCATTTCACGCAGAATCGCAGACTCCGCATCTTTTTCAGAATAGGTGTCTTTCAAACCTAGGAAATCAAGAATATATGGATCACGAAAGACAATGTCAGGAGTGACTTTGTCACGAAGGCGAAGTTGTTTCAGTTCCATTGCAGCAAGTTTCGCAGGCTTTTTCGACAGCGCACTTCGTTCGAAAAGCATCGCCCCAATCTTCTTCTCAAGTGTGCGAGTGCTCCATCGCTCCACTCGACACAACTGCGAATAAAAGTCACGTTTGATGGGATCCGTCATCGGAATAATCGCCTTGAAATGAGTCCATCCCAATTGTGTCCGCAGTGCGGACACAATCCTGTCATCTGGGAAAACCTCGGCAAATCTGATCATTCGAAACAGATTTCGCGTTCCAAACCCTCTTCCAAATTCCGATTCCAACTTGTCGCTGAGCACAGCCACAATTCGCTCTCCATATTCACCTCGCTCACTTTGCAGAATGTCTTGATGAATCCGCCGTCCAATATGCCAATAAAGTGTGGTGAGCCCTGCATCCACTGCATGGGCGACTCCTTGGCGAGCCTTCAAAATCATTTTGCGCAACTCGCCCAAGAGCGCAGTGGACTTTGGCGCACCAACTGCACGCCTCGTCGAGCTCAGCGGAGAGCGAACTGCGAGCACAAATTGCTTGGACGAAACTCGCCGAACGATCGCGCCGTCGATTGATTTTCGCTTCGCCATGACCAGAGGACCCTCCTGCGAAACGAGCCTATGAGTGATAACGCGACTTTCTCTAAAAAACGAAAAAGCGCCACACTTTT